>CAZPVJ010000138.1:0-11995 GCA_964590005.1 uncultured Alteromonadaceae bacterium | reverse complement strand
GGTTTCGGCGGCGGCAACTTCAGCGATATCTTTGGTGATGTCTTTGGCGATATCTTTGGCGGTGGTGGTCGCGGCCAGGGCCCGGGCGGTCCGCAACGCGGCTCCGACCTGCGCTACACGCTGGATATTTCGCTGGAAGATGCGGTTAAGGGCACAACGGTAGAGATTCGGGTGCCAACCCTGACAAGTTGCGAAACCTGTGATGGCTCCGGTGCCAAGAAAGGCAGCACGCCCACGACCTGTGGTACCTGTGGCGGTGTTGGCCAGGTGCGCATGCAGCAGGGTTTCTTCCAGGTTCAGCAAACCTGCCCGACCTGTCGGGGCCGGGGCAAGTCGATTTCAGACCCATGCACCAGCTGTCATGGTCAGGGCCGGGTAGAGAAGACCAAGACCCTGTCTGTGAAGGTGCCACCCGGTGTCGATACCGGCGACAGGATACGTCTGTCGGGCGAGGGCGAGGCCGGACCGGAAGGTGGTCCACCCGGTGACCTGTTCGTCCAGATGTCGGTCAAGCAACACCCTATATTTGAGCGCGATGGCAAAAACCTCTACTGCGAGGTACCCATTACCTTTGTTGACGCTGCTATTGGGGGCGAGCTCGAAGTACCGACCCTCGATGGCCGGGTGAAATTGAAGATTCCCGCCGAGACACAAACCGGTAAACTGTTCCGACTGCGCGGTAAAGGCGTCAAGCCTGTGCGCGGAGGCAGTGTAGGTGACCTGCTGTGCCGGGCGGTCGTAGAGACGCCGGTTAATCTGAACAAGCAGCAAAAAGAGATGCTGCGAGAGTTTCAGGAGAGCCTGGGGGAGGGCGGCAAATCACAAAGCCCCCGCCAGACCAGCTGGTTTGAAGGCGTAAAGAACTTCTTTGACGACATGAAGCTATGACAACTCGAATTGGTATCACCGGCGCGGCCGGGCGTATGGGTCGTATCCTGGTCGAGGCAATTGACCTGGCCGGTGACGATTTGCAGCTGAGCGCCGCGGTGGAGAGACCGGACAGCAGCTTGCTCGGTGCCGATGCCGGCGAACTGGCGGGACTGGGCAAGAATGGCGTGGTCGTTGTGGGTGACCTGGCCGAGGTTATCGCCGACCTGGATGTACTGATCGACTTCAGTATTCCCGATGCAACCATCGCCAATGTAGCCCAGTGTGTGGCTGCGGGTAAGGCCATCGTGATAGGCACCACTGGCTTCACGCCCGAGCAGCAGTCTGAACTGGATGCCGCCGCTGGCCAGATCCCCATCTGCAAGGCCACCAACTTCAGCACCGGGGTGAATCTCTGTTTCAAGCTGCTCGACATGGCCGCCCGCGTGCTGGGCGACGACGTCGATGTGGAAGTATACGAGGCCCATCACCGCCACAAGATTGATGCGCCCTCGGGCACTGCCCTGAGCATGGGTGAAGTCGTGGCCGACGCCCTGGGCCGTGACCTGGAAAAAGTCGCGGTCTATGGCCGCCAGGGGCAGACCGGAGCCCGCGAGCGGGAAACCATTGGCTTCGCCACGGTGCGCGCCGGCGATATTGTCGGCGATCATACGGTCACCTTCGCCGCCGAGGGCGAGCGGGTGGAGATTACGCACAAGGCGTCCAGTCGAATGTCGTTCGGCAGGGGTGCGGTACGCGCGGCTGGTTGGTTGGCAGGGCAGAAGTCCGGCATGTATGACATGCGGGACGTACTGGGGCTGTAGACAGCAAAAGAGTCGTGAACCTTCCCCCTGCCTCGTCGGGTAGCCCTGTAGAGCCAGACAAGGTTTGTGGGACCGTCGGCGGCCATGGACGGCCGCCGCCGAGCTTACATGGATGTACTTGTGGCGTGTCCCGCAAACCTTGTCTGGGTTTGCCGGGCGAAAGATTGGCGCCACTTGCCAGGAACAAGAGTAGGAGACGCTGTGAGCGATTTCATAGTCAACATTGATGAGTCCAATGCCGCCAGGCTGCTGATTGAGGAGTCCCAAACCCGCCCGGTCGTGGTCGACTTCTGGGCCGACTGGTGTGAGCCCTGCAAAGTGCTGATGCCGATGCTGGAGAAGATCGCAACCGAGTATCAGGGTGCGTTCCTGCTGGCCAAGGTCAATGCCGACGAGCAGCAGAACATTGCCCAGCAATTCGGGGTGCGCAGCCTGCCTACCGTTATGGTGATCAAGGATGGACAGCCCGTCGATGGTTTTGCCGGTGCCCAGCCCGAAACCGCGGTTCGCCAGATGCTGGAGAAGTACCTGCCAGCACCCTGGGACGGCTTGTTGCAATTGGCCAATGAAGCCATGGAGAAGGGCGATTTTGCAGCCGCGCTGACACCGCTGCGACAGGCCTGGGAAGAATCGGGCCGGCAGCACCAGATTTCCATCGCCTACGCCCATTGCCTCATCGAAGCCATGAGGCTGGATGAAGCCCAGACCGTGCTGGATACGGTCATGCTGGCCGACCAGGACGCGGCCTACGAGCAGCTGGTGGCCCAGATCGAGCTGAAGCGTGAGGCCGCGAAGTCCCCGGAAATCGACGCTCTGGAGCAAAAACTGGCCGAGAATCCGGGCGATCATGAGGTTCGTGCCAGCCTCGCTGTCCAATACACCAATGCCGGCCGTTTCAAGGACGCACTCGAAAACCTGATTACGATTCTGCAACAGGATCTCGACCATGCTGATGGCGGTACCAAAAAAGTGTTTTTGGACACGATTGCCAGCCTCGGTAAAGGCGACCCGCTAGCCGCCGAGTACCAGCGCAAACTCTACAGCATGCTGTACTAGGCCGGCTGTCCCTGCCACAGGGCCCTTTTGCCCGTACCTCGGGGCCTCCAGCGGTGTTAGAGCCGCCCTGGCGGTCACCAAATTGTCACCTTTTGTCGATATATCTGTCTTGGCCAGAGCTTGTGTTGAGCAGCAGGAATCGCTAAGGTACATGCCCGGATTTCCAAAAACATACTCAAAAGTCAAATCAGTGGGGTCAGGCGCTCGCCGAGCTGCCACCCGCTGCTCCAGACCCCAACGAGAGGTACCGAGATGGATACAACTTTCGCCCCCGAAGATCTGGCCTTCCGCGACGAGGTTCGCGCCTTTTTTGCCGAGCAGTTCGACGAAGAATTGCAGGGACGCCTGAAAAACCCCGAGAACTACAAAGAGGCCAGGGTAGACTGGCAGAAGCGGCTTCATGCCAAGGGCTGGATCGCCCCCAGCTGGCCGGTTGAGTACGGTGGGACCGGGTGGAACAGCACCCAGAAGTTCATTTACGAAACCGAGCGTGCTGCCGCGGGTATACCTGACGTGGTGCCCTTTGGCCTCACGATGGTGGGACCGGTTATCTACGCCTTTGGTAATGACGAACAGAAAGAGCGTTTCCTGCCCCGTATTCTGGCGAGCGATGATTGGTGGTGTCAGGGTTACTCCGAGCCGGGATCAGGTTCCGATCTGGCCTCACTCAAAACCAAGGCCGAGCGTGACGGCGACGATTACATCGTCAATGGCGCCAAGATCTGGACGACGTATGCCCAGAAGGCCGACTGGATTTTCTGCCTCGTGCGTACCAGTAGCGAAGGCAAGAAGCAGGAGGGAATTACCTTCCTGCTGATCGATATGAAATCCGAGGGAATCAAGGTTAACCCCATTATCTCGATTGATAATCACCACAGCCTCAACGAGGTCGAGTTCAATAATGTGCGGGTGCCGGTGGCCAATCGCATCGGTGAAGAGAACAAGGGCTGGACCTATGCCAAAGCGCTATTGGCGCACGAGCGCACGGGTATCGCCGGGGTGCCGGATACCTACCGTAGCCTGCGACAGTTGAAGGAGGTTGCTGCCAGGGAAGTCAACGGCGGCAAGGCCCTGTTGAACGATCCGCTGTTCCAGAAACGCCTGTCGGATATCGAAATCGAATTGATGGCACTTGAGTACACTGAACTGCGTGTGTTGGCGGCGGTAGCCTCCGGCGGCGCCCCGGGTGCTGAATCCTCATTGCTCAAGATCAAGGGCACCGAGATGCAGCAAGCCGTACAGAACCTGTATATGGAAGTTGCGGCGTACTACCAGGGCGTGCTGCCCAATGATTTGAGTGCCGAGGAGCTTGGCCACGAATTTGGTAACGAAGCGCGCAACTCCTTTATGTACGGACGTGCGGCTACCGTGTACGGCGGCTCTAACGAAATCCAGAAGAACATTATCGCCAAAGCTGTACTTGGCCTGTAAAGAGATAAGGGAGAACAGCGTTATGAATTTCGATTTTTCAGAAGAGCAGGTCATGTTGCGGGACAGTGTCGCCCGCTTTGTCCAGGACGACTACGACTTTGATACCCGGCGTGCGATCGCCGAGTCGGAAACCGGTATAAACCGTGACTTCTGGCAGACATTTGCCGAGTTGGGCTGGTTATCTGTGCCCTTTGCCGAGGAGCACGGTGGGTTCGGCGGCGATGCTGTCGACGTGATGGTTATGATGGAAGAGCTGGGCAAGGGACTGGTTGTAGAGCCTTACCTGGCGACTGTCCTGATGTTTGGTGGTCTGCTGCAAAAAGGTGGCAGTGAAAGCCAGCAGCACGACTGTATCCCCCGGATCATCGACGGGAGCCTGTTGGGCGCCTTCGCCTATGTAGAGCGACAGAGTCGCTTTGAATTGGCCGACGTGAAAACCACTGCCACCCAGACGGCAGACGGTTTTACCCTCAGCGGCGAGAAGGTTGTTGTGCTCAATGGCGCCAACGCTGATAGCGCCGTCGTGTCGGCGCGCACCTCCGGTGGTCAGTATGACGAGCATGGCGTGAGCCTGTTCCTGGTTGCGCTGGATGCAGACGGGGTAAGCCGAACCAGCTACCGCATGATGGACGGCCAACTGGTTGCCAACCTTACCTTTGACAACGTGGCGCTGGCCGCCGACAGCCTCGTTGGCGAGTTGGACAAGGGGCTTGCGCTGATGAGCACAGTGGTGCAGGAAGTAACGGTTGCCCTGGGTGCCGAGGCCATTGGCATTATGGGTCAACTCAATGCCAAGACATTGGAGTACACAAAGACCCGCGAGCAGTTTGGGGTGGCAATTGGCACTTTCCAGGCGCTGCAGCACCGCATGGTAGATACCTTCATGTCTTACGAGCAGGCCAAGTCGCTGCTGTACAGGGCGGTATGCGCGCAGGCGGAAGGGTCCGATGATGCTGAGCGCAGTGTGCACGCGCTGAAAGTCATGATTGATCGCGCCGGAACCCATATCTACAGCGAGGCTATTCAGCTTCACGGTGGTATGGGACTGACCGACGAGCTGGATATTGGCCACTATGCCAAGCGCCTCATGATGATCAACGCAACCTTTGGTAATGGCGACTATCATCAGGCACAATTCAACGCCTTGTCTTACTCTGATACGTCGGATGAAGACGACACTGCCAACCGGCCACAACTGGCCACCGCATCGGGAGAGCGCGTATGAAACTCGGGTTCCTGCTGGGATACTCCGGCAAGCACATTCACATCCCCATCGACCTGATCAAGCAGGCCGAATCGATGGGTTATGACTCGGTATGGACTGCAGAAGCCTATGGCAACGACGCCGTTACTTCCGCTACCTGGGTGTTGTCACAAACGGAGAAAATGCGGGTTGGTACTGCGATCATGCAAATGCCGGCGCGTTCGCCCGCTATGTGCGCAATGACAGCGATGTCGCTGGACCAATTGTCTGGTGGGCGCTTTATCGTTGGCCTGGGCGCCTCCGGGCCGCAGGTTGTCGAGGGCTGGCACGGTGTACCCTATGGCAAGCCGGTAACCCGCACCAAGGAATACATCCAGATCATGCGCAAGATTTTTGGGCGTGAAGGGCCGGTCGAGTTCGATGGCACTATGTACCAGATGCCTAACAAGGGCGAGGGCACTACCGGCCTCGGCAAACCCCTGAAGTCCATCCTCGAGGGTAATCCCGACATTCCCATTTACACCGCCTCTATCACACCGGCTGGCCTGCGCTGCGCTGGCGAAGTCGCCGATGGCGTGTTTCCGGTATGGATGGATCCGCAAAAGTACGACGTTATTGGCGACTACCTGCAGGCGGGTTTCGACAAGGCGGGTAACGGTAAGAGCCTGGCTGACTTTGACGTGGCGCCGTTTGTGTCGGTTGCCATGAATGACGACCTGGATGCGGCGTTTGATTCGCTGCGACCCTGGCTTGCGCTGTATATCGGTGGCATGGGTGCGAAGGGTAAGAACTTCTACCACGACTATGCGACCCGTATGGGCTTTGGCGAAGCGGCCAGCAAGATCCAGGATCTCTACCTGTCAGGCAAGAAGCAGGAAGCCGAGGCACTGGTCCCCAATGAATTGCTCGACTCTGTCGCGCTGGTGGGTCCCAAGGACCGCATCAAGGAGCGTCTGGCACCCTGGAAAGAAGCGGGCAAGCGGGGCGAAGTAGGCACTATGCTGCTGGGCGTTCACGATGCCGAAGTGCTGGAGCTGTTTGCCCAGGAAATGCTCTGATGGAAATAGCCGGCAAAATCGTCGTTGTCACCGGCGGTGCCAACGGGATTGGCAAAGGGCTCTGCGAGCGATTTCATCGCGAGGGAGCCCAGAAGGTGGTGGTGGTGGACCTGGAAAAGGCCAACGCCGAAACCTTTGCTGCGACGATTGATGGCGACGCCTTTGGCGTGGACGTGCGCGATGAGGAACAGATAAAAGCCATGGTGGCAGAGGTCGAGTCGCGCTATGGCCGGATTGATCTCTTCTGCAGCAATGCCGGCATTATCGCCGGTGATGGTGAGCCCTGGTACGCTACCTCGGCCTCCAACGATACCTGGCAGGCAATGTGGGATATTCATGTGATGTCCCATGTTTACGCCGCCCGCGCCTGTCTACCGGGAATGATTGCCCGTGGAGAGGGCTACTTCCTCAACACGGCATCCGCCGCCGGCCTGCTCAACCAGGTTGGCGATGCCGCCTATTCAACAACCAAGCATGCTGCTATCGGCTTCGCTGAGGCTCTGGCCATCACCCACGGAGACGACGGGATCAAGGTGTCGTGTTTGTGCCCGCAAGCGGTGTCCACTCGCATGATTGCGTCGATTGACGATGGCGGTACCGCCGGAGTTGATGGGGTGATAACCCCGGATGACGTCGCCGAAACGGTAGTGCAGGGACTGGCTGAAGAAAAATTCCTGTTGCTGCCACACCCCGAGGTTGCCCAGTACCGCGAGCGCAAAACCGCGGATTACGACCGCTGGTTAGGTGGCATGCGCAAATTGCGCCGCAGCTTCGGTAACCCCACGATATAAAGACCCGATGTCCACGGAGGTGCCGATCGTGGCAAAGCAGAAGTGCTTTGCGTGCACGAGTGGCTTCTGACGAAGTGAGCCGCGCTATCAACGACGATAGCTTCTGGCAGGGTGTGCGACTGCAATTGGGAAGTGGCTGTAGTTGTGATGTCTTTCCCTACCCACACAAATTGCGTTTTAATCGCCAAGCTATACCTATTGCGGAGACTGCCTGATGGCAACGATTTACCTTATACGCCACGGCCAGGCATCATTTGGCTCGGACGACTACGACAAGCTGTCCGAGCTGGGTGAGCGACAAGCGGAGCATGTGGGCTATTACCTGCGAGACCACGGTATTACATTGGACGCCGCATACAGTGGCGACCTGAAACGTCAGCAGCGCACGGCCGAACTGGTTCTGGCCAGCCAGCCGGCGACGGTCAGCCATACCATTGATCCCCGCTTTAACGAGATTCGCAACGACGAGCAGGTGGAGCACCTGGTCCCGCAGCTCATTGGGACCAACCCAGCGCTTGGTGAATTGGTCCAGCGGGGCTTGAGCTCGAGCAAGGACTACCAGAAAGTGATAGATGCCGTGTTCAATTACTGGGTTTCACCCGAATGCGATGAGCCCCGCATACAGAGTTGGGCGGAGTATTCAGACGGTGCCCGCGACGCACTGCAAGAGGTGATGAGCAAAGAGGGCGGTGGTAAGACCGTGGGTATATTCACCTCCGGTGGCACCATCGCTACGCTGGTAACCGCGGTATTGGGCCTGGGTGGTGAGCACGCCTATAAGTTCTACGAGCCGATATTCAATTGCTCAGTGACCCAGCTCTTCTACAGCGGCGAGAAGGTCTCGCTCTCCTACTTTAACGACCGGTCTTTCCTTCAGTATCTGGGCCAGCAGGCCGGGGAAAACCTGGTGACGTATCGCTAGCTCACTCGTCGCGCAGGCGCTGCAGTGATTCCTGCGCGGTAGAGGCAACGAGCTGCCCTTCCCGGTTGTAGAAGCTGCCCCGGCTAAAGCCGCGGCAACCGAAGGCGTTGGGGCTGTCCATCGAATACAGCAGGTATTCATCGACCCGAAAAGGCCGGTGGAACCAGAGTGCGTGATCCAGGCTGGCCAACTGGATACCCGGGCTGGCGCCCGTGTAGGGGTGGGGTCTGAGCGCTGCGCCAAGCAGCGAAAAATCCGAGATAAAGGCCAGTAAGGTCTGGTGCAGCGTGCGGTCGTCGGGGAGCGCTTCGGTCACCCGGAACCACATATGCTGTATTGGCTCATCGGGCACGGGATTGTCATTGTCCCGTCGGTCGATGATGCGGCGCTCAATGGCAGACAACCGGGGTGGTTCCTGCTCGCCCTGCTTGTGCTGGTTGGTTCTCTCCCAGTGCTCCCAGTCCGTTTCCAGTTCCTCGGGTTGCGGCACATCGGGCATACCCATCTGGTGCTCCAGACCCTCTTCCTCAAGCTGGAAAGACACCGAGGTATTGTAGATAGCCTTGCCATCCTGCTTGGCGACTACGCGGCGCGTGGCGAAACTCTTGCCATCGCGGATGGGGTCAACCTCGTAAACGATCTGCTTGCTGGGGTCGCCTCCGCGCAAAAAATACGCGTGCATGGAGTGCGCAATGCGGTCGCCATCGACGCTGCGGATTGCGGCATTCAGTGACTGCGATAGCACTTGTCCACCGAATACGCGCTTGGGACGCTTGGGGCTGTTGCCGATAAACAGGTACTTGTCGATCCGTTCGACCTGCAGGTAATTGATCAAGGTTTCCAGTTTGCTGCTCAAGGGGATGTTCCTGTTGTAATGCGGCTATGGCTGGACCCGGACGAGTGTTAGTCGCGAGGGAGCAAGCCGTTGAAAAAGATGTCGAAGTAGTCGGTGGCTGCATCATCAAGGTCGTCGACCCGTCGCCACAGGTTGATGTCCATCGAGGCATTGATCGCGCCGGCAATCAGGTTCTGGGCAACCATGGTGTTAACCTGCCGTACGCTGCCATCTTCGATGCCGGCCTTGATAAAGCTTTCAAAAATACTGTTGTTGGCGTTGGTACGTTGCAGGACTTTGCGTCGAAGCGGCGGTGGCAAGGCCGTAATCGTGTTGTACCGAACCAGCGGTCCTTGTTCCGAATTCTGGGCGTGGAAAACCTGGCGACAGGACAGCTCGACCTTCTGCAGACCATTGACCTCGGTAACCGCTGATCGCTTGTGAATATCCTCGACGATATCGAGGGAGTAGCGATAACAGTTGAACAGCAGGTCTTCCTTGTTCTTGATGTGGTAGTAGAACGCACCCTTGGATACTTTCAGGTGTTCCGCAATTTCATCCAGCGAGGCGCCGTTAAACCCTTTCTTGTTAAAGAACCAGGTGCCCGTCTTGTAGAAGGCTTCCTGCTTGAGACGGTTCTGTTCCTCCCTGTCGAAGCCCCGGATCTGGTTGGAGCCACTGGCTTCAAGTTTTACGGAAGCGCGTTGGAACTCGCCTGGGCCCGGATAGAGGCCATTGGCCAGTATGTCCAGCGCCTGCTGGGCGATATTTGCCACTTCCTCGGTTGGAATGTTGTGAAGCCAGTAGAAAATCCACTCGACCGAGCCCAGGATTGCGCGCGTGGCCGAAGTGGCGTCGCACTGCCGCAATTTACCCTGCTCAATACCGTCGCGCAGGTACTGGCGCAAACGCTTGAACATGGCGATGTACTGCGCCTCGACTTCCTTGCGGTGATCACCTTTCAGGGAAGCGATTTCCAGCAGTGCTGCTACGTGCAGGCCCTGGCCTTCGCGCGCCAGTGCCCAGTTATCGAAATGCTGCAGGAAGAAAGCAGACGCTCGGGCCAGGGGGTCGCTGTGTTGCTCTTCTATCCTGTCCAGCGTGCTGTGATGATGCTCCAGGGCCGCCATGTAGCACTGGTAAATCAGCTCTTCCTTGGTCTTTACGTAGTAGTACAGGCTGGTCTTGGTCAGTCCCAGGCTCTCGGCAATATCGCGCAAGGTGGTTGCCCGGGAGCCCTTCGAATTGAATAGCATTGCCGCCTGCGACAGTATCGCGGTGCGCTTGGCATCGTGCTGTGCAGTTCGGTTGAAGGGGGAGGCGGGTTGGCCACTCACTGTAGTTTCGCTGGAACTCAAAATGGGGCCGAAAGACTCGGTACCTACTAACTATTCTAAGTTTCCAACTTTAAGTATTTTTTTTGTCGCTGTCTACGCTTTTGCCTTAATCGTGGTCATTTGTCGCATGAACGCGTATCGCCAGCCACTTTCTGGAGCGATAACGGTGGATGAGCAGAACCGCTTTGATGCTGTAATCGAAGAGCATTACCGCGAAAATCCAGTAGACCGAGGGGTTCAGGCTGGCAAATAGCCACGCGGGTAGCAGACGGCCCAGCAGCAGGCCGCAGAACGTGGCGATTAGTGGGAAACGCGTGTCACCGGCCCCGCGCAGCGACCCCGCCAGCGCTACCTCACAGGCCATCATCGGTTGGGCGGCTGCAATCATGTAGATAAAGATCACTGTGTATTCAACAACCTCGGGGTCGTCGATCATGAAGCTCGCAACATCACGGGCATACCACGCCAACAGGATCGACAGTAGTGTCATCGCTGTAACCGCCATGCGCAGTGACCGCCAGCCCACGGCAACAGCGGCCTCTGGCCTGCCGGCGCCCAGTTGCTGGCCCACCAGGGTTGCAGCGGCAATGCCAAAGCCGAACCCGACCACGATAGGAAATGAAACCAGGCTGATACCAATTCCGTAGGCGGCGTAGGGCTCGGTGCCGTACTGGGCGACAATGCCAAAAAAGAGCAGGAAAGCGAGTTGTACGACACCCTGCTCGATGACAGATGGGGCGCCAATGACCGCAAGGCGCCGGGTGGCTGGCCAATCCACGGTCAATCGTTTGATTGGCTTTAAGTTGAATCTTCCACGCCACCAGAGCACGGTAAAGACCACGGTCACCAGTGTGGCCGCACTGCTACCTCCCAGGGCTACCCCGGCAACACCCAGTGCCGGCAGTGGGCCCAGGCCATAGGCCAGGCTGATACCGAAGGTGATATTCAATATCGAACTGCATAGCAGGAACCACAGTGGCGTCATTACATCGCCAGTCGCTCGAAGCGCCGTTTGCAGCATCATGTTGATGGCAGTACCGACGTTGAAGATTCCCAGCCAGAAGATAAAGCTGGCCGCTGCGTCTGTAGTCTCCTGGTCGAGGCCAAAGAGCCCGGCGACCGCGTGAGGAATAAAGATGGCGGGTAATGCCAGCACGGTGGCCAGGGCAATGGCGACTATCAGTGCCGTCCAGGTATCCCTTTCCGCCTGGCGCACGTCTTTGGCACCCCAGGCCCGAGAGATCATGGCTGTGGCGGCAACCGATACACCCATTAAAACCGCCTGAATGAGGAAGAACACCCGGTGCCCGGTAGTGACCGCAGCGACTGACGAGGTGCCCAGTTCGGCCACGATCTTGATATGCATGAAACCGACCGTGGTAAACAGCAGGTTGGAGATGATGCTCGGCCATGCAAGTTCCCAGACTCTGCGGCTGTGAGATTCGCGCGGTGCTGGAACAGAGTTGGACAAGAGTGGATGCTCCCTGGAGGAGCGTCAGTTTAGCAGGAAGCTGGACTCAGGCGAGCGCGGCGCACTCCTGATGACGGAAACAGGCGGTAGTGTGGTCATTGACCATGCCGGTCGCCTGCATATGGGCGTAGATGATGGTTGAACCCACGAAGGTGAAGCCGCGCTTTTTGAGATCTTTACTGATGGTGTCGGATAGGGG
>CAZPVJ010000137.1:0-4916 GCA_964590005.1 uncultured Alteromonadaceae bacterium | reverse complement strand
AAAGTCGACTTAGAGACGGCAGGATTTGAACGGGGCGGCCCACCGCATGCGACCAGGTCGCAGGTTCAGGTGCCCATATACAAAAAAGGCACCTCACTGGATGCCTTTTACTAAATTTGGTCGGGACGGCAGGATTTGATCGGGGCGGCCTTCCGCATGCGACCAGGTCGCAGGTTCAGGTGCCCATATACAAAAAAGGCACCTCACTGGATGCCTTTTACTAAATTTGGTCGGGACGGCAGGATTTGAACCTGCGACCACCACACTCCCAGTGTGGTGCGCTACCAGGCTGCGCTACGCCCCGAGATCGCTGAATCAGCGAGGGCGGCATTATACTCAATACCTCTGCCTATACAAAGGCTATTTGGCGGGAGCGAGCACCTCAAGCACATCTTCCAGGTCCTTGATGGTTTCCTGGATCACAGCCTGTGCCTCTACGGCGGTGGAAGTGTCATCTTCGTCGGTCATGCGCTGCCTGGCGCCACCGATGGTATAGCCCTGATCGTAGAGCAGTGAGCGAATCTGGCGAATAGTCAGGACGTCTTCTCGCTGGTAATAGCGGCGATTACCACGGCGCTTGACCGGCTTGAGTTGCGGAAATTCTTGCTCCCAGTACCGCAGCACGTGGGGCTTAACGGCACAGAGCTCGCTTACCTCACCAATCGTGAAGTAACGCTTGCCCGGAATAGCAGGCAACTCATTGTTGTGGCTCGGTTCCAACATATTCTTCTACTCGCGCCTTGAGCTTCTGACCAGGGCGGAAAGTCACGACCCGACGAGCGGAAATAGGTATTTCCTCACCTGTCTTCGGGTTGCGCCCAGGACGCTGACTCTTGTCGCGCAAGTCGAAGTTGCCAAATCCCGACAACTTGACCTGCTCGTTACCCTCGAGGCTGGCTCGAATCTCTTCGAAGAACAGCTCGACAATCTCTTTGGCTTCGCGTTTGTTGAGCCCAAGCTCCTCAAACAGGCGTTCAGCCATCTCGGATTTCGTCAGGGCGGTCATGTTCCTGTAACCTAGTTCCTTAGCTCGGCTTTATAATTTTTTTCCAATGAATCAATGACTTGATCCACTGCATCATTGACTACGTCGTCGCTAAGAGTGCGCGATTGATCACGGAATGTCAAACCCAGAGCAAGGCTTTTTCGTTTAGGATCAATGCCTTTGCCCTCATAGACATCAAACAACCTTAAATCTGTGAGGTAAGTCCCAGCTACAGCACGAACATTTGACATCAGCTCGGCTGATGCTACCGATTTGTCGACAACTACGGCTAAATCGCGGCGAACTTCTGGAAACTTGGACAGTTCTTCAAATTCCGGCAGTTTAGCCGCCAGCACTGGCTCAAGATCGATCTCCAGGACGAAAAGCGGTGCACTCAGTCCCAGTTCCGCCAGCACAGCGGGGTGCAAGGCGCCGACAAAGCCAACCGGCTGCCCCTTATAGGTTACGCGCGCTGTCTGTCCCGGGTGCATGGCGGCGCGCTCACTGACCTCAAAACCGAAGGCCTCAGGCTGACGACTGAGGGCAAGCAGGCTCTCGAGGTCACCCTTGAGATCAAAAAAATCGACAGGCTCGGCGGTGCTGGACCAGGTCTCAGCCAGGCGCTCGCCAGTCACGACCATGGCCAGGGTCGGCACCTGCTGCAAACCATCCTCGGCAGGCACGAAACGCAACCCGGTCTCAAACAAGCGCACCCTGGGTTGCTGCCGGTTGGTGTTTCTCAATACCGATGTCACCAGGCCAGGGAGCAGGCTGGTGCGCATCACGGCCATATCAGTCGAAATGGGGTTGGCCAATTCCACTGGCTTCAGATCGGGGTCGAAAAGCTGTTGCTGGCGAGGATCTACAAAGCTGTAGGTAATCGCCTCGCGGTAGCCCCTGCCACTGAGGTGTCGCCGCAAGTCCCGGGTAGAGTGAATGCCCTCGGGCCGCGCCGGCATCACAAGGTCTGCCCGGATGTGGCTAACGGGCAGGTTGTTATAACCATAGATGCGTGCCAGCTCTTCCAGTAGATCGGCTTCAATCGCTATGTCGAAGCGCCAACTGGGAACCGAGCAGGTCCAACCACCGTCTATAGCCGTCACCCCCAGACCCAGCCCGGAGAGAATGCGCTCCACTTCGTCGGCCGGCAATTCAAAGCCGAGAATGCGCTTGATCTGTGACGCACGCAGCGTAACGTCAGCCAGCACGGGCAAGTGTTCCTCGGAAACCGCTTCAATAACAGGGCCTGCTTCGCCGCCGACAATATCCAGCAGCAACTGGCTGGCGCGCTCCAGCGCCTCGACCTGGCCATTGAAGTCCACGCCTCGCTCAAATCGATGCGAGGAATCTGTGTGCAAACCGTAAGAGCGCGCCTTCCCCGCCAGCAACTCAGGTGAAAAGAACGCTGACTCCAGAAAGATATTACGCGTTTTCTCGCTGACCGCTGTTGGCTGTCCGCCCATAATGCCGGCCAATGCTACCGGGCCGCTATCGTCGGCGATAACCAGCGTATCCTCGCGCGGTTCAAGGGTCTGGCCGTCCAGCAATTCCAGAGACTCGCCGCTGCGCGCGGTGCGCACGGAAATGCCACCTACCAGGGTATCGAAATCAAAGGCGTGCATGGGTTGCCCCAGTTCGAGCAACAGGTAGTTGGTAATATCGACCACTGCATCGATGGAGCGTATGCCGCAACGACGCAGCTTCTCCTGCAACCACAGTGGGCTAGCGCGTGATACATCAACATTGCGAATAACCCTGCCTGTGTAGCGTGGACAGCGGTCACCATCCTCCAGCTTTACCGGGAACGAGGTATCAACCGACTGCTCCACCTGCTTATAGCTCAATGGCGTTACCGGCAGATTGTTGAGTAAGCCCACCTCGCGCGCTATGCCAGCGACACCCAGACAATCGGCCCGATTTGGCGTCAGGCCTATTTCTATTACGCGGTCGTCCAGCTGCAGATAATCACGAATGTCAGTGCCAACAGGGGCGTCTGGGGACAACTCCATAAGGCCGTCAGAGGCGTCGGACAAGCCCAGTTCCTGCTCTGCACACAGCATTCCCTGCGACTCGACACCACGGAGCTTGGCTTTTTTAATCTTGAAGTCGCCAGGAAGCATGGCTCCAACCTGCGCGAGAGGTGCTTTCAGCCCGACCCGCGCATTGGGCGCTCCACAGACGATCTGCACAGACGCTTCGCCCGTACTCACCTGGCACACGCGTAATTTGTCGGCATCGGGGTGCTGCTCTGCAGCGGTAATCTCGGCTACAACCACGCCGCTGAACTCGCCAGCCACGGGATCAATCGCGTCGACCTCCAGCCCCGCCATGGTGATCTGGTGAGCCAGCTCTTCGGTCGTCAACTGCGGGTCAACCCACTCACGCAGCCATTTTTCACTGATATTCACTGTCCAAGACTCCCTTAGAACTGCTCAAGGAAACGCAGGTCATTATCGAAAAACAGGCGCAGGTCACTGACGCCATAACGCAGCATGGCCAGTCGCTCGACCCCCATGCCAAACGCGAAGCCGGAATAGGTTTCGCTATCAATATTGCAGTTATGCAGCACTGTCGGGTGTACCATTCCACAACCCATCACTTCCAGCCAGCCGGTATGGCTACAGATTCGACAGCCTTCGCCGCCGCAGCCAACACACTGGATATCGACTTCTGCCGAGGGCTCGGTGAAAGGAAAATAGGAAGGCCTGAAGCGGACAGCGAGCTCCTTCTCAAAGAACACCCGCAAGAATTCCTCTACCACGCCCTTGAGGTCGGCAAAGCTGGAGCTCTCATCAATCAGCAATCCCTCGACCTGGTGGAACATCGGAGTGTGAGTCAGATCGGAATCACAGCGATAAACCCGACCGGGACAGATAATGCGCAGAGGCGGTTTCTGGCTCTCCATAACCCTGACCTGGACCGGTGAGGTGTGTGTCCGCAGGACAGTGGTCTCATCGACATAAAAAGTGTCGTGCATGGCCCTGGCCGGGTGGTGCGCCGGAATATTGAGCGCCTCGAAATTATGGTAGTCGTCCTCGATTTCCGGGCCTTCCACGACGTCAAAGCCTATCGCCGCAAAGAAATCCTCCATCCGCTCAATGGTGCGCGTGACAGGATGAATGCCGCCGGTACTCTGACCACGACCGGGGAGGCTTACATCGATAGTCTCCGCAGCGAGCCGCGCCTCGATGGCAGCATTTTCCAGGGAGGACTTACGCGCACCAATAAGGTCCTGTAACTCCTGCTTGACCACATTGATGCGAGCACCCGCAGCGGGACGGTCCTCGGCAGAGAGCTTGCCGAGACCTTTAAGCAAGGCGGTTATCTGGCCTTTCTTGCCGAGGTAATCCACGCGCAGCTGCTCCAGCGTCGCACCGTCCTCTGCAGCTTCAATCGCGGCCTTTGCCTCGTTGGCAAGCGGTTCGAGATTTTCCATTATCGATTACTCGTTAATCCAAAATAAAAGAAGGGAAAGAGCGAGGCCCTTTCCCTTCTTGTTCTTTCATGTAGCCAGCGAACCGCTTACGCGGTCAGGGTGGGCTTAAGCGGCAAGTGCCGCCTTCGCTTGCTCCACGATCGCTGCAAAAGCCTCCTTGTCATGTACCGCCAGGTCCGCGAGGACACGACGATCCAGACCGATCTCGGCTTTCTTCAAACCATTGATCAGGCGGCTGTAGCTCAAACCATTGGCACGCGACTGGGCGTTGATGCGCGTGATCCAAAGGGCGCGGAACTGACGCTTGCGCTGACGGCGATCACGGTATGCATACTGGCCAGCCTTGGTAACGGCTTGCTTGGCAACTCGAAAAATACGGCTGCGGGCACCGTAGTAACCCTTGGCCTGTTTCAGAACTTTCTTGTGACGGCGATGTGCCACCACACCACGTTTTACGCGAGGCATAGTCTTCTCCTAATAAAGTTGGGTAACCGG
>CAZPVJ010000136.1:0-21133 GCA_964590005.1 uncultured Alteromonadaceae bacterium | reverse complement strand
ACTATTCGTAAGAAGGCGATTTCCAACGCGGTAATCGCGTCGATCATGGCCTGCAGCCTGGCGGTTCCCGCCTGGGCGCTGACCCTCGAAGAAGTGATCGTCACAGCGACCAAACGCAGCGAATCGGTACAGGATGTGCCGCTGGCGATTACTGCGCTCTCTGGTGACTTTATCGACCAGGCAAACCTCAGTGACGTCAAGGACCTGGTGACCTTTACGCCCGGCGTTACCGGCAACAGCCAGGACAGCTTTATTGACGCTATCAGCGTGCGTGGCATCAGGACCCAGGATTTCGGCCTCGGTCTTGACCCATCATCGGCCTTTTTCAAGAACGACCTGTACGAGGGTCGCAATGGCTCGGCGGTAACCAGCCTCTACGATCTGGAGCGGGCGGAAGTATTGCGCGGGCCCCAGGGATTCCTGTTCGGCCGTAACTCCATCGGTGGTGCCTTCAGCGTCCACACACGCCGCGCGGAGATCGACAGCAATGACGGTTTCGTCAACCTCGACCTCGCTGAGCGCGACCGCGCGGCCATCGACGGTGCCATCAATATCCCGATGGGTGACAACTTCGCCATGCGACTGGCCGGACTGTATACGCAGGAAGATGGCTTCGTCAGCAACAAGTTCCCGTCCAGCGACCTGATCGAGCACGAGAACTGGGCGCTGCGCTGGTCCACCACCTACGAAACCGAGAAACTCGGCATTTACACCATGGTTGAGTACGAGGAGCGTGAGCAGTCCGGCTCCGTTTACCGTGCGGTAACCGAGGGCGATGTCTGGGAAACACTGGAGGCGGCTCTTGGCCCCATCGACGTGCGCGGTAGCGACGAGGATGTCGACGTGGACCGCTCCGGTGGTGATAACGACGACGCCGACATTCTGACCCTGGGACTGCGGATCGATTACGACCTTGGCTTCGCCACCCTGACCTCCAATACCGGCTACAAGGATCACGATTACTTCTACAACGAGGACTACGACGGCACGCCCCGTAACCTCGAAACCTATCGCCAGGACCAGACCGGTGACTATTTCCAGCAGGAACTCAGGCTGACATCCAACGCCGAGGACGACTTCAGCTGGTACGCAGGTATCTCCTACTACGAGGAAGACATTGAAGCCGACTACCGTTTCGCCGGTGAGGAAGACGTGTTCTGCCAGTACTACGGCTACTACTACAACTACGGCATGACTTTCTCCGGCTGTGAGGACCTCTACAACTACTACGAGTACGAGTTCACACCGAGCGCCAACGGCCTGCTGGAAGAGACTGCCAACATCCAGGGCAAGTACGAAGGCTGGGGGGCTTATGTCAATCTCGCCTACGCACTGAATGAAGACTGGGAAGTCGAAGCGGGCGTTCGCTACACCGACGACGAGAAAGAGTTCAGCACCAACGTACCGACGCCAGAGAGTGAGCTGGGACCCTACTGGGCTTTTGGTTATTCAACTGACGGCGCTATCAAAAATAAAGACTCCTGGGACGACTGGACGCCGCGCGTTATCCTGAAATGGACACCGACTGATACCGCCATGGTCTTTGCCAG
Organism: uncultured Alteromonadaceae bacterium; assembly: GCA_964590005.1. Taxonomy (GTDB): domain Bacteria; phylum Pseudomonadota; class Gammaproteobacteria; order Pseudomonadales; family Halieaceae; genus CALJFL01. The sequence goes on along the minus strand of CAZPVJ010000136.1, from coordinate 19,583 downwards.
CTACACCGCCGGCTTCAAGTCAGGTGGCTTCGGTACTTTCTCGCTGGCCAACAATGCCGACGGAGAAATTGCCATTGGCAACACCGATCTGACCCAGGCCGATGGCTTCCTGCCGGACACGGTTGATCCGGAAGAAGTGGACTCGTTTGAGATTGGCTACAAAGACTCCTTCATGGATGGTAATGCCAATTTTGACATCACCGCGTTCTATTACGACTACACCGACTTCCAGGTGACTGTCGGCACCGGCTCCGGAGCCACACTGATTGAGAATGCCGGTGAGATAGAGGCCTGGGGAGTAGAGGGTTCACTGACCGCGGGTATCGGCGATTACCTTACCGCTTACCTGACCCTCAGCTACCTCGACAGCGAGGCCAATGAGCTGGATGGCTTTGACTCCGATGGTGATGGCGAAAATGACAGTAATATTGTCTGCGGCCTGGAAGACCCCGCGGGCTGCGAGGGCAGCAGAATATTCTGGGCACCAGAGTTCTCCGGTTCCTTCGTGTTGAACGCCAACTACCCGGTTGACGGCGGCGCCATTACCGGCAGTTTTGAAATGTTCTGGGAATCGGAGCGTGGTCGCGGCTGGGAAGACCTGCGGGAGACCGCCATCGACTCCTATGAAGAGATGAACCTGCGGATAGGCTACGCTTCGGACAACAACTGGTTTGTCGAAGCCTATGTCGAAAACCTCACCGACGAGTTTACCTGGGACGGCGTCAACAACCTGGGTGGCAAGGAGCCTAACGCATTCTTCGGACCGCGAAGACCACGTACCTTCGGTGTTCGTACAGGCCTGGCCTGGGAGTAAATCGTCTGTTCGTTGAAAAAGGCGCCTGGATTGGCGCCTTTTTTATGCTCGCCCGCTACAAGCAGGCGTCATATTCCAGAGGGGTTACCTGCTGGTCAAAGGTGTCCAGCTCCTGTTGCTTGATCAAAGCATAAACGCGCTGGAACTCGGGCCCCAGGCTATCCCCGATAAACGCACTGTCGCGAAAGGCTTCGATAGCGTCTGGCCAGTATCGTGGCAGACTGGGCGATAACTGCTCGTAAGCATTCCCTGCAAGCGGTTCAGGCGCTGCGCGTTTATTCTCGATACCGTCCAGCATTGCCGCAAGCAGCGCGGCGATAACAAGATGAGGGTGGGCGTCGGCGCCCGGAACACGGTGTTCAATACGCGTGGCTGCATGGGCATCCGCGGGCACTCGAACTGCCACCGTACGGTTTTCGTAACCCCAGCTGGGCGCGAGTGGCGCGTGCGTTCCCCGCTGGAATCGGCGATAGGAATTCAGGTTCGGGGCAAACAACAACATGCTCTCGTTCATGTTGTGCAGGCACCCGGCAATGGCATGTCGCAGCAGGTCAGTGCCCGCTCCAGTACCGTCATCAAACGCGTTGTTGCCCTGCTGGTCGAGCAGGCTGCAATGCAAGTGCATTCCATTGCCTGATAACTCGCCGAAGGGCTTGGCCATAAAGGTCGCCAGGAGCCCATGTTTTTTTGCCACGCCACGTATCGCTCGCTGCAACATCAGCGCCTGGTCGGCAGCGATCAAAGCATCGGGACTGTGCAACAGGTTAATCTCGTATTGCGAGGGCGCACCTTCCTTTATCAAGGTATCTATCGGCAGGCGCTGCGCAGTGCACGCGTCCCGAATATCATGCATCAACTCAGACATATCAGCCATCGTATCGATGCAATACGTTTGGCCGGTGGCCAGTGACCCGCCGATCCTGTCGGTTTGTGTGTGCACGGGCCTACCCAGGCTATCGTGCTCGTCCCGGAACAGGTAAAACTCCATCTCGCTGGCCACCACCGGGGTCAGACCATAAGCGGCAAACCGTTCCATCTGGCGTCGCAGAATAATGCGCGGGTCGATTGCGCAGGGGTTACCATCGAGTTCTCGAAGAGAGATCATAACCTGCCCGGTCGGGCGCGACGCCCAGGGTACCGGTGCCAGGGTGCGAATATCAGCGTCACACATGCCGTCGCCGTCGCCGCTGTCAAAAACCCACTCCTCGGCGTCACGTCCCCAGACATCAAAAGCAACGGAACTGATGGGCAACTTCAGGCCACCGGCAATCACCTTGTCTATCTTGTCCCGTGTCACCCACTTGCCGCGCAGACCGCCAGCGACATCGACGAGAATCACTTCAAAAACCTCGATATCCGGGTGGCTATTCAGGAAATTCTCCAGATGTTCACTGTGTTCAGCCATGCCCAGTTACCCACGTTTAAAAATGATTATCACCACGGTGGGAAAACACCACTTTAGGGGTAATTCCCAATTCCGTGCCCTGTGCCACACTATTAAACAACGCTGGGAAATCGTCTGCCATAACACTTCGGGGTAACGCCTGTCTCGAGGGTAGAACGACGTCCCTGAAAATGCCTGACACCAACGAGTAAGCCACCATGACCGCAGATACCGCCACCTTGCGCCAGCTGGACCAGTCGCACCATTTGCACCCGTTCACCGACTTTCACGAGTACGCCGAGAAAGGCGGGCGTATTGTCAGCAAGGCCGAGCATATTTATATCTATGATTCCGAGGGTCATAAGATGCTCGACGGTATGTCGGGACTGTGGTGTTGCAACCTCGGCTACAGCCAACAAGGCATTATCGAAGCAGTCCATCGGCAGATGCAGGAGTTACCGTACTACAACAACTTTTTCCAATGCTCAAACCAGCCTGCCGTAGAACTCGCCAAGGCGCTGGTCGACGTAACACCCGCACAGTTCAATCACGTGTTTTTCACCAACTCGGGATCAGAGGCCAATGATACTAACCTCCGCCTCGTACACCGCTACTTCGATTTGCTGGGCAAGCCGGAAAAGAAACTCATTATCAGCCGTAAGAACGCCTACCATGGCAGCACCATTGCCGCGGCTTCGCTGGGCGGTATGAGCGCCATGCACAAACAGGCCCGCGGCCTGGACTATGTCCACCATATCAATCAACCACACTGGTTCGAGGAGGGCGGTGACCTCGATCCGGACACCTTCGGCGTGCAGGTGGCACGTGAGCTAGAGGCAATGATCGATGAACTGGGCGAGAACAAGGTCGCCGCCTTTATCGCAGAGCCTGTGCAGGGCGCAGGCGGCGTTATCATACCTCCCGACACGTACTGGCCAGAAATACAGCGCATCTGCGATGAGCGCGACATCCTGCTTATCGCCGACGAGGTTATCTGCGGTTTCGGAAGAACGGGCAAATGGTTTGGCAGCGAGACCTACGGTATCAAGCCGGACCTGATGACTTTTGCCAAGGCTATCACCAACGGCTACATGCCACTGGGTGGTGTCATGGTCGGCGACAAGATAACTGACGTGCTACTTGCCGGCGGCGGCGAGTTCGCCCATGGACTCACTTACTCCGGGCACCCGGCGGCCTGCGCGGCCGGACTGGCCACGTTGCAAATCCTGAGCGATGGCAACATTATCGAAACTGCCGCCGATAAAGTAGCACCACATTTCCAAGCGAGATTGCGCGAGTTTGAAGACCATCCCATTGTCGGCGAGGTCAGGGGCAGAGGCATGTTCGCGGCAGTTGAGCTGGTCAGTGATAAGGCGAGCCGGGAACGACTGGCACCGGAGTCTGCGGGTGCGGTGTATTGCCGCAACAGCGCCAATGCCAACGGGCTGATGGTGCGCCAGACCGGTGATGCCATGATCATGGCGCCGCCCTTGGTCTGCGATTCTGCTGAAATTGATATACTGATCGACAAGCTGGGCATTGCCCTGGATGAAACGGCCGCGCATTACGGCGTCTCCTGATTCCAGTTAGCCCGGCCTTGGCGCCGGGTTTTTTTTGGATATAAAGAAACATGAATAACACTATTGTGCATAGCAAGACTCTGCGACAACGCGACATGGTGTTGTTCACTGTTTCTGCCATCCTGCTGCTGGACACCTTGACCGCAGCGGCCTCCGTCGGCGCCCCCAGCGTCTTTTGGTGGATATTCCTGGGTATCTTTTTCTTTGTTCCTTTCGCATTGATCTGCGCTGAAATGGGTTGCGCCTACCCCGAGCAGGGCGGCATCTATGCCTGGATTCGGGATGGATATGGTGGCCGCTGGGCCTCCCGTGCAACCTGGTGTTACTGGGTCAATACCGCGGTCTGGTTGCCGGCCATATTTTTGCTGTTTGCCGGGGTCTTCAAGCAGATGTTCTTTCCCGATCTGTCACTGACTGCGCAGATCGGCATTGGCGTGGTGCTCACCTGGCTGGCGGTAGCGGTTAACGTGATGACGTTGGATATCGGTAAGTGGGTTCCAAACCTCGGCGCAATACTCAAGGTTATTATTTTCCTGGCAATTATCATCGGGGCATTTACGTATATCGGCGAAAACGGCATGGCGAACCCGCTGACCATGGAAACGCTAAAGCCGGATTTCGGCTCCAGCATTCAGTACATACCCGCGATAATCTACGGCATGCTGGGCTTTGAGTTAGTCAGTGCGGGCAGTGAGGAGATGAGAGATCCCGCCCGCGACGTGCCGCGCTCCATCTTTATTTCCGGCACTATCATCATCGTGCTCTACCTGCTTGGCACCATCGCAGTGCTTTCGGCAATACCCGCCGGGGATATCAACCTGGTCGAGGGGCTGATCGACACCTTGAACCTGTTTTTCGGTGGCAGCGATATTGGCCAGACCTTCGTATTGGTACTTGGGATAGGCGCACTCTTCACCTTTTTTTCCAATGGCGTCACCTGGGCCCTGGGCTGCAACCGCGCCGCAGCAGAAGCCGCCATGGAGGGTGAACTACCCCGAATCTTCGCCTTGGAAAGCCGCAATCTTGGCACACCAATCGGCGCAGCGGTCCTGATGGGTATCGTCAGTACCGTGGTGCTGGTCCTCTATGGTTTTCTATCCGGCTCCAATGAGGACCTGTTCTGGGCACTGTTCGCCTTCAGTGCTGTTATCTTCCTGCTGCCTTACCAGGGCATGCTGCTTACCTTCATGAAAATGCGCGTTATGGACCCCGATCACCCAAGACCTTACGCAGTACCCGGCGGGCTAGGCGTCGCGCGCGTCTGCGCCTGGCTATGCATCACCATCCTGGGACTGTCGATCGTGCTATTCATGTACACCCCCGAATCCGGCGTGGACTGGGCCGTGCTGGCGGGAGTCGTGGTCACCCTCTGCATCGGCGAAGTCGTCATCCGATTTTCAGAAAACCACGGCAAGCGGTAGCCCTGGTAGCTCGCCGGATACAGTGACAGAGCGGGCCGGGTAACACAGCTTGGCCAGCCTGGCCTAACTATCTATCCCTCCACCCTTTCGGCGACGCCACCGCCGGCCTACACTTTGGCTCTCGAAAGCAATACGGGTGGAGATACGGGCTATGAGTGAAGAGCGCCAGCAGTTGACCAGGGAGAACCTCGGTATCTCGGCGGGGCGACCCCTACAGGTATCGGACGGTGGTATCGAAGAGCTACGCAAGGACATCCAGATGTTGATGGATATTGAGGCCATCAAACAACTGAAACACGCTTATTTCCGATGCATCGACACCGCCAACCTGGAAGAACTGGGAACCCTGTTTCACGACAATGTCGTAGTGCATTTCACCGGCGGCACTTATGAGTGGAAGGTTGAGGGTCGGCAGGACTACCTGGCCAATATCGGCTTTTCCTTCAACCGGGAATCCATAGGCCACCACAACGGCCACCAACCGGAAATCCAGATGCTCAGTGAAACCGAAGCAACCGGGATCTGGTACCTGGCCGATCATATGTGGATACTGAATCACAATGCCAAGACCTATGGCACGGCGATATATTGGGATCGTTATGAAAAGGTGGATGGGCGATGGCTGATTCGCGAAACACGCTACGAACGGCTCTACGAGATTAACGAACAGGTGCCGGAGCGCCCGGCACTCAGTTCCCATTATCTGGGCGTGCACGGCACCGAGCCGCAATTTTGAGGTAAGCCATGTACGCGGTTGTTTTTACCGCCGAGCTCAAGCAGCTTGATGAAAACTATCTTCGGACAGCCAGTCTACTCAGGCAGTTGGCCCTGGAAAAATACGGCTGTAGGGAATTCACGGCGGTGACTGAGGGCTCAAAGGAAATTGCGGTATCTCTCTGGGATAGTGAAGAGCAGATAAGACGCTGGAAGCAGGATACCGAACACCTGAGAGCGCAAGCCACCGGCAAGGAGCACTGGTACTCCCATTACCGGGTAATGGTCACCAAGATTGAGCGCGAGTACCAGCAGCAATCAGGCTGAAAGCGGCGCTAATCCAGCCGCGGGCGGGCCTCGTATAACCCAACATGACACAAACGAGCACGCCAATGACGGCCGGCAAGCGACTCCTTTCGCAACCACTCACTGAAACCACCTGGTTTAATGCCATCTGGTTCCAGACCACGTGGTTTTGCGCTGTTCTGGGCCGAGAGTCCCTGCTGCCGCTGACTGCCGCACTGATTGCATTACACTTTGCCCTCGTTCCTGACAGGGCCAGGGAACTGCGTCAGCTGGCAGCCGTGGGCGCCGTCGGCGTCGGCGTCGATGCGTTTCTCAGCGCCAGCGGTATTTTCATATTCCCCAATGGTGAGTTGATTCCACTGTGGTTGTGCGGGCTGTGGCTGGCTTTCGCCACAACCTTTACCCGCAGTCTGGCCTTCCTGGCCAACAAACCGCTGCTGGCTGTTCTGGCTGGGGCTATCGTCGTGCCGTTTAACTATGGTGTAGGCGCACGCCTGGGGGCGGTAGAATTTGGCTACTCCCTGCCTGTAAGTTTTGGCACTATGGGTCTGGTGTGGGCAATTTTGCTGCCAAGCCTGTATTTCGCCGTTGCCTACATCACTGAGACCGCCAATGCGGAGAGTAGCGATGCGTAAACTTACTGCCGCCGGCGCCTTTCTCGCACTGCTGTCCACAAGCGTGTGGGGCCAGCCGTCAGAGCTTCAGAAGGTGGGAGAAGCCGAGCTGCGCGTGCTTTTCTGGTCGGTCTACAATTCACGTCTCTACAGTACCGACGGGCAATATCGGGAGGGCCAGCGGCCCTTGCAACTGGAGATCGAGTACCTGTTGGATATCAAATCAGAGGCGCTGGTTGAGCGTACCGGCAGCGAGTGGGACTCACAGGGTTTGACACACGAGCGCCAGGAGCAATGGCTGGCAAAACTGGCCGAACTCTGGCCCGATGTCAGCAAGAATGATGTGCTGACGCTCGAGATCGACGAAGACGACCGCAGCACTTTCTACCGCAATGGCGAGCTATTGGGTGTGATCGAGGACCCGGAATTTGGCGATCATTTCACCGGCATCTGGCTTTCTCCCACGACAACCCGACCCAAACTTCGCCTGGCACTAACCGGCCAGCAGCGCTGAACACTTCTCCCAAAACTGCGTAATTCCTGATAGCACTCGCTGGACCGGGCCATTACACTGAGCCCTGAAGCTGGCAATGAGGTGACTAACCGTGGATATTTTCGCACTCATCGTGATCCTGGTGATCATCGCCGCGGCAATCTGGATCGTGGTCACTCTTGGTTCGATGCCGGGCAAAATCGCCCGGGAGAAAGATCACCCACAGGCGGAAGCCATCAACATACTCGGCTGGATAGGCATTCTGACACTGGGTGTCGCCTGGTTTGTCGCCATCGTCTGGGCCTATACCAAACCCATCAACACGGCAGGCGCTGAGCTATCCAGCAGAGTCGAAGCGCTGGAATCCGAAGTCCAAAGACTGCGCGCCGGGGAGTCAGCCCAATGATTGCCTTTCTGACTATCTGCTACAGCCTGCTGTATATCCTGCTGTTCAATAAGCTGAAGCTTATTCCCAAAAGCAACGGCAGTATTTCGGCGTTTGTCGGTGTGGGCATCGTGATGATCGGTGCAATCGTCTTTGCCTGGTACAGCTTTTCGCCGGTGTCCCAGGACGCCCGGCTGCACCGCTACATCGTACCGATCGTGTCCAACGTGAGGGGGCTTATTCAAGAGGTCGAGGTTGAGGCCTACACGCCGATGAAAAAGGGGGACGTGCTGTTTCGTATCGACCCAACCCCGTATGAATTCAAGGTCGCGCAGTCCAAGGCGTCCATTGCCCAGTTTGAGGCGCAGCGCACGCTCGCAGAGTTGCAGGTTGATCGAGCCAAGGGTCTGTTGAAAACGCAGGCAGCAGCCCAGGTCGACCTGGACCGCTGGGTGGCGGAACTGGACGCCGCTGAGGCAGCTATCGCAAGCGCGGAAGCCCAGCTGTCCAATGCCGAGTGGGAACTGGCCGAAACCCTGGTCCGCGCTCCTTCGGATGGCTACGCGGTCAACGTGGTGATTCGGCCTGGAACCTTCGTGGGTACGGTGGGTATGTCCGCGACACTGCCCTTTGTATCCACCGAAGACAGCCAGCTAATGGCCAGTTTCAGCCAGAGCGCGATCCGCTACATACAGGTCGGCGACAAAGCAGAATTCACATTTATACACCGGCCGGGGCAGGTTTACGGTGGTGAGGTTACCCATGTAATCGGGGTTAGCGCCTCAGCGCAAACTACCGCCAGCGGCCAACTGCCCAGCCTTAGCGCCGCGCCGCCGGATCGCTGGCTGGTAAGGTTCAAGTTTGACGACCAGCAAGTCGCCGATGAACTGCCACAGGGCACAGCCGGCACTGCCACTGTCTACACGCAACGTGGTAAACCGGTACACATCATCAGTAAAGTGGTAATGCGTATCAACGCCTGGCTGGCTTACCTGACCAGCCCCTGAGCGGCTACAGTGATCCTCGTCCCGACGAGGCCCTAACCTCGCCGGCCGGGACTGCAGCCACCCAATGATCGTGTGACTGCGTCAACTGCCCGATCGGCTTCACCGCATTTTCAGTGGAATGGGCCTTCGATGTAGCGACAAAAAAAGAGGCCAACGCAAAGACAATCGCCAGACCGATAAATGGCACTGACGTGGTGCTTGTTTTTGCGATCACCGGCTTTTGCTGTTGCATGGCCCCTGCCCCGTATCTCTTAACCTCTGTCGATAACTCTATATAAGCACAGCGCCGGGAAGCCTGCTGAACAAAAACACAGAACAGTGACGCGTATCACTCTCTGTTTTTACTGCGTCTCAAGAACAGGGAAAATGTGTGAACCAGTACCGTTCACGGGCTTCATCAGGCCCGCAGGTACTCCAGATACTCGTTCAAACGCTGTTGCGCCTGCTCGCCAAACAGGATATCGCAGGCCTCGCGCAGGCCCGGCGCCGCGACGATGTCTTTATCGCGTACCACCAATTCGATCTTGGAACGCCGGCGCATGAAATCCTCGAGCTTGACGATCATTTCCCGGCGAGCCGCCAGCTCGATCTCGCCGCGGGTATATTCGGCATTCTCGATCAGCAATTCAACCTGGCTCTCATCCTCCCGGATGCGCTCCAGCAATCCGAAGGCGGACTCCCCGTAGCGGCGCCAGAAGCGCTCCGACAGGGGTTCCGATGAACTGGGGTCGGTCATGTCATCCAGGTTCATCCGCCGGGCCTGCAACATGAATTCCTCGCGAAGGTCATCACCCGGCTCGCCGTACCAGTGATTGTTCGGCTCTGGCACGTCAACGCCCAACTCCGCGACGTGGTCCGCAACCTCATCACCCACATTGAGGCAATCGGTGAGCTTGCCGCCAAATATGCTCAGGTGGCGCTTGCCATAATTCACCTCGATCACATGTTTGCGCGATAGCTGCACCCAGTCGGCAACACCGCCCTCACCTTTCACCGCCAGCGGTCGCACACCCACCCGTTCAGCGATGATATCCTCGCGAGTCAGCGGCCTGTCCAGGTCCAGCAGGGCGTTACAGTTGCTCAGCACAAAATCCCTGTCCTCGTCGGTTACGGCCACCTCCGGTGTTTCCACCTGGGTATCCGTCGTGCCAATACAGGTTTTCGGCCCCATGGGAATAAGGAAAAACAGACGGCCGTCACTGGCAAAAAAGGTCAGCACGCGCTTGTTATCTGTAATTTGATCGACGATCAGGTGAATACCCTTGGAGAACAGGTGCCGGTAATCAGTCGCCACCTCGGCCCTGGCATTCACTGCGTCGGCGTAAGGGCCGCAGGCATTGATCAACACCCTGGAGCGGATGGTGAACTCGGCTCCGGTTTCCAGGTCGCGCGCCCGTGTGTGCCACCGTCCATCGACAAACTCCGCACCGTCGGCATTCACGTAGTTGGCGGCGATACAGCCATAACTCAGGCTCCGCCGGATAAAATTAAAAACAAAGCGAGCATCATTGTCATAGAGGTAACAATCAGAATACTCCAGGCCACCGGCGGCCTGGGTGGTATTAATCTCTGGCTCGGCCTCCTCGATCCTGTTGGCGGTCAGGTAGCGCGGCGGCCGGGTTTTGCAGCGACCCATCAACCAATACAGCACACTGCCGAGGAATACAAAAAATGACCAGAACCGAAAACCGCGCTGGATAGTGGTGAAAAACCGTATCTCTTTCACCGTTGAGGGATAGGCTCGCATCAGCTCGTTGCGCGACTTACACAGTTTGTTGACCAGCAGGTACTCGTGGCTCTCAAGGTACTTGATACCGCCCCAGGCCAGATTTGAAGAGCTGGAGCTCACACCGGAGGCGAAGTCGCCACCATCGATCAACGCCACCTTGACGCCACGACCCGCTAGCGAGGCCGCGCTGACTGCGCCATTGATACCGCCGCCGACAATGAGCACGTCAAAATCCTGCTCCTGAAGCTTGTCGACATTGCTGGCGCGTAAACTGATTGCCATACCACTATTCTCCTAACCGAAGGCGCCTGAACTAACTACGCCAGAAGGCCTCGCAAAGCGCTATAAAATCTCGGGCGCTACCGCTCAGTTTTTTGCCCGAGCGATAGTACAAGCCCACCTGTTTCTCGATGCGCCCGAAAGACACATCATCCATGATAGTGAAATCACGGCACTGGGGGTGTTCGCGCAACAATCTGCCATCGATAAACGTCACCCCCATGCCCTGTGCCACCATGTGAATGCGCAGCGATAAACTGCTCACCTCCCAGACGGTGCTGAACTGGTCACGCAAGCGCTGGATAGAGGGTCGCATATCCGGATTATCCAGGGCGGAGGCTATCAGCGGGGTTTCCTTCAGCGCGTTGGCTTCGCCCTCCATCATGCGATCGTAGTGGGGGTGTAAGGGGCTAACCACCAGGTGCCGGGAATCATCGTACAGGGGGATACGGTCAAAGGCCGGCATCTGTTTCTGAAATGGCCCCATACCCAGTTCGGCGTTGCCGGACAATACGGCGTAAATGATGGACCGGCTGGGCATCTCCGCAATTTTCATGTGGGTGCCTGGGTGTTGCTGGTAGTAAGCGCTTATTAGCTCGGGCGCATAAAAGCGATTGATAGAGGCGCTCAGGGCGATATTAAGGCTTCCGGCTCCCCCTTTACGCAGCCTCGCTATATCCTCCAGGGTCTGCTCCTCATCGCGCAGGACCTCGACCGCGTGGTCGAACAGGCGCCTTCCCGCGGCGGTCAGGCGCAGGGCCTTGCCGCGCTCAACCAGGGTCATCTCGAGCTTGCTCTCGAGACTGGCCACAGCCTGGCTTACCGCCGATTGGCTGATGTGCAGGGCCAGGGCGGCGCGTTTAAAACCGCCCTCCTCGATGACCGCGCGAAACGCCCGAAGCTCACTGTTCTCCAGTCTCACATAAGCTCCACTAATATCCAGATAAGTAAATTTAACTTAACTAATGTAAATTTGCTTCCTAAAATGTGAAAAATTCACATACGAGAGACTCTCCACCCATGAGCCAGGACCAAACCATTTATTCCAGGGACCTCGCAGGCGTCGTTGTTGGCGAAACCGCCATTTCAGATGTACAGGGCGACCATGGCAAACTCAGCTATCGCGGGGTTGATATCACCGAGTTAGTCGGCCTCCCTTTTCCCCGGGTGGTCTGGCTGGTCGTCGTGGGTCGCTGGCCCTCGGCAGCCGAGGAACAAAGTCTCGCGGACTTTATGCTGGCACAGAGCACGTTAACCACCCCTGAACTGGAGATCCTGAAGCGGATGCCAGCCGATCTGCATCCGATGCTGGTTATCCAGGGCATTACCCCGCTGCTGCAATTGCCGGGCACCGCAACACTGGGCCTGGGCCTGGAGACTGAACAAGGCCTGTTCATCGCCGCCCGTATCTCCGCGTTGATCGCCGGGTACTACCGTTTGTCGCGCGGCGAGGACGTGCTCCCGTCCCAGGCGGGCCACAGTTTCCATGAGGACTTCCTGTACCGCTTCCACGGCGCCGCCCCATCACCTGATGATGTGCGCATGCTCGATGCTGCGCAGATTCTGCAGATGGAGCACAGCTTCAATGCCGGTACGTTTGCTGGCCGGGTCTGCGCCAGTACCCTGGCACCGATACAGGCTGTAATCTCGGCCTCCATCGGCACCTTGTTCGGCAAACTGCACGGTGGTGCCGACCAGGCCGCCCTGGAAATGGCCATGCATATCGGTAGTCCGGACAGGGCTGAGTCCTACGTCTCAGAGTGTCTGGCGAACAAGGTCAAAATCATGGGTATGGGACACCGGGAGTACCGCACCGTCGACCCCAGGGCCAAGATACTCAAGCCCATGGCACAAGAGCTGTGCCGGGATGCTGACAGCCGCAACCTGTTAGACACGCTGGTTGCAGTGGAGGAGGCCTGCCAGACCGCTTTCGGAAGGCAGGGCAAGGAAATCTGGGCCAACGTGGAATTCTACAAAGGCGCGGTGTTTCACAGCCTTGGCATTCCCAGCCATTTTTTCACCGCGATGTTCGCCATGGCCAGGGTTTACGGCTATGTCGCCCACTTCCTGGAGTTCCGCCAGGATAGTCGTCTGATCAGGCCCAGGGCCTTGTATCGCGTCGGCAATACCACTGACGCGGCAGCCTGATAGCCGCTCAGCGGCGGCGCATCCCCCCGCCCCGTCGGGACGCGTTAAAGTTGCGGGTGCGCTGGTTACCACGCGCCCTCATATCCCTGCTGCGGTTCAGGTCGTGACCATAATCTCGTGAGTGCGACGGCTGGCTAGCGGGTCGCGACTCCGGCCGTTGCTGAGGCACTTGCTGCGGACGACTTTCCGGCTTGACCGCGGGGCGCTCTGGCCTGGTTTCGGGGCGTTGCAAATCGTCTTTTTTCCACCCTTCCCGGGTGTGCTTGTCCCAGCCCTGCCCATCGCGATCACGGTAAACGTTGCCATCCCTGTCGGCGTATACGTTATTTGCCCTGGCGGTTGCCACGCGACCCCGTGAGCGATCCGCGATCGCCTCCCTGGCGGGCTGGGTTCTGGCGACATTCTTGCGGCTCTTGTAAAGATTGTCTGCATCCCGGTTACGGCCAGCGACGTAGCCCGCTGCATAGCCATGATTGAACCCGCGCCGATAACCGTGGTTGTAGCCGTGCCGATAGCCCCGGTGATACCCACGATACGGCACAGGGCCCCACCAGCCACCGCGGTACCAGCCGCCGCCACCAACGTAGAAGTGAAAGGGGCCGTTAGAATAACTGAACCCAAAGCGCCATCCACCCCAGGGCGTGTAACGGACATGAAAGCCCCAGGTGGAGTAGCGAGGATAATAGTAGCGCCCGTACCAGCCGGGGTAGTAGTAACCGGTGCCGTAAACCACCGTGGTGTTATAGATATAGGTGTTGGTATAGCCGGGTGTATAGCCCACATACACCACGTCGGGTTCTGCCTTATAGATCTTGACGAACGTGACGTAATACAGCGAGGACTCTGGCGGAATCGTATAGATCTCCGCCGGCACTTCCCTGGCCACAGACCAGGACCCGTTGGGATTGTCGGCCACAAACCACACCGCCTCGTCGACCGCATAATATCGCCCGCTGGCCAGAATAACCGGCGTCGCGGTATTCACCGCATACTCCAGCTCAGTGTCTTCGATATCCTTGAAGGTGGGTGCGCCGTCATACTCCACGGTGAGCGAGGCCTTGGTCGGATCGACCGCAGCGGTCTGCGGCATCTGCGCATCCAGGACAGCCTCTTCCGCCGCCTTGGTGCCCGGGACCGCATACAGCACGGTATTAACCTCTGACTCCTCCGGGATTGACTTGAAATCGGTAGGCAGGTTTTCACCAGCGGTATACGCCCAGGGGCCTTCAAGGTTGGTACTGGTATACCAGCGTCCGGCCAGCAGGACGTAGTAGTGCTGACCACCAATATCCATCAACAGGTCGCTCTCAGTATTGCTGACATACAGCAGCTGAGTCCCCTCGACCGCCGAGAATTGAGGCTTGCCGTCAATGACGATCAACTCGCTTGGCTCAGTGCTGACGATCACTGTGGGTGGCGCCCCCGAGCCGGGCTCATCCTCCTCGCCGGGCTCGGATTCACCCTCGGAGGGTGCCAACTGGGCGATCGCTGCGGGAACGCCCGAGGTGATTTGCCAGGGCCCTTCGATGTCCTCGGCGCGATACCACGTTTCCTCATCGGCGTAGAGATAGAAGCTGTCGCTACCCGGGTCCTCCAGCAAGGTGAAGGGCGTGTTGATAACGCGCTTGATCGAGGATCCCTCGATGTCCCTGATCTGCGGCTTACCATCAAGTGGAACCAGCACTGCCGGTTCTGTGCTGAAAATGATATTTGGCGGGCGAGTATTGATCTGCTCCGCCGCGCTGGACCTGGCGTCAACAACTTCCAGCGTGGCCAACAAGTTGTCCATTGAGATCGGTATATTCATTTTAGGCAACTCGCGCTCGAGCAGACCCGCCAGGGAGTCAGCTTTGTCTTCGTCTTCCTCGGGAACGCGGATGTTGTCGACTTCCAACCCAACGAGGTAGGCCGTTCGTTCAGCGCGGTCAATACGTAGCTCCGCACTGAACCAGACCGCGCCGAATACGGGTTGATCCCTGCTGGTCATTTCCACCGACACCGCAGCCCTGCCCTTAAGGGTATTGCCGTCCAACTGCTCAGGCTGAGGCTGGTACATCACTACCACCCCGTCCTTGATATCGATTTCACGAGGCCAGTTGTCGGCGGGTTCGGCATCAGAGGCGACGGCGGATACGCTGCACAAGGTAGCAACAAAAAGGAAAACCCGGGCGATTGAAACCACCATAAACGCGTCCTTACCGATCAGTGATATGACTGTGCGAGCTGGTTAAGGGTGGTCTACAAAACGCGAACCCGCAAGTCTTGCTCCTGGTAAGCCGGAGTTTGCAAAGCTTAACTAAAAACCCGGGCTGAGATGCTGGCCATTAAGGCCTATTGAGCGAAAGCGCTATCGCCCGGCGACGGAAAATTCGAACCAGTGACTTACTCTGCAATTACTTGCTCTTCTTTCCTGGCCTCGCGCACCAGTTGATCAACGCTATTACTGCGGAAATAGCCCTCGGCTACCCGGAAGCTGGAATCATGCAGCTTCACAATATCGCCGTGGTGCAGAGGTTGCTTGCCCACCACGGGCTCGCCATTAAGCTGCGTACCCTTGGCGGAACCAAGATCCTCGACGTAAAGACGGTGCTTCTCAAGGCTGAAGCGAGTGTGGTGCAAGGAGACCTGGGAGGCGATCAGGGTCAGGTCACAGTCGTCGTCATTACCCACCACTAGCGGCGCGGTAACGGCATAGCGCATGCCTTCCAGTGGTCCGGACTCGGCGGTCAGGATCCATTGGTACTCGGTGGGTGCGGGTTTGCTGACGAACAACTCATTCTGCCGGCGATCATTGATTGGCTGGACATTAACCACCTGCCGTCGCTCATCGATACTGCCCTTCAGTCGCGCGGTACGCCGACGCAGCTCGCGCACCAGCTCCGTAACCTTGATATTCCAATCTGCCATCGTCAAATACCCGTCAATTCCTGTGCCCCCGGACAAACTGGGGGCGAACCTGTAATCGAAACCTAGTCTTTATTACCCTAAATGCAAGGGTGAGCAAGTGTCGGCCTTACAGGGTGTGACGGCGGTCACAATACAGGTCAGTAAATGCCCTGGCAGGTGCCAGCGGTTAAGCTGCGGTGCAGTACAAACGCCGTGTGTTTTCTACCTGTCACGCTGGCAGCCGGGAAAACTGCACAGCATTTCGAAAATCAGGTTAGCAGCCAGAAGCGAGGTATTGCCCGAGGTGTCATAGGGCGGCGAAACCTCCACCAGGTCGGCTCCCACCAGATTCAAGCCCCAGCAACCCCTGATCACCTCTATTCCCTGGGAGGCCGTAAGACCACCCGGCTCCGGGGTGCCGGTGCCCGGCGCAACAGAGGGGTCGAGCCCGTCGATATCAAAGCTGAGATAGACCGGCGTATCCGCACCGATCTGTTCGCGGACCTCGCTCATGAGCGGTGCCAACGAGCGATACCAGCAATCCTCGGCGTGCACCACACGCACGCCACGTTCCCTGGCCCAGTCGAAGTCGGCGGCCGAGTAGCCCGTGGTACGCAGACCTATCTGAACCATTTTGGCGGGGTCTACCAGGCCTTCCTCAATGGCCCTGCGGAATATAGTGCCGTGGGTAATCGGCTCTCCGAACATACTGTCATTGGTGTCCGAATGTGCATCCACGTGCACCAACGCTACCGGCCCGTGACGCCTCGCGATTGCCCGCAGTATAGGCAGGGCAACCGTGTGATCCCCGCCCATTGCAATGCTCTTGGCACCGGCGCCTAAGACCTGGTCAAAAAATCGCTCAATGATGCCGATAGAATCCTGCAGGTTAAAGGTGTTGAGCGGAACATCCCCGATGTCCGCCACCTGGAAGGAATCAAAGGGAGCGGCGCCGGTATACATGCCATACGGCCGCACCATAACCGACTCACAGCGAATTTCCCTGGGACCAAAGCGACTGCCACCACGGTTACTGGTGCCAATATCCAGGGGAACACCGACAAGCGCGATATCCAGGCCATCAGCGGACTTCTGGGTTGGCAGGCGAAACATGGAAGCGACGCCGGCAAAACGTGGCATCTCGTTGCCACCCAGTGGCTGGTTATATGTCTCTGACGTCATTTGACGATTTGCTCCTGATTGGCAGAGGCCGGATTTCGACCCAGAAAGTCTAGCAGTAAATGAGGCAGGCAACAGGGCTCCTGAGCTGCTATAACAGCTACACGCCTAGCCAGGGTTCGCCATCAAGAGCGACTCATGTGCCCTCGGGAGCGGCGTATCGGCGAAGAGCTGTTCATTACAATGCGGCCCTGGCCGGCACGTGTATTGCGGGAGCCAGGCTGAATATCTCAACGACAAAAGGCGCTATTGACCACAAACTTTGGCCTCGAAAGCTATAGTCAGCGGCCAGCACGGAATCGAAAATCACAATCAAGGAGACTTGAGTCATATGAGCTACCCAATTGACCCCGAACTGACCCCTATCCTGGAGCTGATACCTTCGCTGGGTATCGAAGACCCGGTGACTGCCAGAGCAGGCTTTGAGGAACTCGTGGCTATCATGAACGCCGAGTTGGATGAGTCGGGCGTGGACATCACACACGAGGAGGCACCGGGCCCGGAGGGAGCCCCGCCAGTGACGCTGCGCATCTACACGCCTACCGGACTGGACAGCCCCGTGCCTGGGTTACTGTACATCCACGGTGGCGGCTTTGTTATCGGTAGCCTGGACAGCGAACACGGACGATGCCTGAGCCTTTGCCGCGAACTGGGCATCGTTGTGGTGTCGGTGGATTATCGGCTGTCCCCGGAGACGCCTTTCCCCGGTGGCCTTGAGGACTGCTATGCGGCCCTGCTCTGGGTCGATGGCAATGCCTCCTCACTGAATCTGGATATGCGACGCCTTGGGGTGTTTGGGCTGAGCGCCGGTGGTGGCCTGAGCGCTGCCACCGCACTGCTGACCCGCGACCGCAAAGGCCCACAGTTTTGCTTCCAGTACCTGGGCATCCCGGAGGTCGATGACCGGCTGGGAACGCAGAGCATGAAGCGATTCGTCGATACCCCGATGTGGAACCGACCCAATGCGGAGCTCAGCTGGGACTTCTACCTCGGCGATGCCTACCAACGCGGCGGTGATGACGTGCCTTACCTGGCAGCGCCGGCGCGCCTGGAAGATGCCAGCGGCCTACCACCGGCTTATATCAATACCATGGAGTTCGACCCGCTGCGTGATGAGGGTGTGAACTACGCCATGACACTGTTGAAGGCCGGCATTAGTACTGAACTGCACAGCTACCCCGGTACCTTTCATGGCTCGTCCATGGTACCTACGGCCGCGGTCAGCCAGCGCGAGGCGCAGGAGATGTTCGATGTGCTGCGCCGCGGACTGTGCATAGACCCCTGATTTACCCACCAAGAGAACCAACATGACCACAGATGCACTGCACGAACCCCCATTGATGGCCCACCTGCTGGTGGATGGACTCAACCGCTATAACGACGAGCCCTGCCTGTGCCTTGGCGATACCGTCGCCAGTTACCGTGAGGTACGCGAAACGACCAGCCAGATGATCCAGGCTCTGCAGTCGTTTGGCATGAGCAAGGGCAGCAAGATTGCCGTGTTGTCGGCAAACCGTCCTGAGGTGCTGTCCAACATCGCCGCCATGCAACTGACCGGCTGCATAGGCACACCCTTACACCCGCTTGGCTCCCTCGATGATCACTGTTACGTACTGGAAGCTGCCGAGATCGACGCGCTGGTGTTCGACCCCTCAGTGTTCGATGGCCACGCCACCGCTCTGAAAGAGCGTTTACCCAATTTACAATTGCTGGCTCTGGGTGCTACCGAGGCCGGCGAAGATTATCTGGCCCGGGCGGCAACGTTCGAGCCCCAGCCATTGGTAGCGCCGGATGTGCACCCGGATGATGTCTCGTCAATTAACTTCACAGGCGGCACCACCGGTAAGCCCAAGGGCGTGATGAGCACGCACCGGGTCACGGCCTACATGACACAGATACAACTGGCCGAGTGGGAGTTCCCGTCAGACCTGCGCATGTTGATCGCTACACCGCTATCACATGCCGCCGCCGCGTTTTTCATTCCCGTATTGCAAAAAGGCGGCGCGTTTTATGTGATGCAGGGCTTCAGTCCTGACGAATTCTTCAACATGGTGGAACAGCACAAAATTACTGCCACCATGCTGGTGCCGGTGATGCTGTACTTCCTGCTGGATTCACCCCGCGCAGCAACCGCTGATATGTCGAGCATGGAGTCTATTTTCTATGGCGCCTCGCCAATGAACCCCAGCCGCCTGAGAGAAGGACTGGAGAAATGGGGGCAAGTCTTCTACCAGTTCTTCGGCCAGTCTGAGGCGCCCATGGTGCTGGCCAATATGACCCGCGGAGACCACGACCTGAGCAAGCCCGAACGCCTGTCGTCCTGCGGCCGACCCAGCCCCTGGGTGCACATGGCGCTACTGGACGGTGACGGTAACGAAGTGGCCAAAGGTGAACCCGGAGAAATCTGCGTGCGTGGCCCGCTGGTGATGAAAGGCTACAAGGACATGCCCGAACAAACCGCCGAGGCCTTCGCCGGTGGCTGGTTGCATACCGGCGACGTAGGTCGACTCGACGAAGACGGTTTTCTCTACATTGTGGATCGCACCAAAGACATGATCGTGACCGGCGGGTTTAACGTCTTCCCGCGCGAAGTCGAAGACGTCCTGGGAACCCACGAGGCCGTAGGCCAGGTTGTGGTCATCGG
>CAZPVJ010000135.1:0-21863 GCA_964590005.1 uncultured Alteromonadaceae bacterium | reverse complement strand
TCGGACTCCCGGCCGGCTGATAAAGCGCCGGCGCGAACCCTCACTCGAAGCGGTGCTTCGAAAACGTGAGGAACCGCCCTCTCCTGGGCACCAATTTTAAAGAAGGCCGAGCTAACAGTTCGGCTTTTTTGTTTCCTGGATCGGACTCGCACCACTTTGCTACATCAATTCCCGGAGAGACAACTTTCCGGTTCCCGCTTTTTTGGCAGCCTGTGCTGCGAGTAGCTCGGCAGTCGCCAGCGCGTCGACGAGCGCGTTGTGCGCGGGGTACCGAGGCAGGTTGTAGCGATCGCGGCAGGCCTGCAAGCGGAGCTCGCCCGCCCTACTGGGCTGGTCACGACGGCTCAGAATCGCCTGCTCAACCGCCATGGTATCCACAAAAGGCAAAAGCAGGGGGCTTTGAAACAATTTTCGGCAGGCCTGGTCCAGAAACGCCAAATCCAGGGTCGCATGATGAAACACCAATACGCTACCGGCAGCTGCGGTCAGGAAGTCTTGCGCGACTTGTGCGAAAGGCCGGGCGTCGGCCAGATCGCAATCGCGCAACTGGTGAATCGCCGCGCTCTGGCCCACAGAGTGCGTTGACTGAATGAGGTGGTGCTCGGCACTATCGAGCTGGATGGCGCCCCTATCGAGGACGACCCAGCCCAGGCTCAGTAATTCGGCGTTGGCAGGATCAAGTCCCGACATCTCCGCGTCGCAGGCCAGCAATCGACAGTCCCGCCAATCGCTCGCAGTGGGCGGCAAGGGCGTGCGCCAGCAGCGCTCCAGGGCGCTGCCCTGGGTCCTGCCTCGATAGGCCAGCCGCCTCAACTGAAGCGCCTTCAAGCGCCAACTCATCCGAGCCCTGCGCGATAGCGTTGGCGGACAGCGGATTGTGCTTCGTCGATGATGGTGAAAGCATCGCGTAATTGCTCCTTCGCCATTTTGGGCAAGCTGCCGGGACGCAGATGGTTGCTGATAGCTTCGCCGGCAATCGTCTGCTTACACTGGTGATATACGCGCTGTTGCTGGATAAAGTTCAATGCGTCGGCGAGATTACGGCTCTCCGTAAGCGTCATCAACCCCGTCTCCGCAAGCGCCTGTATACGCTCGGACGTGTTGACAGCGGTGATACCGTTGGCCAGAGCATGCAACCTGACTATTTCAGTCACGGGCAGAACGCCACGCTTCTTGAGGTCCAACTCGTCAACATGGTCACCATTGCGGTCCACGACGAAGCGACGAAATATGCCCAACGGCGGCTTACTGTCCAGCGCATTGGCCGCGAGCGCCGCAAGAAATATGGTATTCGACCCAGCGACCTGCAACATCGTGGACTGCAGTTCGTCGCAGAGTGTGTGGTCGCCGTAGATGCTGCGCAGGTCAAAGAAAATACTCACCCGCATCACGGCCTCCGCTGTGGGGGTGCGCGCCCACTTCTGGACAGTTTCACGCCAGGCGGCAAGCGGCTGTCGCCATTCCGCGGTTTTGGCCATGATATCGCCAGGACAGTACACATAGCCGCAGACATCTAGATCCTCACAGACTCTTTCGGCCAGGGCCTGGAACCACGCCGCGTGTTCGGGCCGATAATCATCGGCAACAATGATGCCATTATCCTGGTCTGCCCCAAGTAGCTGCTCTGCCCTGGCCTGGGAGCCAAATCCGACCCAACACCAGGCCACCGGCGCCGGTCCAAGCCGCTCTTGTGCCAGCTGGATCAGGCGAACGGTAACCGCATCACTGATGGCTGTGAGGATGCGACTTACTTCAGGCGCGCGCACGCCAGAATTCACCCACTGCACCAGCAGATTGGGCATCCCCTCGAGCAGGCCACGAATGCTCTCTACATCAGTTTGGCGGGAGATATGCTGAACGAGATAGACGGGATCATCCTGGCGGGCCAGAATCAGGTCGGAGGTGGTCACCACACCCACAAGCCCACCATTCGCCATCACGGGGAGATGATGGATGCCCTCGCGGGTCATGGTAAGTGTCGTCTGAAACAGGTTATCACTGCCCTGTATGGTAAGAGGATCTGCGGTCATCACGGCCAGCACCGACGTATCAGGGGCAAGCCCCCGGGCGACATGGCGCGTTCGCAGATCACGGTCGGTGACAATGCCGACAAGATCATCCCCCTCCATCACAAAGGCAGACGACACACTCCGCTCCGCCATGGCGGTGGCGACCTCCCGAACCGTCGCAGAGATGGGCACGGTGAGCAAACAGGTACTCATCACCGAGCGCACCTCCCGCATCATGGTGTTGGCCTCGGGCTCATACCGCGCTGCCCTGCGCAACCGTCGATTCCGCTGGCTGCTGAAGTAGCGATCAAAGCGACGATCGGCCGCACGCGCTGCCTGGTAGTGCTTGTCCGGTAACAAATAACACAGGGCATCCTCGATCACTGTCGCCTGGACTTCACCTCGCTCAGCATTCAGGCCACCAATATGGAAGCTCTCGCCCTCCCCCAGGCGATCAAGCAGTTTATTGTCACTGTCGCGCAAGTCCACGGCCCCACTGCGCAGGATCCGAAGTCCCTCCGGCTCTGTCGAGGCAGAGAAAATCTCTCCTCGACAGTGGTACTGCACCACCAGTGCATTTGCCACGCGCAGTAAGTCCTCAGGTTCCAGTTCATTGAAGGGCAGGGTCTGGGCAAGGAACTCGGCTATGCTAACGAGCTCGGGCGACAGGGTATGATCAAACTCACTCATCGCCGGTGGCCGCGCGATACGGTGCTAGAAAGGCAGTACTGGTGTCGGCGTACCATTGGCTGCCACGACTTTGGACCACCAGATGAATACGCTCCGCATCAGTGGGAACGCCCTGCAGTTGCAACACCCAATGGCGACCCTCGCTATCCTCGCGCAGCATGCTGGTCGGAAAGCTGTCATCTTCTGAGGCGGCAATCGCCATCAGGACGGCGTCGAGGCGATGGCTGCTGGTTAGTCCGAGAATCGGGCGTCCGGTATCGGACTGGAGCGACAAGCTCAGGCGCAGGTCCTCGTTATACAGGTCACATTGCTGACTGTCGTAGCGGCAGTTACTGCTCTCAACCAGGGGATAGGATTGCCCAGGCTCGGCCTCCCGCGGTGGTTCATCCAGCAGCGCGCCCATTGCAAACCATGCGAGGACCGCAAGCAAAGGAGATACCAGCAGTGCGGTGATGATGTGCTTGTTGGTGAACATCTTGTCTCTATCAAGCCTCCCGCATCGTGCCTATTCTACCCCGGCGCAGGACCTGGAAAAGCAGGAACCGCACAACACCAATCAAGGCCCGCCCTCACGCTGACAACCGGGTTAGTGATTGTGGGCAGAAGAGGACCCAACAGGCACACGAATGTGTTCGACAAGGTCCTGGACTTCCTGGGGCGGTTGCGCCGTCAGGCGCGACACGACATAGGCCAGCGCAAAGTTGATAATCGCCCCGATCACGCCAAAGGCGTTCGGCTCAATACCCAGGAACCAGTTGGCCGGTGTCTCGCCGAGGAACGCTGTGCCCGGAATAAACATGATCCCCTTATGCTGGAACACGTAGAACAAGGTCACACCGATGCCACCGACCATGCCGGCTATGGCGCCTTCCTTGGTAACACGCTTGGAAAATATGCCCATCATCAGCGCCGGGAAAATTGATGACGCCGCGAGGCCGAATGCCAACGCCACGGTGCCCGCCGCGAAGCCAGGCGGATTCAGCCCAAGATAACCGGCTCCAACAATGGCAACTGCCATGGCGATACGCGAGGCGTTGAGCTCGGCTCTCTCACTGATATCGGGCGCAATCATGCCTTTCAGCAGGTCGTGGGAAATGGCGGAGGAAATAGCCAGCAATAGTCCCGCCGCAGTCGATAGCGCCGCGGCGAGACCACCCGCTGCCACCAGGGCGATCACCCAGTTCGGCAGCTTTGCGATCTCTGGATTGGCCAGGACCATGATGTCGTTGTCCACCTTGACGAGTTCGTTGGCCGACGTGTCGGCGCTGTACTGAATCAAGCCATCGTTGTTCTTGTCCTCGAACTGCAACAGGCCGGTCGTCTCCCAGTTCTTGAACCACTGCGGTCTCTCCTCGTAGGCGAGATATTCGCCTGGGGCCGGCTCTATCGTTTGCATCAGGTTGAGACGGGCCATGCCAGCCACCGCCGGTGCGGTCGTATACAGGACCGCAATAAACACCAGCGCCCAACCCGCGGACGAACGTGCGTCCTTCACCCTGGGCACCGTAAAGAACCGGATGATCACATGGGGTAGGCCCGCCGTTCCAATCATCAGCGACATCGTATACGCAAACATGTTAATACCGCTTAAGCGCACATTGGTGGTGTACTCCTTGAAGCCCAGATCCGTGACAACCTGATCCAGCCGATCGAGCAGGTATACATCGGTGCCTACCAGGGTGCTGCCCAGCCCCAGCTGCGGAACCGGGTTGCCGGTGAGCTGCAGACTGATAAAAATCGCCGGGATGGTGTAGGCGAGAATCAACACACAGTATTGCGCGATCTGGGTGTAGGTAATGCCTTTCATGCCACCCAATACGGCATAAAAGAAGACGATCGTCATACCAACATAGAGGCCGGTATCGTAATCCACCTCCAGGAAGCGCGAGAAGGCAACGCCAACCCCTTTCATCTGACCAATCACATAGGTAACCGAGCAGATAATCAGGCAAACAACCGCCACGGCGCGCGCGGATTTTGAATAAAAGCGGTCACCGATGAATTCGGGCACGGTGAACTTGCCATACTTACGCAGATAGGGTGCGAGCAACATGGCCAGAATGACATACCCGCCCGTCCAACCCATGAGAAAAACTGAACCGCCGTAACCACCATAGCTGAGAGCGATCAAACCGGCCATCGATATAAACGAAGCTGCGGACATCCAGTCTGCCGCCGTCGCCATAC
Source organism: uncultured Alteromonadaceae bacterium (assembly GCA_964590005.1). Classification (GTDB taxonomy): domain Bacteria; phylum Pseudomonadota; class Gammaproteobacteria; order Pseudomonadales; family Halieaceae; genus CALJFL01. Next base: position 16,977 of record CAZPVJ010000135.1, on the reverse strand, counting down.
CATTCTGAACGGGATGAATACCACCACCGGCGACATAAAAATCCTTGGTGGATCCAGCCCGGGCCCAGACCGCTATGCCAATATAGAGGGCGAAGGTCAAGCCCACTACGATATAGGTCATGCTTTGCAAATCCATCACGCGGTCCGCTACTCGTCTTCTTCGACGCCGAATTCTCGATCCAGCGCTGCCATCTTTTTGGCGTAGTAGAAGATAAGAACAACAAAAACGTAGATAGAACCCTGCTGGGCAAACCAGAAACCCAGCTTGTAACCGCCGATCTGGATGTGGTTGAGTACATCAACCAGGATAATGCCGCAGCCAAAGCTGACGACAAACCAGACAATCATGAGTCTGACCATCAGGGAGACGTTACGGCGCCAGTACTCCCGGGCCTTGTCTTCGCTAAGTGGTGACATAGTGCCTCTCCAATGCGGGGATGGGCTGCCAGCGCGACCAGGGGTTGTACCCCCACTCACTAGGCGGGTCGATTCGCAACCAGGTTATCAACCACAGACGGGTCTGCCAGCGTGCTGGTATCGCCGAGGCTGTCCAGTTCGTTTTCAGCAATCTTGCGCAGGATGCGGCGCATGATTTTTCCAGAGCGTGTTTTCGGCAGGCCGGGGGCCCACTGAATAACATCGGGCTTGGCGATCGGTCCAATCTCCTGGACACAAAGATCCACCAGCGCCTTACGCAAATCCTCGGAGGGTTCGACACCGTGCATGGGCGTCACATAGCAATAAATACCCTGGCCCTTGATGTCATGCGGAAAACCGACCACGGCGGCCTCGGAAATCTGTTCATGTAAAACCAGCGCACTCTCGACCTCGGCTGTTCCCATGCGGTGCCCGGACACATTGAGCACGTCATCGACACGGCCGGTGATCCAGTAATAGCCATCTTCATCGCGACTGGCACCGTCACCCGTGAAGTAATAGCCGGGATAACTGCTGAAGTAGGTCTCTATCATTCGCTGGTGGTCGCCATATACCGAGCGAATCTGACTGGGCCAGGACGACTTCACCACAAGATAGCCCGCCCCCGGCCCCTCTATTTCGGAACCATCTTCATTCAGCAAGGCCAGCTCTACACCGAAAAATGGTCGGGTGGCGGAGCCAGGCTTGAGATCGGTTGCACCCGGTAAGGGGGTAATCATGTGAGCGCCGGTCTCGGTTTGCCACCAGGTATCTACAATCGGGCAACGACTGTCGCCCACCACCTGGTAATACCACTCCCAGGCCTCGGGGTTGATCGGTTCACCCACAGTACCCAGCAGACGGAGGCTGGCGCGCGAGCTGCGTTTGACCGGTTCATCTCCGTCAGCGTGCAGCGCCCTTATAGCGGTAGGCGCGGTATAAAAGGTCGCCACCTTATGCTTGTCGACCACTTCCCAGCAGCGACCTGAGTCGGGATAGGTGGGCACGCCCTCAAACATCAAACTGGTCGCCCCGTTACAGAGCGGGCCATACACGATGTAGGTGTGGCCGGTAACCCAGCCAACATCAGCGGTGCACCAGTAAACCTCGCCGTCGCGGTAATCAAACACGTACTTAAAGGTCATCGCTGCCTGTAGCAGATAGCCGCCGGTGGTGTGTAAAACCCCCTTGGGCTTACCGGTCGAGCCTGATGTATAGAGAATGAACAGCGGGTCTTCCGCCGCCATCGACTCCGGGGGGCAGTCATCGCTCACCTGCCCGGTGGCTTCGTGTAGCCAGATATCACGGTCGTCGGTCCAGTCAATAGAACTACCCGTGCGCTCCACTACCAGGCAGGTGTGGACGTTGGGGCAGCGGGCAAGGGCCTTATCCACATTGGCCTTCAAGGGTATATTCTTGCCACCACGCACACCTTCGTCTGCGGTAATCACCGTCTGGCAATCCGAGTCCAGAATACGGTCCTTCAGGGCCTCGGGACTGAAGCCGCCAAACACCACGGAGTGCACAGCCCCTATGCGTGTGCAGGCGAGCATGGCATAAGCCGCCTCCGGAATCATGGGCATATAAATGCATACTCGATCCCCTTTGGTGACACCACGTGCCTTCAGGACATTAGCCATCTCGCAAACACGTGACTTCAGCTCCGCATAGCTGACGTGCTGACTGTCGGCCGGATCGTCCCCCTCCCAGATGAAAGCGGTTTGTTGCGCACGTTCCGGAAGGTGTCGGTCGATACAGTTGTAGCTGACGTTCAGGCGTCCGCCATCAAACCAGCTAGCCTCGCCTTTGACGAAGTCGAATTCTCGGACGGTATGCCAAGTTTCGTCCCAGTCCAGGAACTGCCCTGCCATGTCAGCCCAGAATGCATCCGGGGACTCGATAGACTGTTGGTACATGGCCTGGTAGCGGGCTTCGTTAATGTGGGCGTCGCCGAAGTTTGCGGGAACTTCGTGCAGGGCGAACTCATGCATACTCAATCGATCCGTGTCTAAACTCAGAGCCGATACTACTGCGCTCACCAGAGTATGCAAACCCGGACCGTGCTTATAGCAAGCAAGTGGCGTGTCAGGTCGGCTACAGCACCCTCAATACGTGCTCCTGATACCAAGCGCTGCTGTAGAGTGCGATACAGCTGTGTGCGGAGGTTAGAAGCCTTTACCGGACAGCTGGCCCCGCCTGGCGCGCAGCACCGGCGAGGTCGGTTGATCATGAAGCCTCTCAGGGGTAAGACAGCGGTGTAGCATTTAGCGGCCGTTGGCGATATATTCTCCCGCTCGTTCCAGAATAATAGCGCCAACATCCGAGTTTCCCACGCCCAATGACCTATTGCCTTGCCATCGCCCTGGAAGAAGGGCTGGTGTTCTGCTCTGACTCGCGGACCAACGCCGGGCCAGACCGCGTCAGCACCTATAGCAAGATGCATCGCTTTTCCGTCCCTTATGATCGCTCTCTTGTGCTACTCACCGCCGGCAACCTGGCCACAAGCCAGGCCGTCGTGGCGCAGATACAGAGGGACCTTGAGGAAGAGGCTGAGGTCAACATCTACAACGCGGAGTATGTATCTGACGTAGCCGATTACATTGGCGCACTGAGCATTCGCGAACAGGCCAAGTATGGCAAGAAAGGTGGGCCCAACGCCGGTTTCAACGCCACCGCGACCTTCATTGTGGGTGGACAGATCAAAAATCATCCACCTGAGCTGTACATGGTATACCCCGAGGGCAACCACATCACTGCCTCGGAACAATACCCCTACCTGCAGATTGGCGAAACCAAGTACGGAAAGCCGATCCTCGACCGCATCATCCGTTCGGACACCCCCTACGAAACAGCAATGCGCTGTGCCCTGGTATCAGTCGATTCGACCATGCGCTCCAACGCCACGGTGGGACCACCGCTAGAGTGCCTGTTTTACCGGGGCGACAGCCTTATGCCGCAGGAAGAGTACTGCAAGCTGGAAGAAAATCACCCTTACCTCTCTGAGTTACGCGAGTCCTGGGACGAGAGCATCCGCAGGGCGTTCGCCAAGCTGCCACCGCTCACGCAAGTGCTTGAAGAGAACGAATAACCGAATCAACGAAAGTCAGCTTGCGCACCACGTGTTTGTTGATTACGAAGGGGTAGGCGTCTCCCAGGCCAACACTTCGATTCATCTCATTCAGGGTAATACTCAGGTCACGCCAGGCGGCAATCCGCTGGGCGATATCCATTTCAGCCGGTGAAACATCGATCAACTGCTGCGAAGCCGCGGTGTCCAGGGCGTCATAGATATGCAGATAATGACCCCAGCTTTCCGCCCAGTCCTCGGCGGGGTGAGCGCTCGCATAAGCACTGATATAGAACTGTCGCCAGTCCGGAGAGGCCCCGCTCGCATAGTAGGCGTCCAGTGATTGTTTATAGTCGCGGGACTCATCACCAAACTGGCGATTAAACTCATCCCGGATGGCCTGATCCGGGTTCAGGCGTGACCAGTAGTAGTGCCCCGACTCGTGCCGCAGGTGGCCCAGTACCGTCCGATAGTTCTCGTTCAATTCTTCCCGTAGAGCTGCCCGTGCCGAATCGTCGGCCTCCAGAACGTTTATCGTGATGACGCCACCCAGATAACCCGTGCTGACGAAAGTTTCGGGAAAGATGTCCGCGCGACTGCGGCCGTCCTCGATGAAATCCAGCAACAAACCATTATCCGGGTCGCGCCAACCATCCACGAGAGGCAATTTCAGCTGCATCAGAGTGAAGAACAGCCGTTTCTTACCCACCTCCAATGCGCGCCAACGGGTTCTATTACGGGGCAAGGATTGGTTGGGGATCGTGCGATTGAACTGACAGGCGCTGCACAATGCCTGCGGGCTATCGGGGGGGCGCAGCCAATTGCAGACATCAAAGTGCTCACCGTTCTCGCAGAAACGATAGGCATCGCCATCCCTGCCCTGAAAAACACCCTCAGCAGTCTCATGCACAGCGCGCATTTCCATTGATTGGGGGTCGAAGCCCAGCCGGGCATTACAGTTCAGGCAGTTATTATTTTCGAAAAAGACCTGGCTGCCGCACTCACAATAGAAGCGCTTCATCGGGTGTCGGTTCGAAACCAGGTGGAATCGATAGCACTGTGCAGGTCGATAAGTACCCGCTGAAATGCATCGATGAAATCGTGCAATTGCTCCCGGGACACCTGGGTCGACTCAAACTTCCTGAGCCGCCGGCGAGCGCGCTCATTAACGCGCAGCGCATCCTTGTTGTTCTTTAATGGGCCGAGTTCTTCGCGTATCCCTCGCAGGCAAAAGCGCACAGACCGCGGAAAGGTGGGCTCGTTGAAAACAAAATCAACAACAGCATTTTTTTCCACCAGCGGGCCAATCACACGCCTGTAGGGTCCCATCGCCGACATTGCCTGTAATAGCGCCCCCCACAGCAACGGGTCAATGGCGGCAAAGGCGCCTTCGCGATCGAGAATATCGCCAGCACCCACGTCGATAACGCGGGTAATCATGTCAGCGCGTTCCAGTAAATGACCCAGCTTGATAAAGCGGTAGGCGTGATCGCGACTCAGGGTGCTTAACAGACTGCCGTTAATCATCTGGCAGCGATTGATAACTTCCTCGCAGAATGCATGTCGGTTGCGGCGGCCGGCGGAGCCCTCCGCGCTATCCTGGCAGTAGATAAAAAGCTCGTTAACCTGCTCCCAGGTTTCTTCCGGTAAAACATCGCGGGTAGTGCGAACGTTCTCCCTGGCGGAGGCAATCGCATAGGGAATACTACTGGCGCTGTCCGCTTCAGCGATCAGGTAGCGAATCACGTTCTGCTCATTGCCGGCGCGATAGCGACTGTAAAAGTCCGGGTCAGCATCAAGAATTCTTACCAGGACATCCCAACCGGGCTCTGAGCCGCGCGGAATATCCATGATCAGGTGATGATAGGAAAGTGTCAGGCGAGCGGTATCTTCTGCGCGTTCGAGATAGCGCGCCATCCAGTACAAACGCTCAGCCACCCGGGACAACATGGTCATGACTTACCCTCGACGATCCAGGTGTCCTTGCTGCCTCCGCCCTGGGACGAGTTGACGACCAGCGAACCCTTGACCAGGGCCACCCGGGTAAGACCGCCGGGGGTTACCCAACTCTCTTTGCCCTGCAGAATAAACGGCCGCAGGTCCAGGTGTCGGGGTTGAATCGAGTCCTCGATGTAGGTGGGTGCCGTCGACAGTGACAAGGTAGGCTGGGCGATATAATTTCGCGGGTCCTGCTTGATCAGCTTTGCGAACTTACGGTGGGTGGCCTTGGTACTGTGCGGCCCAACCATGATGCCGTAACCTCCAGATTCATTGGCTGGCTTCACCACGAGGTCTTTCAGGTTCGCCAATACGTACTCCCGGTCTTCATCGCGCATGCACAAATACGTGGGCACGCTGTCTACCAGGGGTTTTTCGTTCAGGTAATAGCGGATCATCTCCGGGACATAGGCGTAAACAACCTTGTCATCGGCAACACCCGCGCCAGGGGCGTTGGCGATGGCTACCTTACCCGCTTTCCATGCACGCATCAGCCCCGGCACGCCCAGTACTGAATCCTTGCGAAAAGCCTCCGGGTCCATAAAATCTTCGTCGATGCGGCGGTAAATCACATCTACCCGCTCAGGGCCGTCGACCGTTCGCATATAAACGCAATCATCATCGTCGACAAGAAGGTCACTCCCCTCCACCAGCTCAGCGCCCATACCCTGGGCCAGGAACGCATGTTCAAAGTATGCCGAGTTATAGATACCCGGCGTCAGCACTACGATACAGGGTCGCCGGCGATCGCGCGGAGACAGGGAAGCCAGGGTTTGGTAAAGGCGGGACGGGTAATCATCGACTGGCAGGATACTGTAATTCTCAAACAACTCGGGCAGAACGCGCTTGGTGATTTCCCGATTTTCCACCATATAGGAAACGCCCGAGGGCACCCGTAAGTTATCCTCGAGCACATAAAACTTGCCGTCGACGTTGCGTACGAGGTCTGTCCCGCAGATATGCGCCCAAACTCCATACCTGGGAGAAATACCCTGGCACTGGGGTTTATAGTTCGGCGAGTCCAGTACGATGTCACCAGGAATGACCCCGTCCTTGATGATCTGCTGATCATTGTAGATGTCGTCGATAAACAGGTTCAGCGCACGGCTGCGCTGCATAAGACCGCGACTGACATCAGCCCACTCGCTGGCCGGTATTACCCTCGGAATGATATCGAAGGGCCAGGCGCGGTCGATGTTGCCTCCTTCGGTATAAACCGTGAATGAAATACCCAACTCCCGGATGGCGAGTTCGGCCGCGGTGCGACGGGCTGACATCTCATCGACCGACAGCGACCTCAGGAGATTTACCGCGCGCCTGGCTTTCAACCGCGGTTGCCCCCGGGCAGTAATCAGCTCGTCATAAAAGTCACCGGGAAGGTAGGATTTCCAGCTCTTGTTCATCAAACGTTAGTCACCAATAGGCTAGCCTTGAGAGTACTCCAATGCAGTAGCGCCTGCCAGTTGGCATTGCAAAGCGACGCCCGATGGTGTTTCTTAGAACGCCATTAACACGTTGCACTACGCCGCATACTCTCAGAGGGAGTATAGCCTGTGATAACCACCGCCGCGGCCCGTTAAAAATAGGACTTTTCAAATGCGCACAACCCACTTCCGAGCCTGCCATCTCTGCGAAGCCATTTGCGGGCTGGTTATCGAAACCGAAGGTGAACAGATACTGTCTATAAAGGGTGACAAAGCGGATCCGCTGAGCCGCGGCCATATCTGCCCCAAGGCAGTGGCATTGAAGGACCTGCACGAGGACCCTGATCGTCTTCGCAAACCCGTCAAAAAGGTTGAGACCGAAGACGGTAGCATCCAGTGGCAGGAAATCAGCTGGCCCGAAGCGCTGGATACCACGGCGCAGCGCTTACTTGAAATCCATGATCGTGAGGGCGTGGATGCCATTGGTGTTTACTTGGGCAATCCCTCTGTTCACAACTATGGCATGCTGACACACCAGAACAACCTGTTCCGGTTTCTACAAACTCGCAACCGTTTTTCCGCCACGTCAGTCGACCAGCTGCCCCACCATCTCGCATCACTGTGGTTATTCGGTCACAAATCGCTCTTCCCGATACCAGATATTGATCGCACTGACTACTTTCTGATGCTCGGCGCCAACCCCATCGCATCAAATGGCAGCATCTGGACCGTGCCAGACATACGCAAGCGGATAAAGCAGTTGAAAAAACGGGGCGGCAAGCTCGTTGTTATTGACCCGCGACGCACAGAAACCGCCGAGCTGGCCAGCGAACACCACTTTATTACCCCGGGTACCGACGCACTGCTACTGGCCGCGATCCTGCATACCATTTTCGACGAGAACCTGGCGGACCCGGGTAAACTCGCCGGATTTGTGACCGGGCTGGAAGAGGTGGCTGGAGCGCTCGCAGCCTTCACCGCCGACATGGCTGCTCCCCATACCGGTATTGCCGCAGACGAAATTCGTCAGATAGCCCGCGACATGGCAGGCGCAGAAAGTGCCATTTGCTATGGCCGCATGGGCGTATCGACACAAGCCTATGGTGCCCTGAACCAATGGTTGATACAGGTAATCAATATCGCTTCGGGCAATCTCGACAAAGAAGGCGGCTCGCTGTTTACGCTACCGGCTGTTGATACGGTGAGCACGAGTAGCCCCGGGGGGTTTTCCCGTCACAGCAGTAGGGTCAGGGAACTACCCAAGTTTGATCGGGAGTTGCCTGCATCAGCCCTGGCCGAGGAAATCAGTACACCGGGTGACGGCCGGATACGAGCACTCTTTACCGGCGCCGGTAACCCGGTCTTGTCCACGCCCAATGGTCGTCAGCTTGACGAGGCTCTGGAGCAGCTTGAATTTATGGTGTCGCTGGACCCTTACATCAATGAAACTACCCGCCACGCAGATATCATTTTGCCGCCCACCTCACCGCTGGAACACGATCACTACGACATAGCCTTCCACATCAACGCCATACGCAATACCGCGCGCTTCAACGAGCCTGTCTTCGACAAGCCAGAAGGCAGCCTGCACGACTGGGAGATTTTCACAGAACTGGGTAACCGGGTCGCCCAGGCCCTTGGGCAAGAGCCACGAGCCGCCATGTCCCCTGCCGATGTTGTGGCGATGGGCCTGAAAATCGGGCCCTATAGTGCCCAGCAGGGCAGCGAACATGCACTGGATATCGATACATTGAAAGCAAACCCCTCGGGTATCGACCTGGGCGAGCTGCAGCCACAGTTACCGGCCAGGCTGCAAACGCGAGAGCAGACCATTAACTGCGCCGTGCCGCAAGCGATGGCAGACCTCGATAGGTTAAGCGCCGAGTTCGCTGCTGCACCTGACGGTCAGCTACGCCTGATTGGTCGTCGCCATGTGCGTTCCAATAATTCATGGATGCACAACTTCCACCGCCTGGTGAAGGGTAAGAACCGCTGCACACTGCTAATGCACCCGGTAGATATCGAGGAGCGTCAACTGAACGCGGACGAAGAAGTCACGCTGACCTCGCGCACAGGCTCGGTTCGGGTACAGCTGGAGGCCTCAAACGACATAATGCGTGGTGTCGTCAGTCTGCCGCACGGATTTGGTCATGACCGCACTGGAATACGTATGCAAACCGCCGCGGCCAACGCCGGGGTCAGCTGCAATGACGTGACAGACGAGCTCTACATTGACGCCCTGTCCGGCAACGCAGCCGTCAACGGGGTACCGGTATCAGTCACTGCGCTTTGAATGGGATTAGGCTAGACTCGAAAGAAGATCCAAGAGGGAGAGAAGCACATGGATATCTCAACGATCGTTTTCTGGCTGGTGTTGCTGGGGCTGGTGATCTATATCGTCAACATTTACAACACCCTGGTCACACTGAAGAATCGATTCCTCAATGCGTTCTCCCAGATCGAGGTTCAACTCAAGCGTCGTTACGACCTGATCCCCAACCTTGTTGAGACCGCCAAGGGCTACCTGGAACACGAGCGCGAAACCCTGGAGGCAGTAACCGTCGCCCGTAACGACGCTGCCGCGATCCTCAACGCACTGGGCGAAAGCAATATCGGCGGTGACGCAATGGCCAAGCTGGCCTCTGCAGAAAACACGCTGCAAGGCGCCCTTGGTAAGCTTAATGTAACCATGGAAGCCTACCCCGACCTGAAGGCCAGCGAAAATATGCAGCAGCTATCCGAGGAGCTGACAACGACAGAAAATCGCATCGCCTTCGCACGCCAGGGCTACAATGACGCCGTTATGGGGTACAACACCTACCGTCAGACCTTTCCGCCGGTGTTCTTCGCCGCCCGCTTCGGCCACCCCACTGACGCTGAGCTGCTGGAGTTTGACGATTCCGAGCAGATACAGGCGGCTCCCAAGGTGTCTTTCTAGTCGCGGCATACGTTTGCGGTAATTCACTCGCATGAATTTTTTCGAGCAGCAGGACGCGGCGCGCCGCAATGCACGAATGCTGCTACTCCTCTTTCTGGCAGCAGTTTTCCTGCTCATACTACTGACCAATGCGCTCATAGCCGCATTCTTTTACTTCAGTCAGGACTACAACGTCTACGCTGGAAGCCGTGAGGGTATTCCCGGGTTTTTCTCCTATTTCACCTGGGCCCGATTTGGCAGCGTAGGCTTGGCCATCAGCGCTACCGTCGGCCTGGTGGTACTGGTCAAGTGGCTACAACTCTCGACCGGCGGCAAGACCGTGGCCGAGGCCATGGGTGGCAGCCGAATCCTGCCACAGACCCGCGACAGGGCCGAAAGGCGCTGCCTTAATGTGGTTGAGGAGATGGCCCTGGCGGCCAACATGCCGGTGCCGCCGGTTTATGTCATGAACAGCGAACGGGGTATCAACGCATTCGCCGCCGGTATAACGCCCGCGGACGCTATCGTTGCTGTGACCCGAGGCACGATCGAGCATCTCAAACGCGACGAGCTACAGGGCGTCATCGCCCACGAGTTTAGCCATATACTCAACGGCGATATGCGACTCAACATCCGCCTGGCGGCCATGTTGAAAGGCATCACCTTTATCGGCGACGTGGGCCATATTCTGTTGCGCTCCAGTAATCATCCCCGGACCGGTGGCAGTAACCGCCGCGGCGACGGTGCCGCGTTGCCCGTACTGGGCCTGGCGCTCTGGTTATTGGGCTGGCTGGGCGGGCTGGCAGCGGGTTTTATCAAGGCCGCTATCAGCCGCCAGAAGGAGTACCTGGCCGATGCCTGCGCCGTGCAATACACGCGTGACCCGGATGGGATCGGCGATGCCCTGAAAGTCATAGGCGGCTACATTCCGGGCACCCTGGTGCACGCGGCCCGGGCCGCCGAAATGTCGCATATCTTCTTTGGCCAGATCGAACACCACCTCTGGCAAGTCTTTGCCACACACCCACCACTGGAGCAACGCATCCAGCGCATTGACCCGCGCTGGGATGGCAGTTTCATCAAGCGAGAGGTGAGGCACTACCCTGAACAGCCCTCGCGTCCGGGAGCAGCGGAGGTTGGCGTGGGTCGCGCCGCATTGGTTGCAGCGGCCATGGCTGCAGCCACACAGGGAGATGTCGAAGGTGTGCGGGCAGCAATAGCGGATGCGGACTTTGGTCCGGGGCCGGAGGAACTGGAGCAGGAAACTGCCGAGCGCCATGCCTTGCCGGTTGCCTTCGTAAATCACAGCCACGAACCGCTGGGAGCCAGTGCGATGGTGCTGGCCCTATTGGCCAGCACCGACCCCGAGATAAGGCAGAAGCAACTCGCAGTGATCGCTGACAGCGGCGTCTCCGGCCTGTCGGACCTGGTGCATACCCTCGCTCCCGGCGTTCATGAGCTGGGCTTGCCACAACGCATGCCGCTCCTGGAGCTCTCCCTGCCCGCCCTCAAGGCTATGTCGCTGCCACAATACCGGACCTTCAAGAATACCCTGTTGCAGGTTATCCACGCGGACGCCAGAACCGAACTCTATGAATGGTGCCTGTTCCAACTGATACGGCACTATCTGGACCCGGAGTTTGTGCAAGTCAAACCCAGCCGTGCCCGCTACCGATCGCTGGCGAAAGTGACTCAACAACTGCGTATCACCCTGTCGGTACTGGCTCATGAAGGCTCTGGAGACCCGGAGATGGCATTTCGTATGGGCTGCAGGGAACTGGATATGGCGAAGCTACAGTTGCTACCCAGGGAACAGTGCAGCGTCGCGGCCTTCAGCCGAGCAGTGCATGACCTCGCAGATTGCTACCCCCTGCTTAAACCCCGCATTCTCAAAGCCATGGCTTTGTCTGCCAGCGAGGATGGTCAGGTCTGCGAAATCGAACGGGAGTTGGTAGCGAGCATGGCGGCGGTTATGGACTGCCCACTACCCGAGGACCTCCTGGCCATTAGCAAGCACTAGCGTTCAACCAGAAATGACCAATCTGTGAAACACAGCTTCCACTCCTCAGGCTTTTTGCTATGCTCTGGTTGACTGGCCGCCCAGGAAGGGTAGCCAGCCGAAAAAACCCTACTGATACGACAAGGATGTCATGTCATGCAAACACACTCTACAGCCTGCGAGGGCCGGCTGGGCTATGCGCCCCAGCCCGAAAAACCCCGCCACTTTCCTCTTTCACGAACCACCGACCGCGTATTAAAGATACTGTTGGGCGGCGACCTGGCGCGCGTCAGGGCAACCTCGGTTGCCGAGGAGCTGGGCATCAGCGGCACCACCTTGCGACGGCGGCTGCGCGCGGACCATACCACTTACCAGTTCCTGCTGGATCGAGCACGACAATACCGCTGCGAGAAAACACTGCGTCAACGATGGCTACCGGGCAAATGCCTGGCGGATCAGCTCGGTTATCTGGAGGTCAATAGCTTTTACCGGGCGTTTAGGCGCTGGACGGGACTCAGCTATAGCGAGTACAAGCTGCGTTATTGTTGTTGATGAGGCACCTTAACTGACCAGGGTGAGGCCCTTGTAGGAGCCGACCATCACCTTGTTTCGACCGTGCTCCTTACCGTGGTATAGCGCTGCATCTGCGCGGGCAATGCACGCTTCCAGGCTCTCGCCCTTGCGGTGTTCGGCTACGCCAAAGGTCATGGTGATACGCAGTCGCTTGTCGTCGAACTCAAACAGGTTGTCGGCTATCGTTTCACGCAGCTTGGCAGCCAGCGAACCGGCGCCCACAGCGTCGGTTTCCGGCAATAGCAGGATAAACTCCTCGCCGCCCCAGCGGGCTATGCGGTCGACATCGCGGGTACGATCTCGCAACAGGTCAGAAACGCGATTCAGCACGTGGTCACCACAGGCGTGACCATACTGGTCGTTGAAGTCTTTGAAGTTATCGACGTCGCCGATAATGATTGAAAAGGGACGGCCGCTGCGAAATACCCGCTTGATTTCAGTTTCCGCTTCCTCGGCGAAGCCGCGACGGTTATACAGCCCCGTCAAGGGGTCAATCTTGGCGGCCAAAGCCAGCCGCTCGTTGGCGGCGGACAGATCCGCCGTGCGCTCGGCAACCTCCTCTTCCAGGCGGGACAGGCTAGCGGTGAATTTATTGGCCAGTGAAATCGACATTGCAATCATAATTGCCACAAACCCAAACGGCATGAGGCGCGAGGTATCCGCTTGCACAAAATCGATCATCAGGTCATTGACGCACGTGGCAATAAAGAGTGCGGCACCTATAAACAATGTACGCGCCTCGCTATTCCCTTCCCGGAGCTTTTGGAGGAGCAATAGTGGCGCCAGGATAAGGGTGGGCATCATCCAAAGTTGCCAGTAACCGAGACTCTTCACGTGCACCGCGTGACCGGGAATGGCGACGACGAGGATCGCACACAGCACGAATGAAAGCTGATAAAGCCTGAGTGGCAGCGATATACGCTTATCCAACAGGGTCCATACACACTGGATAGCGAGTGCGGGGAACAGGTAAATAGCGCCGAACTCGATCTTTTTCAGTGCCAGGAAAGACCAGTCGAACCAGAATTTCCACTGGTTCAGCATCAGCCCATAAATGCCAATGTTGATGGCTAACAGGCCAAACCACAGGTAGCTGTTGAGTTGCCGGTTTCGGTAATAGAGGTACAGGTTGTAGATACCAAAGCCCAGAAACAGCACGCAGAACATCAAGCCCGGTATCTGGCCGATGATCCCGTCAAGTAACAAGGATGAATAGGTTCCCAGGGCGAATTGACCGTCATAGGGCCCGCCACCCCAATTCAACACATTGTATTCCTCGCCTCCCCAGACGCGCAGCGCCAGGGTCAGCGTGCCGTCATCAGCGATGGCGTTGTAGGGCAAGGTATACACCTTCTGACGGTCATAGTTGATTTCAGCCAGTGGTGGCAGCCGCCCCACGCCGCCGAGTAACCTGCCACCCGCATACAGCTCATAGGCATTCATGACTTTGCCTATGCGCACACCGAGTTGTTCTGCATAGGCCTCGGGTTCGGCGTCAAAGTCCTGGATCCTGACGGTGAGCCGGTACCAGGCAAACTGGTTGGTTTCGGGGTAGCCTCTCTCCGGCCAGCGCTGGGGAAGTAAATGTGAACGCCAGAGGCTGTCATCAAAGCCAGGGGTAGCCCAGGCCAGATCATCACCTGGCTGGAATCGCCACTGCCCCACCAGGGAGAAGGTATCGTGTAGCGCCGCCTGGCTAACCACCGGTACGTCATCGGCGGGCACCACTGACGCTTGCGCGGCGACCCCAACACTGAACAACAGGCCCAGTGCGGTACCCGTTAGATTGCCTAGCAGTGTGATCAGCACATTACGCATACGTGGTGGCATTCGATTGATGAGGGATCAGTGTAGGGGTTTTGTCTGGAATCCTCGCGTCCAAGCCTCTGTTTCTTGACTGGCGTCACACTTGCGAGCGCAAAAAACACAGCTTCGACCGACTGGAGTCCACCACGCCCGAATTGTTGTGAACCGGTTCACATTCGTCCGGAGGCTGAGCTAAATACCCGCCCAGTAAACCCAGAAACCCACGTATTCCCTGATGGCGTAAGTCGAGCGCTGCAGGTCCTCAACCCGCGGGAGCCATTTGGGCACGATGGGCGGGGCATGTAAAACCTGATAATCCGTGGCCGACGGGATGACGTCTACCCCTTGCAGCCTGAACATGGTCTCTGCACGCCGCATGTGGAATGCGGAGGTCACCAACAGCACATTCGACAGCTCGTTTTTCTCCAGGATTTCGCGCGTATAGCGCGCATTTTCCAGCGTATTGCGACTGACTCGCTCCTCGAAGATCGCATCTTCCGGAACGCCCATTGTTTGAAGGATTTCGGCCATAAGCACTGACTCTGGCGCCTCCCAACTGCGTGAACCGCCCGACACCACAATCACCGGTGCCTTGCCCGCCTTGTACAGTGCGAGCGCGTGCAGGAGTCGATCGGCCTGGTCATTAACGTCAGCGAGCCGATTACCATGGGTGGCACCATTCGTGGCGCCACCCAATACCACTATCGCGTCGGCCTTTTGGATCTTGGATACCGTTCTCGCCGGATACCCCGACTCCAATGAGGCCATCAGCAGGTCTGCGACATACGCCGTGGAACAGGCGTACAGCCAGGCTACAGCGACCAGCAATAACACGGTCACAGAGCGCGTACCGCCGACGAGCCGCGCCAGCAACGCCAGAAAAAGCAGCAACAACGCCTGGCTCAACGGGTATACCAACAGTGAGAGTAGTTTGGTCAGCTGGAAAGAAATCATGGACACGGCTCAGACTTCCTCTTCTTTTCGATCGTAACGCAGGAAGGGTGTCAGGCTGGCGACCCGGTCATACAGACGACGACCCGCGTAGTTGAAGTGCTGGGTGTGCCAGTACACCGAGGGAGAGCCCGCCTCATCCGCCGCCGCGTATACCGCCTCGATCAGTGCGCGGCCCGCCCCTGTGCCGCGCACCGCTTCGTCGACATAGAGGTCCTGCAGGTAGCACACATTCTCCACCGACCAACAGCTGCGGTGGAACAGGTAGTGCACAAGCCCTACGGGCTGACCCTGGTGGACCGCCAGAAAGCCCGCATACTCGTTGGCTGCACCCGAGATAACGCGCGCAAACGTACTGGCAAAGACGGCCTCAGGGAGCTCGGTCTTGTAAAAGGCCAGGTATAGCGTCCACAGCCGTCGCCATTCCGCTTCATCTTCTCGTCTCACAGGCCGTATTTCGAGATTGGACATGCAGGTACCCTTAGCGTGTTCTTCGGCTTGATCTGGAACGGCTAGATTAACACCCCTGATTGCACTCTGCGCCGATTCGGCGGTAAGCTCCTGTGCAGTTCATCATTGCCACCCGGAGCTGGCCATGGCTTTTGTCGCACTCGTCGCGCTATTGATACTCTGCCAATACATCGCATTCATGGGTTTATGCGGCAAAGCGCGCGCAGATTCAGGCCTTAACGCCCCCGCGGTCGTTGGCGATGAGAATTTTGAACGCGCTTACCGTGTGCAAATGAATACGCTGGAACAGATGGTCATCACACTCCCGGCCATGTGGATCTGTGCCACGTTTTTCATGCCCCTGGTAGCTGCTCTTTTAGGCCTGGCATTTTTCATCGGGCGTATCCTCTACCGGATGGCTTATGTGAAAGATCCGGCGTCCAGGGGGCCCGGCATGATGATCGGCTTCCTGGCCAATATTGCCCTGGTCCTCTGTGGATTATGGGGGGTCGCGAGCCAACTGTGAGAGGAAAACCCGCCGCGTGAGGACGACACCTTTCAACACCGGCTCTGCGTTGGCGCCCCCGGCGTTTCAGCCCGGGACCCTGGCTGGCGGAACCAGTGAGTAGGCTATCCTGGCTATTAGCAGGGCTCCTGGTGGCAGGAGCCAACTGGGCCCAGGATTATCCCGAGCTAAATCAAGCCAGGCCAAATGACCCCAATGGCGCAGAAGGCACTCTGGAAACAGCAGGCAACCCTGCTCCGCGCGAAACAGAGCCGGCCGATTGGATCATGCGTGTAGCACCGGATTCGGTGATTCTGCAGCTACTCGGTTCGTCGAACGAGCAGGCGCTCCACGACTACGCCAACGAGTACCTTTTGGATGTTCAGCCGCCCGCGCGCATCCTGACCACGATTGTGGACAACAAGACCTGGTACCTGCTGGTTATGGGGCCGTTCCCCAACCAGGAAATGGCCCGCCAGGTGATCGCCACCCTGCCCAGGGAGATCCAATCGAACAACCCCTGGATTCGCACCACAGACTCTCTACAGCAGAAGCAATGACAGGCAACCGGAGGAAAAAGTGTGACCTGGTTCACACAACGGCTGAGCGCCGCGGTGCCCGGTTCAAATAACAGTGTCAACATGGTACGCTCCTCCGAACGGGGCGTGAAACTTACACAATAACCAGCATGTTGCTTTTTCGATCTCAGGGCCGAAAAACGGTCTTCGCCTACCTGTTTACAGGCTTTTTGCTGTCCCCGATCGTTTTACCTGCACAAACCATCTCAATCGCCCCAGGGAGCCAGTTCTCACTGGGCAGCGGCTCGCTTGACGCCGGTTGCGGTGACCTCTCCGTAGCAGGGACCTTCTC
>CAZPVJ010000134.1:0-22310 GCA_964590005.1 uncultured Alteromonadaceae bacterium | reverse complement strand
CAGGTGTAGTCACCCAATTTGGCCCGAATTAACCCCGATTTATGGTTAATTTTTAGCCATTTGGCGACTATAATACGCCGTTCGCATAAATAGCCATGCACCTTCGGCCGGTGTTTGTGGTTAACAACAGCAGCAGAGCCGCATTTGAGGAAGAGACTATGAACGCACCCCAGCAATTACCCACGATGAGCGACATTGAAGAAAGAATGCAGCAAGTCCTCGCCAATCAGAAGCAGGCTTATCTGGCGGAAGGCTTCGTGACAGCCGAAACCCGCATAGACCGCCTAGATCGCGGCATCGATGTGTTGCTGGAGTACCAGGACAAGCTCGTCGACGCACTTAACACCGATTTTTCCTGTAGACCACGGGAAGTCAGCCTGCTTACCGATCTGGCTGCCGCCATCACCCCGATGAAACACGCCAAAAAGCACCTGCGCAGCTGGATGAAACCAGAGAAACGGCCCAGCACGTTTCCAATGGGTCTGCTTGGTGGCCGCTCGCGGATTGAGTACCAGCCCCTGGGCACAGTCGGCATCATCTCGCCCTGGAACTTCCCGGTAAACCTGACTTTTGCACCCTTAGCGGGGGTGCTGGCCGCCGGTAACCGGGCCATGATCAAACCCTCTGAATTCACGCCGGCGACCTCCGAGTTGATGTGCGAAATGGTCGCCAAAGCCTGGGATGAGAAAGAAGTCGCCATTTTCGATGGCGGGCCGGAAGTCGGCCAGGCGTTCTCCGGAATGGCCTTCGACCACCTGATTTTTACCGGGGCCACCGGCATCGCCCGTCATATTATGGCGGCCGCTTCTCGCAACCTCGTTCCGGTAACACTGGAACTGGGCGGCAAATCACCGGTGATCATCTCCCGCTCGGCCGACATCGAGAAGACCATTGGCCGCATTATGCTGGGCAAGACAATGAACGCCGGCCAGATCTGCCTGGCGCCGGACTACCTGATGGTCCCGGAAGAGAAGCTGAACGACGTCATCGAGGCCAGCCAGAATGCCGTGGCAGAGATGTATCCCAAGTTGTTGGACAACCCTGAGTACACGTCTGTTGTCAACGATCGTCACTACCAGCGCCTGACCGGCTATATCAAGGAAGCCGAGGAGCGGGGCGAGCAGGTGATTGCCATCAACCCCGGCAACGAAGACTTCAGCGAACAGGCCGGTTACAAAATACCGCCTACGCTGATTGTTGAGCCTGCCGATGACCTGAAGGCGATGGAAGAAGAGTTGTTCGGCCCTGTCTTGCCGATCCGAACCTATAAGGAATTCGACGAAACCATCGACTACGTGAACAGCAAGCCTCGTCCGCTGGCCGCCTACTATTTTGGCGAAGATAAGCAGGAAGAGGAGGCAGTTCTCACCCGTACCACCTCAGGTGGTGCCTGCATCAACGACGTGATCATGCATATCATGCACGAGGAATTGCCGTTTGGTGGCGTAGGCCCCAGCGGAATGGGTGTTTATCATGGTCTTGAGGGTTTCAAAACTTTTAGCCACGCCAAGTCGATCTACCGACAGACTTCCTTCAACGTCGCCAAGCTCGCCGGAATGTTGCCGCCCTACGGTAAGAACACCGAGAACGCGATCAAGATGCAGGTCAAGAAGTAAGCTGACTGCCAGAACGCAAAAGGGGCCGCAAGGCCCCTTTTTTGTGCGCTGGGCTCTGCCAGCCGGGGCTGCCCGATAAAGACCTCAGCGTATCCTGCCACCTACCGAAATGCTGGTATGGACCCCGGAGCCCCAGCCTCCGCGGCCATATCCGTAGCTGCTGTAGCCGCTGGATACACCCACGCTTCCGTAAATCTGCGGATCGTCGCAGCCGTACAAACTCGCGATTAAGCTCGCCAATAATACGGCGCGTATTACCCGTAGTGCCTGTCTCATGGTAACAACTCCTTCCTGGCCTGCAGTGACGACACCAGGGGCCAGGTCTGCAAGGCAATACCAGCCCCCGATGGCCCGGCTATAACCGCAACATGGCCGCCGCCCGGTCTCGCAATTGCCGGCACCAGGACTTCGCCGCCCAGCCCGGGTACCCGGTCCAGTATCTCGTCCATTTGGGCCAGGTCTGCAACCCGCAGGTAACTGACCCACATGGATGGCATATCGGGTGCAGGCGTCGACCGAACACCTGCCCGCGGTCGATCTTCTGTGCGCAGCAAGCGATAATCAACCGCAGTTTCCCCCTGGTCGTCCAGCGACACCGCTTCGACCTCGAAGGGGGCCAGGGCCGCGTAAAATGCGCCGGCTTTATCGACATCATCAGTCCACAACTCGCGCCAGAGAAAATCACCGGTAGCGGGGTCCGCCCTATCGCTATCGGGGGGGTCACCGTCGCGAGTCTGCAAAAGCGCCAGTATTGCGCCTGTCGAGTCCGCGACTACTGCTATATCACCCCGGTCTCCCAGGGAGGTTGCCGGTGTAAACACTGTGCCCTCCTGGCCCTGGACAATGTCCACGGCCCGATGAATATCCCGTACCGACATCACCGCTACCCATTGTGAGATATCGGCAGAGGTGGGTAGTTGATTCTGGTCGACCATGCCACCAATCAATCGTCCATTATGTCGAATCAGTGTGTAGTTGATTCCTGCGCCCAGGGGCTCGAAAGTCCAGCCAAAAAGCTCGGCGTAAAAGCCCTGTGTTTCTGCCGGTGTATCAGACAGCAAGTCCTGCCAGACCATCTTCCCGGGCAATCGTTCTCCCCCCGTCTGGGTGGTCACGGGAGGTACGTTAAATTGCATGGAACTGCAGGCGGAGACCAGCAGCAACATCAGCATCGATGCGGTTATTTTTTTCACGAGACCAAGCCCCCCACTCTTCGCTTCCATTAGAACACACCTGCGCGATCCAGCAGAATTGGCGCAATATGCAAAGCAGTGCAATACTTCAGCGCTAGAACTATAACCGGAGAATTCAGATGAAACAGTTAGTGGTCATTACCGCCATCCTGATCTTGTCAGCCTGCAGTGCCGAGCCGGGCAGCGAGAAATGGTGCCAGGGCATGAAGGAAAAAGGCAAAGGCCAGTGGACTGCCGATGAAGCCATGACCTACGGCAAGCACTGTCTGCTGGACAGCCAGACCATTGGATCCGACGACTGGTGCGCCGATCTCAAGGAAAAAGACAAGGACGACTGGACCAATGAGGAAAACAAGAACTACGCCAAGCACTGCTTGCTCTAGCGGGGCGGCGGCTGTAGCAGGAGTGTAGGCAAACCCAGACAGTGGCTGTGCACCGTGGCCACTCGGGTGCCTGGTTTGCGCCCGTCGCGAATCTCCGATAGTTCAACCCCCGCCCCACGTAAGCGGGTGGCGTGAGCGGCGATATCCGGACAGTGAAAGGTTAAACCCCAAAAAGCGTCCGCTTCCCCCGCATCCAGGTTAGCGATTACCTCCAGGGTCATTTTTCCCGCCCGGAAAAAAAGCATCCTGCCACCCCACTCGGGCACTTCCTGGTCGAGGGCAAGGCGAATTCCCAGTTCCTCGTTAAACAGGCGGATGCAGCGGTCTGCATCCGAGGACCGCAACACCAGGTGATCAACGCCGATTCCCTCAAGCCGGGCGGAGGGATGATGCGCCCTGAATTCACGGGTACGGGCGCCGTCTCCCTGCCAAAGATCCAGATTTAGCGCATTGTCCACAGGCGCCTCAACGGGTGCGGAAGCGTCTCCCGCCACTACCAGGGAATCGATTGAGGCTCGCTCAACCGGCCTCTCCACCAGCTCAAGCACCGTGTTGGCCAGCGCCAACCAAGCCCTCGATCCATCATCCGGACTCTCGGCCTCTGCACCCAGGAGCACCCGGTATTCATCCACTGCTTGCGGCAGGTTGGGAACTCCAATCACAATCCGGTCGAAACTCTTGATCACGCTGACTCGCCCTATCTGGTAAAGCGCTATCTTCGCAAACCGAAAAGTCTTTGGCTATTGGGCCATTCGGCACTACACTGTGCACCTGCAAATTCAGGCCGCCGTAGCGCGATGACAGCTGCCGCCGTTCTTTCTTTAAGGAGACATCCATGTTTAGACCCCTCAAATTCTTAATGCTCGCCGCGACGCTGGTGCTGGGTACAGCCCTGTCTGGCGCGACCATGGCGGGCGAGACCTTGCAACGCGTTATCGACTTCCAAACACTGAAAGTGGGTACCTCTGCGGGCCAGCCACCCTTCAGCATGGCAGACCGCGATGGCAAGCTCATGGGCTTCGATCTCGACCTCGCCAAGGCACTGGCCAACGCCATGCGCGTCAAACTGGAGGTTAAGGTGATGCCTTTCGGCGACCTCATGGCCGCACTGGACGAGGGTCAGGTCGATATGGTCATTTCAGGCATGGCGATCACACCCGAGCGTGCAGAGTCAGCCGCGTTTATCGGACCCTACATGATGTCCGGTAAATCAATCCTGACCAAGAACGACGTGCTGGCCAAAGTCTCTGATAGCGAGCAGTTCAACCGCAGCGACCTCAAACTGGCCGCGCTGAAAAACTCTACCAGCGCCAGCTTTGTTTCCTCCGTGGCACCTGAGGCCAACCTGGTTGAGATCGAGAACTACGACGAAGGCGTGGCGATGGTGCGTGATGGTAAGGTCGACGGCATGATTGCCGATATGCCGATTTGTGTATTGTCGGTACTGCGCTACCCCGATGCCGGCTTCGTCACCCTGGAGCGCCCGCTTACGGTCGAACCCATCGGCGTCGCGGTGAAGGGTAATGATCCGCAATTCAGCAACCTGGTCGACAATTACCTGGAAGCCTACGGTAAGGTTGGTGTTCTGACCAAGCTTCGAAAGAAGTGGTTCGAGAGCAACGCCTGGGTTGCCGCTCTGCCCTAGGGCCGGAATGCTTCGGCAAAATAACAAAGGGCGTGGAGAGTTCTCCGCGCCCTTTTTTTTGGGAATCTTTCTCATGGCTACGGTGTTACCCGCCACCAGTTCACCCATTGTTATCGCCCACCGCGGCGCTAGCGGTTATCTCCCGGAACACACCCTGGAGGCCAAGGCAATGGCGCACACTATGGGTGCCGATTTCCTGGAGCAGGACGTGGTTTTAACCCGGGACGGGGTACCCATTGTGCTGCATGACATTTACCTCGATTCGACAACCAACGTGGCCCAACGCTTCCCCGAACGACAACGCGAGGACGGCCACTACTATGCTATCGACTTTGACCTGTCAGAGATTCGCGAGCTCGAAGCGCATGAGCGCACCAGGATCAACGAAGCCGGTGAGCGGGTCGCCGTATTCCCCGGCCGCTACCCGCTACAAGCCGGCTCAATGTCGATTCCCAGCCTGGCCGAAGAAATCGCGTTTATCGCGGGGATGGATACAAGTACCGGCCGCACAACAGGCTTGTACATCGAGTTGAAAGCACCAAACTTTCATCAACGGGAAGGTCACGACATCGCCCGGGCAATATTGCAGGTACTGGCAGATAGCGGCTACGACAAGCGCCCATCCCAGGTATTCCTGCAAAGTTTCGATGACAAGGTTCTGCGCTACCTGCGAGAGGATTTGGACTGCCAGCTACCACTGATCCAGCTGATAGCGGACCCCGGGTGGGGTGAAGACAGTGGCGTTGACTATACCTTTTTGCAAACGGCCAAGGGCCTGGATTATGTTGCGTCATACGCTGAAGGTATCGGGCCCTGGTACCGGCAAATCTACCTGGGCACCGACGAGGAGGGTAAAGCCAGCTACAGCGAACTGGTCACGATGGCACAGGCAAGGGATTTGAAAGTACACCCGTACACACTGCGCCGCGAGGATCTACCCGCGGGCATTAAAGATTTCGATGGATTGCTCGCTGCCATGCTGCTGCGCGCCGGCGTCGATGGAATTTTTACCGATTTTCCGGATCTTGCCAGGACCTTCATCGATGCTAAGGTCGTCCAGGATCCACAGTAATACGCCCAGGCCGCTGACAATACCGCCCAGAGAAAGGACAAGGTCGTGACCCCGAAAGTTAATCGCCGCACAAAAATCGTCGCGACCATCGGTCCAGGAAGCGAATCGGACGATATCATCAGCCAGCTGATAGGAGCGGGGGTGAATGTTTTTCGCCTCAATTTCAGTCATGGCACCGCCAGCCAACACGCCAAGGTGGCCGGGCGCATCCGCAAACAGGCCAGGCTAGCCGACGTCTATGTAGGAATTCTAGCCGACCTGCAAGGCCCCAAGATCCGCATTGGTAGTTTTCGCGACGGTCAAGTGGAGCTGGTTACAGGCGACCGTTTCCGGCTGGACCTGGCTATCACCGATAGTGAGGGCGATATTCGCGGGGTGGGCCTGGACTACCGGGAACTGCCCGACAATGTCTCCCGCGGTGACACCCTGCTACTCGACGACGGCCGGATCAGGCTCACTGTGGACGATGTCGAGGCCGGCGCGGTAGATTGCACTGTCTTGATCGGCGGCATACTCGGTTCGCGCAAGGGTATTAATCGACTGGGTGGAGGGCTCTCGGCACCCGCCCTGACGACCAAGGACATCGCCGACATGGACAGCCTGACCGAGGTTAAACCCGATTTCGTCGCAGTATCATTTGTTTCCAACGCAGAAGACATCGAGCAGACACGTGATCTGCTGGCACAACACGACCTGAGCCCCGCGATCATCGCCAAGATAGAACGCGCGGAAGTGGTTGCGGACACCGATACATTGAACGGCATACTGCAGGCATCGGTTGGCATCATGGTCGCCCGGGGGGACCTGGGTGTGGAAGTGGGGGACGCCCAGCTGATCGGCATACAGAAAGACCTGATTTCACGCGCCCGCAAAATGGATAGGGTGGTCATTACCGCAACGCAGATGATGGAGTCGATGATCAGTAGCTCCATGCCAACCCGGGCTGAAGTGTTCGACGTCGCCAATGCCGTTCTCGACGGTACAGACGCCGTCATGCTGTCAGCGGAGACCGCTGTCGGCAAGTACCCTGTAGCCGTAGTCAAGGCAATGGCTGATGCAGCCCTGGGGGCCGAGAGGCACCCGGTGGCAAGGACGTCTCGCTATCGCCTGGACAAACAATTTGACTCTGCACAAGAAACCATCGCGATGTCCGCTATCTATGCCGCTAACCACTACAGCAATGTGCGCGGCATCGCCTGCCTGACAGAATCGGGGACGACACCATTACTGATGTCACGACTGAGCTCAGGGCTGCCCATTTTTGGCCTGAGCCAAAACAATGAGACCTTGCAAAGACTTAGCCTCTGCCGCGGTGTCATTCCCCTGTTCTTCGATGCAGCGGCATTTGATCCGGACAGCGTCGAGTTACGCGCGATCGAATTCCTGCGTGACGGCGGTTACCTGCAGAAAAACGATTCTATTCTGCTGACACGGGGCGCCGTCATGGGTCGAGCCGGCTCTACCAACATCATGAAAATTCTGCCGGTATGACGCCAGCGGACCTGCGCCTGGTCGCCGACATCGGCGGCACCAATACCCGAATCGCCCTGTACGACGAGTCTACCGATAACTTCCTTCATCGCAGCGATTACATCAACGCAGACTTCCAGCAATTGAGTGATCTGCTGTCGGTGTGGAGCACGAGTTTGGACGGCTTACATGCCACGAAAGCTTGCATCGCCATTGCTGCACCCATGACCGGTGACAAGATTGCCATGGTGAACTGCTCATGGTCTTTCAGGCGGCAGGATATCGCGAGGCAATTGGGCGTGGAGTCGGTGACCTGGCTGAACGACTTCGAAAGTAATGCCTACGCCCTGCCATACCTGCTTCACCCGGCGCTGAGCTGCCTACAGAACGCTAACTCAGAGCCAGGCCCGGTATTGGCAACGGTAGGGCCCGGCACGGGGCTTGGCGGCGCGACCCTGGACCGCCGCCAAACCCCATTCCAGGTGCGGTCGGGTGAACCCGGGCACATGGGGCTGTCGCCGGGTAACGCCTCGGAGCTGGCAGTGTTCACACTTCTGCTGCAGCGGTTCGACAATATCTACGGTGAGTTGTTGCTGTCCGGACCGGGGTTAGTGCGGCTCTACCGGGCACTGTGTGAAAGCCAGGAAGTGGCGCCGACAGCGGAGACACCCGAGCAGATATCCTCGGCTGCATTGAACGGAGAAGATCCCCTATGCCGCGAGGCAGCGATGATGTTTTGTAATCTGCTGGGCTCAGCTTGCGGTGACTTCGTGCTGGCAAACGGGGCCTACGGAGGCCTTTATATTGCGGGCGGCATCGTGCCCAAAATTCTCCCGCTGGTGCAGGAAAGCGGGTTCTTAGGTCGCTTTCGGCAGAAAGGTGCGATGGAAAAACACCTGGCACAGGTCCCGGTCTACGCCATTACCGGAGCAGATACCGGTCTGCTCGGTGCCGCTCACGCCACTCTCTAAACTTACAGCGGCAGGGATAAGCAGGCACAGAAACCGCTGCCATCCTCACGGGGACGTGCGCTGAAGCTCGCCTGGTGCTGGTCTGTAATCCGCTTAACGATCGATAGACCCAGGCCCGCACCCAGACCGGGGCTTCCGGGCACACGATAAAACCGCTCGCCGATTCGGGAAAACTCTGCCGCTGACAGCGGCTCGCACGCATTGCAGATTTCCAGCTCCGCCCCGGACTCTCCGATACACAGGCGAACCGTCACCGAGGACCCGGGTGTGGCATAGCGAAAGGCGTTAACCAGAAGGTTGCGTAGCAAAATTGCGAGGGATTCCTCGCTGGCCATCACGTTTATCTCATCGCCTTGCTCAACATCGACCTCCACTTGCCTGTCTGCTGCCAGATGGGCGTTCTCCGCGAGCACCTCAACCAGCAGGGATCTCAGGCCTACCCGCTCAAGGGCCACGGGGGAATCAGGATCAACACGGGCCAGTGTCAGCAGTTGCTCAACGGTATGACTGGCACGGTCTACACGCTCCGCTATCCGCTGGAGCATGGGGGCTGAGGCAGGATCGGTGAGCTGGCGCTGACAAAGCTGCACTTCTGTCTTGATGGCAGCCAGTGGCGTCATCAGCTCATGAGCTGCATTGGCCGTGAAGCGCTGTTCAGATTCGAGGGCAAAGGCGAGGCGTTCCAACAGGTCATTCAGTGCCCCGACCATGGACTTCATTTCCTCGGGAACGCTCTCGGAGCCCACGGGATCCAGTTGCTGCGGGTTACGACGACCAATCTGGGTCGCCAGATTGCGCAGGGGCAGTAAGCCCCGGGCTACACCGAAATAGAGCAGTCCAACGGTCAGGGGCAGAATAATCAGCAGCGGGAACAATACCCGGGCGAAAGTGCGCCACAGCGCCCAGCGCGCCTGGTCCAACTCGATGCCCACCAACACCCAGAGATCGTTGGGCGCGTCATAACGGGCCAGGAGACGCCAGTGACTGTGATCTTCGTCGATTAGCCTGAAGGAAAAGCCCTCTTCCTCGGGCGGCTCAAATCGCGGCGAATTTTCCAGTACAGCCTGCAGCCGGCCCCCATAAAAGATATTCACTACTGGCGACAGCTCATCGCCGGCGGCGGCATCTATTACCATGGGGCGCTCTCCGCCCTCACTTTTGATATCAACACCGGGCAGCGATGCACCATCATCACTCTGCGCGGCGAACACCTGGGTCATATAGATCACCAGGTGCGAGTACTGCTCCAGCTGCCGGTCGACCTGGTCAATCAGCACCCTGGAGGCATAAGCGCCCGTCAGCAGTGCCGAGCCAATCCAGGCGAACAGGGTCAACGCCATCAGGATGATGATCAGTCGCTTGCGCAGTGAAGTGCTCATGTTGGAATCCGGTAGCCCACTCCGCGCATGGTTTCTATCGAGTTGCTACCAAAGCGTTTGCGCAGCCTGGAGACGTAAACCTCGACCGTATTGGATCCCACCTCCTCACCCCAGCTGTAGATGCCCTCCTCCAGCCGCGAACGGGAGACAAAACGGCCGGCATTGCGAACCAGTATTTCGAGAATGGCAAATTCCCGCGCGGTAAGCGTGATGGACTCTCCCTCGTAGCTTACCAGCTTATCGACGGGGTCCAGGGTGATGCCGGCAGCCTCAAGCTGCTGGGTTTTGTTGTCGCCCTTGCGCCGCAACAGGGAGCGCACGCGGGCAAACAGTTCATCCATTTCAAAGGGCTTGGTCAGGTAATCATCGGCACCCGAATCGAGTCCGTCTACCTTGTCGGCGAGCGTATTGCGCGCCGTCAGTACCAATACCGGCAGCAGATGTTTGTCGCTACGCAATTGGCGCAGCACCTGCATGCCCGGGACACCGGGCAGCCCGAGGTCGAGTATCAACAGGTCGTACGGCGTTGCAGAAAGGGTTGCGCGCACGGGCTCCCCGGAACGGACCCAGTCCACCGCGTACTGTTCCAGCCGGAGCGCTGCCTCGAGGGACTCCCCCAGCTGGATATCATCCTCAACCAGTAAAATTCGCACTGTGTGCCTTCGATTTGCTGCTTTCGCACAGCGTATAATGTGCCCGCTAAAGATGAAACCGGGCTTAAGCTGACCCGGATAAAGCCGCAATATTGCCAATTTATTTCATTGGGGCGCAATACGCGGGCCTAAAAGCAGTGTTACACTACCCCAAGCTGACTTCTTCAGCGGTATTTATGTGAGCGCTCAGAGTTCCAAAAGTCCTCGTACGCACCTATAAATAATTTTTTGATCATACGGGACCGAATGGTTCCAATAAAAGCAGCACAGGTAAATTGCATATGTCTACAGTAACCGGCACAGTCAAGTGGTTTAACGAGACCAAGGGCTTTGGCTTCATCGAACAGGAAGGCGGTCCCGACGTCTTCGTACATTTCAGCGCTATCAAAGGCGATGGATTCAAAACTCTGGCTGATGGCCAGAAAGTTGAGTTCACCGTTGCCGACGGCCAAAAGGGTCCGCAAGCGGAAAACGTGGTGCCGGTCTAACTAGAACGCGACACTCATGCCCCTTGGGGCATAAAAAAAGGAGCACCTGGTGCTCCTTTTTTTTGTCTGGCTGATTTTACATCAACCCTCTTCCTGCAGCTTTCTCTGGCGCTCCAGTTCGGAGTCCATGTACTGCATCCACTGCGCAGCGTATTTCTCCGAGCGCTTGTCTCGGGCGGCAGCTTTGAAAGCGTCGCGAGCCTTACCGTACTGTTTGTCGTTAAAGTAAGCCATACCCAGCACCAGCCGCGCGTTGTCGGGACGTTTAACGCCACCGCGAGAAAGACCTTTATTGATCGCAGTAATCGCTTTCTTGTACTGATCACCGTCCAGGTAGATGTTACCCAGTCGTGTATACAGCTCACCTGAGTCAGACTTTGACGCAGCAACCTCCATTGCCGGTATGGCCTTTTCGACCTCCTGCGCCTGGCGGAAAGCATTACCCATTATCTCGTAATTCTTGGACGTAGCGTCTACTGACTTATCCTTCAGACCCTTATCCAGTACCTTTGCGGCTTTATAGGGAACATCGCCATTCAGGTAGAGGTATGCCATGGTGACCTGCTCTGATCCCTTGTCCAGCATGTCCTGAACATAGGCTGTTTCCATCGCAGACAGCTGCTGGGACTCTTTTTTCTGTTCGCCATACATGTGGGAAATCTGCACCCAGTACTGCTTCTTGGGGTAGTACTTGAGCAGCTCCTCAAGCACGTCGACCGATCGGTTGATATCGTTCTTGTCGAAGTAAAGGAAACGAGCCAGGTTGTACCACTGCTCTTTCGGTACCTTACCCTTGCCCTTGTACATGTCGATCGCCTTCTCGACATTCAGCAGGGAGCGGTTGTAATCCTTCAGCTGGTAATAGCCCTGCGCGAGAAGTACATAGGCGCTCTCGGGCGGGTTCTGGGTCATCGCGAACCACTCGTTCAGCGCATTGATGCCACGCTGCCAATCTTCCTGTACGAAATAAAGCTGGGCGATGGTGTACTTGGTGTTAATTTCCATCGCCAGGGGGATATCGGGTTGCTTGACCACGTTCTCGTACGCCTGCAGGGCCCGGGCATAATCTTCCCTGGAGTAGTAGATGAAAGCGTACAGGTTGTACACATTGGCCAGCTCATAGCTGTTAAGCGCTTTCTTACCACCGGAAGAGATCATCTCGTCCAGGATCTTGGCAGCGCCATTGTAATCCTTTGCCTCGGCTGCGGCCTGGGCCTCGGACAGCTTTTCATACACCTTGTTGCGCAGGGCCGGTGTACGCCGTGTTTCCTGCTGCTGCTTGGGTTGACCTTCTTCCTGTGCCACGGCCGCTGACAAGGACTGAAATCCCGCTTCAGTCTGAAGCTGGCCTATCAATGACTGTGCGGCGATCACCGGAAGAGCCAACAAAACGGCTCGGGTCCATACCTGGGCTCTAATCACTTTCATAACACATCACCCGCTTTACTGTTCCAGCTCATAAGTGAACTTGTTCTGCACGCCCGCGACTTCGATAGGCTCGCCATCAACAACGCGCGGCTTGTACTTGAACTTCAGCGCCGCCTTGACCGAGGCTTTTTCAAATACACCCGAAGGTTGGCAGTCGACAGCCTGTGGGTCGCGGATAGATCCGGACTTGGTCACCACGTACTCTACTATGCAATACCCAGAGATGCCGCGAGTCTGGGCCCGACGTGGGTAGATCGGGGCTACCTTAACGATGGGCAGGTATTCGCCATCTCCGGAAGACATACCGGTGGAGCTGATAGAGACGTCAACCCTGGCCGAAGGTGCGGTGTTCACGACGTCCACGTCCATGTCCATATCAAATTCAAGCGGTTGCATTTCGGGCGGAGGCTGTTCCGGGTCGTCGACCTTTTCAGGCTTGTCCTGCTTGACGTTAACTTCAATTTCTTCGTCGGGCCTGACGATTTCCGCCACTTTTCGCGACTTGATATCAGGGTTTTCAAAATCCCTGTCGATCAGTTTGTTCATGATAGTGAACAGCCCCAGCGCAACCGGAATAGCGAACAGCGCCGCGACAATCATTCTTACTGCATTACTGCGCATTGCCTAGCCCTCTTCTTCCGTCGATGCACACAGGGGAGCGTCCATCAGCGGCTTGATCGCTGACAGAAGATCGTCCAGCACAGACGTTGGGGCGTCGACATCCGCCTGGATCACAAAGTTGGCCTTTGGAGCCTCCTTTCGCGCAGCCTCGGCAAGCCGATATGCCCTGTCGACCTGCACTTCCTTCTTGTCGTAGAAGATCTTGCCGACAGCGTCTACCGCAAAAATAATGGTGCCGCGTTCACAGGCGCCAGTGGTTATCGCCTCGGTTTTGGTAATTTCAACGCCGGGCTCTTTTACGAAGGACGAGGTGACAATAAAAAAGATGAGCATGATGAAGACCACGTCCAGCATCGGCGTCAGGTCAATTTCACCCTCGCCACCACCGCTCTGCGCGGCGGACCCTTGAGACATACTACGCCGACTCACTGTTTTTCCTCCGCAGGCCAATTCACCGACGACACGCCGGCCTCACGAGCGGCATCACCGACTTCGATCAGTGTCGACGCACTGGCGCCGCGTTCCGTCTTGACCGTGAACGATTGCTCCGGGTCTGAAGCCAGCAACCTGGCAATATTAGCGCGCACCGACCTGATGTCGATACGACGATTCTCCATCCAAACCTGGTTATCGCCGGTGATTGTCACCACAATACTGGTGGCATCGCTGGGGTCCGATTTGGAGTTGTCGGGTCTGTTGACCTCGATACCGGCTTCCTTGATGAAGGACGCGACGACGATGAAGAAAATGAGCATGATGAAGACCACATCAAGCATCGGCGTCAAATCGATTTCAGCCTCGTCAGAATCTGCTTCTCTATTTCTTTTACGCATCAAACTTGCTCTATTAGTGATCCGTGGTCAGGTTGTCAGTCAGGAATTCACTTTCCCGCTGCGCAATCCTGGTGACGTAGGTGTTGGCGAACACGCCTGACAGCGCAGCCACCATTCCAGCCATGGTCGGGATCGTGGCCTGCTGAACACCGCCGGCCATGGATTTGGCGTCACCGCCACCGGTAACCGCCATCACATTAAAGACTTCGATCATCCCCGTCACCGTACCCAACAGACCCAGCAGGGGGCAAAGAGCCACCAGTGTCTTGATCACGGGAAGGTATTGGTTGATCTGCATCTTCGCCCTGGAGATCAGCATTTCGCGAATCTGGTGAGCCTCCCAGGACTTCCGCTCCGGGCGCGATTCCCAACGGCTGATGACTTCGGCGACATCGGCTTTCCAGCCGAATTTGAAGTACCAGACACGCTCAAAAATCAGCATCCACATGACAAAGAGCAGGATGGCGATGAGCCAAAGCACATCGCCACCTTTGTCCATGAAGCTCAGGAGGACTTCAAACACACTACCTAGCCCTTGCATGCTACGACCTCAAGTTGGCTTCTGTGTGCTCTGCAATAATGCCTGTCGTCTGCTCGTCGAGTATGTGGATGATCCGCTGGGCACGGCCATTCACAACCGTATGCAGCAGAACTGTCGGAATCGCGACCAACAGACCCAACACGGTGGTGATCAATGCGCCGGAAATACCGCCGGCCATCGCCTTCGGATCGCCCGCACCAAATATGGTAATCGCCTGGAAGGTAATAATCATACCGGTTACCGTACCAAGCAGACCCATCAACGGTGCCACCGCAGCGATGATCTTCAACAGGGTAAGACCACTTTCGAGCTTGGGAGTTTCACGCAATACCCCTTCAGACAGCTTGAGCTCGAGAGTCTCTGTATCCATCGTTGGGTTGTCCTCGTGAATCTTGAGTACCCGGCCCAATGGATTGTTGTCGTTGGCCTTCTCGCTCTTGAGCTGGGAGCTGACCTTGGAGCCGACAAGCGACAGTACCAGCATGCGATAGATCGCCAGAATGAAGGCGAAAATACCGACTGCGGTGATCGCGTAGCCGATGTAGCCACCCTGGTGCCAGCGCTCTTCCAGTGTTGGCGTATCGATAATCGCCGCCAGGAAGGAGCCCCCTGTGGGACCCGTTGGGTCAATACCAAAGCTGTTCAGGCCGGAGGTTGAAGAGGCCAGGTCTGCCGCCCAACCGGTGTAGGGACCGCTGGGTTGGCGGGGTAACTCGCTCAGCGAATCATTTTCGTAGCTGAGATAGTTGCCGTCCATATCAACGATGTTGAAGGCGCCTATACGCAATACATCACGCGTCGCGCGCTCACCACCGGGGGTGGCAACTTCCGCGCTAAAGGTTGTAACAACACCGGTTTCGCGCACCTCACGTAGCAACTCGTACCAGACACGCTCGATTTCCTCGACGCTTGGCAGGGTATCTGCGCCACCCATCTTGGAGATCAGGTCCTTCAGGAACAGCTCCCTATCGGGGTATTGGGCAGAGGCCAGGGAAACCTCGATGTTAGAAGCGAGGTCACCTGAGGCCGAGGTCAGGTGTCCGAACAGTTCGGCCAGCGTACCCAGTTTCTCTCGGAGTTGGGCCTGCTTGGCAGAGATCAACAGTTCATTTTCCTCGAAGGTGTTTTCGAGTCGCTCACTGCGCTGCTCTTGTCGTGTTCGCTCGTCCTGCGCTCTCTTGAGTGCAGCAGCCTGGTTGGCCTTGTCCTTGGCAAAACGTGCCTCACGCGCACGATTTTCCTTGGACTCGGTAACCTGGCCCTGTTTGACGAATCGCAGCAGATCATCCAGTGATGCTGCAGGTGCATCGGCGGCCCCTTCCTGCGCAACCGCCAGGTTGGCAGAGAATACGGCGGCACCCGCTATGGCGAGTAATGAAACTTTAAAGCGTTTAGTAAACATTAATTCGCCTCCGGAGCAGAAACTGGCATGCTCAACAGTTCAATAGTTGCTTGTTTCTTGGCGATGCGAATCCCCTTGCGGATTGCGGCATCATACTGGCCAGAGGGCAGTTCTACCCAGGCGCCGGCACTCTTGTCCCAGGCACCGGATACCGCGCCATCAGTTGACTGGTAGACCAGGGCAACGCGACCGATGCGCAGGAAGTCGACGTCTCGCTGAGCGCCGCCGAGCTCAATCGTATCGCGGTAGGTTTCAATGCCGCGACCGTATTGTAATTCGATGTTGTAAGCCTCCAGGACCTGGCGGAATTTTTCAGCCACGCTCACGTCTGCTCGATCGAGGTTACCGCGAAGAAACGCAATACGCTGCATACGCTCTTCCTTGTTAAACGGCACATCCAGCTCGACGAACTGCTCCAGCCCGTCGATCATACGGATCACCAGAGGTGTCATCTGGCGCTGCACGATAGTCACCTGCTCGATTGACCCATCGATATTGTCGATTCGCGTCAGCTGGTTCTGGATTTGTCGCTCCAGCCGCTCGTTGTAAACGACCAGACCGTCTACCTGCTTCATCACTGTCTTGTAATCACTGAGCAGGTCAGACGTTTCATCAGCGAGGCGATCTATCTTTGCCTGCGATTTACGCGCTGCTGCATTTTTTTGTTCTCCGACATCCAGGATGGCGTCGAGGGTACTGGCTTGCACTACCGCGACCGTGCCCACAAGGGTACCGGTAGCGACAAGTGCAGCGACGAACACGTTCTTCAATCGATGCATAGTCATGGGAATAGCACTTCCTATATCCAACAAGGTTGTTCTGAATTTATTAAAGCGAGATTGGTACTTATTTATATAGTGTAAAAATCTGGGTCGGTAAACCAAGGGGCGCAATTTAAACCCAGAACTTCCAATTTTTCAATGAAGCCGGGATAGGCAGTGGCCCCGCAACCCCTTGTGTGTAGATTGGTGACAGGCTGAGCGACCCCTTGAGCCTAAGGTAACACTCAGTCGCCCGACGTAGCATTGTCGCGATCGGCCTCATACACCAAAAAGCTGTAATCGTAGGGATTGGGCGGCTCTGCTGTGCAGCGCTCGCGGGAAACTTCCCGCCACCGGCTCCAGTCGATCTGCGGTAACACAGCGTCACCCTCCACCGCAGCGTGCACCCGGGTCAAATACAATCTCTGGGCCACGGGCAAAGCCTCGGCGTAGATCTGTGCACCACCAATGACCATCAGCTCGTCTGCGCCATCGATCAAGGCGATCGCCTCGGCAAGATCAAGCGCCGCGGACAGCGAGTCGACAACCCGAACCCCATCGGGCTGGTAGTCCCGATTGCGGGTGATGACGATGTTGGTACGGCCCGGCAAAGGGCGGCCAATGGACTCAAAGGTCTTTCGCCCCATCAGGATGGGCTTGCCCATGGTCAGGCGCTTGAAGTGTTTCAGGTCTTCCGCAAGATGCCAGGGCAGCGCGTTATTGCGACCTATAACACCGTTCTCCGCAGCAGCGACTATCAATGACAACAACATGCTAGAAGGCGACCCCGTTCCCGCCCGGGCTCTTTACACCGCTACCGGGGCGGCAATATGGGCGTGCGGCTCGTAGTTGAGCAATTCAAAGTCCTCGAACCTGTAATCGTAAATGCTATCCGGTTTGCGGCGTAGTTTGAGCGTTGGCAGGGCGCGCGGGGTTCGAGCCAGCTGCTCGCGCACCTGGTCAATGTGGTTACTGTAAATGTGCGAATCCCCGGTCGTTATTATGATTTCACCGGGGACGAGCCCGGTCTGCTGAGCCAGCATCATGGTCAGCACGGCAAGGCTGGCGGTGTTATAGGGCAAACCCAGAAAGGAATCACTGGAGCGGATATACAGCTGCGAAGAAAGACGGCCTTCCGCGACATAAAACTGGTACAAGAGGTGGCAGGGCGGCAGCGCCATGCGGCCAGCCCTTACGTTGTCGGCCGGACTGATTTTTTCATCTGGCAGGTATTCCACGTTCCAGCCATGAAAAAGTATCCGGCGACTATCGGGGTTATTGCGAAGGCAGTCAACGACGTAGTCAATCTGGTTTATTGCGCCACCATCACGGGTAGGCCAGGCTGTCCACTGGGCGCCATACAAGGGGCCGAGGTCGCCCTCTTCTGTTGCCCACTCATCCCAGATACTGACACCGTTCTCTTTCAGCCAGGCCGTATTGGTTCCACCGTTGAGAAACCAGATAAGCTCATTGATGATGCTCTTCAGGTGCAGCTTCTTGGTGGTTAACAGGGGAAAGCCATCATCCAGGTTATGCCGGTACTGCCGGCCGAACACCGACAGCGTCCCGGTGCCGGTGCGGTCCTCCTTACGAGTGCCGTTATCCAGAATATCCTGCAGCAGGTCGAGGTACTGTTTCATCGGGTTTGGTTTACCTTAATCCTCATTTGACGTCGGCTTTGCCGTCTCGGCGGTAAGCCCAGACGAGAAGATAAGCCCCAATCGCAATCATCGGCAAGCACAACAGTTGCCCGCGGGTGACCCAGCCCAGCGCCTGGAAACCCAGGTGCGCGTCCGGCTCCCGGAAAAACTCCGCAATGAAACGCAGACAGCCATAGCCCAGCGCGAACACTCCCGCAGTCGCCCAGGTCGGCCTGGGTTTGGAGCTGAACCACAGTACGATCACAAATAACAACACACCCTCCAGCGCAAACTGGTAGAGCTGGGAGGGATGACGGGCCAACTGCAGTGGGTCGCGGGGGAAAACCATCGCCCAGGGCACATCGCTAGGCCGGCCCCAGAGTTCCTGCCCGATAAAGTTCCCAAGGCGACCCAAGGCCAGTCCCACCGGCGCCAGCGGCGTGATGAAATCCAGTAACGGCCCCATGCGTATGCCGTGGCGGCGGGAGAAAATCCACATTGCCAACAGCACGCCCAGGAAGCCACCGTGAAACGACATACCACCCTGCCAAACCCGCAGTAACCAGGTGGGATCCTGGGCAAGCCGCTCGCCACCGTAAAGCACGGCGTAGCCAAAGCGTCCCCCAAGGACGATCCCGATGGCGGCGTAAAAGATCAAGTCATCGACCTGTTCCCGCTTCAGGACAGCGTTGGGCCGGGCTGTCTGTCGGACGGCAAGCCACCAGGCAAACGCCAGTCCGCCAAGATAGGTCAGCCCATACCAATGCACCTTGACCGGCCCAAGGGCAAACGCGACCGGGTCAATTTCAGGATAGGCCAGCATGAAGTATGTTCAGTTCCGGACAGGGACTGCGCCAAGACGCAGCCGGGGTATAAAACCGTTATTATCATGCAGCTCGGAAGGTTTCACAATTAGCGATTGGAAATAGCGCATGTGCCTGATCATTCTCGCCCACCAGTTGTGGCCAAACCAACCTTTGGTGGTCTCCGCCAACCGGGACGAATTTTTTGCCCGCCCGACTGCCGCGGCCAGTTTCTGGCCTGCCAATCCCGCGATCCTGGCGGGGCAGGACCTGGAGCAGGGTGGCACCTGGCTGGGCGTCACTCGAGGTGGGCGATTCGCCGCCATAACCAACTACCGAGACCCGGCCAGAACCTTGCCCGCGCCCCGCTCGCGGGGAGAATTGACCCTGGATTACCTGCAGGGCTCGTCTTCCCCGCAACACTATCTGCAGGAGGTGGCCTCGCGCGCCACCGACTACGCGGGGTTTAACCTGCTGGTCGCCGACCGGCATTCGCTGTGGTACTACAGCAACAGCGGCGGCAGCACCGCTGCCGAACCCCAGGTCCTGGCACCAGGCCTCTACGGGCTAAGCAACGCCTCGCTGGATACCCCTTGGCCAAAAGTCGAACTGGGCAAAGAACGACTGGCTGAACTGGCCGCAACAGAACCAAGCCATGACGCGCTTCTTGCCGTCGTGTCCGACCGTCAGCTGGCCGCACCCGAAGAACTGCATCGCCAGGGGCTGACTGGAGATATGGACCAGGCCCTGTCGGCCCAGTTTATCCAGGCAGGGGTCTATGGAACACGCTGCAGTACTACCTTGTGGATGAATAATGAGGGCCGGGCTCACTGGCGGGAAACCAGCTATGGTGAAACGGGCGCGATAACAGGCGTGGTTGAGGAGACCTTCAGCCTGGAGGATTCGGCTCAGGCTACCGGATTGTGAATAAACTGTTGCAGGCCGCGCTCGACCAGATCGGCCTCCAATAGCTTCTGAATTTCGGCAGAGTCGTGCAAAGCCATCACCCGGCCCAGCAGATCCGCGGCATCGTCACGGCTTATCGCGCGCAGCGCTTTCTTCACTCTTGGCAGGCTAGTCGCATTCATCGACAGCACGTCGTAGCCCATTGCCAGTAACAGGATCGCGGCCAGCGGGTCGCCCGCCAACTCTCCGCAAATACTGACCGGGGTCTGTACTGCCGAGGCCGAGCTGGCCACGGCGGCCAACGCCTGCAGAACAGCCGGGTGATAGGCGTGGTAGAGGTCGGCAACCCGGGCATTATTGCGATCGACAGCCAACAAGTACTGGGTAAGGTCATTGCTACCTACCGAGAGGAAATCTACCCGCCGTGCCAACGCGCCGGCCTGGTAGACCGCCGCAGGTACCTCGACCATTACGCCGATCGGTGGCAGTTCGCTGTCAATGCCCTCTTGCTGGATCTCCCGATGGCTGCGCTTGATGAGATCTATCGCCTCCTCGACTTCGGCAAGATTACTGATCATGGGCAGCATGATCCGCAAATTCCCCAGCCCGGCGTTGGCTTTGAGCATGGCCCGAATCTGTGACAGGAAAATCTCGGGATGGTCGAGGGTTACCCGGATGCCCCGCCAACCCAGAAAGGGGTTGTCCTCCTCGATCGGGAAATAGGGCAGTGCCTTGTCGCCGCCGACGTCCAGTGTGCGCATGGTCACTGGCCGCGGCGCAAAAGCCTCCAGCTGATTACGGTAAATCTGACGCTGCTCCTCCTCACTGGGAAAACGCTCGCGCAGCAAGAACGGAATCTCGGTGCGATATAGCCCAACGCCCTCGGCGCCCTGCTCCAGCGAGCGGGTTACATCGGCCATCAGGCCCGTGTTCACCCACAGGGGCAGCCGAAAACCATCTTTGGTTTCGCAGGGCAGGTCCCGCAGCGATTCAAGGTCGCGAGTGATCGCCAGGTCCTGGTCGACCAGCGCCAGGAAACGCTGTCTGATCTCAGGCAACGGGTTGAGGTGGACCATCCCGTTGTAGCCGTCGACGACAAGCTCCAGATTTTGCAGCCGGGTAAAGGGCAGGTCGACAGCACCCATGACTGTGGGCACACCCATTGCACGCGCCAGAATCGCCACGTGAGAGTTGCCTGAGCCACGCACCGATATCAGCCCGGCCAGCTTCTCGCGCGGGATCTCGCCCAGCGCCGAAGCGGTCAACTCCTCGCCGACGAGAATGGTCTGGTCAGGGTAGCTGTGGACCTCTTTTTCATCGGCCTGCAGGTAGGCCAGGACCCGTGTGCCAAGGTCCTGAACGTCGACGGCGCGCTCCCGCAAATAGCTGTGCTCCATACGCTCGAAGTGACGGATATGCTCGATCATCACCTCACTCAAAGCACCCTGGGCCCAATGCCCTGCTTTGATCAGACCCGCGACCTCGCCCCCGATTGTCGAATCGTCGAGGATGCCCAGGTAAACATCGAATAAAGCATGGTCTTCGCTATTCAGCTCGCCGCGTAAATTTTCCGACACCGCGCGAATATCATGCCGGACCTTCTCCAGCGCCTGCTTGAAGGCTCGCAGTTCTGCCCGGCGATCGCTGACGATCTTGCGGGGCACGGCGTACAGATCGGCCACCGGCGAAACCACCACCGCCTGGCCTATAGCTATACCCGGGGCGCCGGCAATCCCGCTGACTTTGGCGGCCTGTGCCGCGCCCCCGGCCAGCTCTGCACCCACCGCGCCGGTAACCCGCGCATGGGCGATAACACCGGCCAACTGGGCTGACAGGGTGACAAGGAAGGCCTCTTCGCTTTCATCAAAGCGCCGCCGCTCCTTTTGCTGCACGACCAGCACCCCAAGAACATCACGCTGGTGGATAATCGGCACACCCAGAAACGCATGAAACGGCTCCTCACCGATCCCCGGCAGGAACTGGAAACTGGGGTGGGATTCGGCGTTTTCGAGGTTGACCGGTTCTTCTCGCTCGGCCACCAGGCCCACCAGACCCTCACCCACCGCGAGACGGGCCTCGCCTACCAGATCCTGGTTGAGGCCCTGGGTGGCGCGGAAGATAAACTGGTCCGTGCCGTGGTCTTCCAGGTAGACACTGCAAACCTGCGTCTGCATCGCCGCCTGCACCCGGCGCACGATAATCTCCAGCGCCTCCTCGAGATTGCGGGCGGCATTCACCTCCTGGACGATGTGACGCAGGGTCTCGAGCATGTTCACTAGTAGTCCTGCAACTTGTCAGTGAGCCGGCCCAGCGGTGCCGCCAATTCCTTCATCGCCCTTCTGTAAACCTCTCGCTTGAAGGAAATCACCTGGTTCAGGGGATACCAGTAACTGACCCACTGCCAGTGATCAAACTCCGGACGTTCGTTCAGGTCGAGTTGCACGGCGGTATCGTCCTCCAGCATGCTCAACAAAAACCATTTCTGTTTCTGCCCGATACACACAG
>CAZPVJ010000133.1:0-9018 GCA_964590005.1 uncultured Alteromonadaceae bacterium | reverse complement strand
TGCGAGGTCATCCAGCTTATCCTCAAGGGCCATTCCAACAAGTCGATCGCGCAGTTGCTCGACATCAGCGTCGATACGGTCAAGGTGTTCAACAAGCGCTTTCACGCCAAGTTGAATATCTCCTCACAGGCGGAACTGTTTTCACTGTTCTTTGAGGCGATTTCCCTGGTGCCCTTTGATGCGGATATAGATCCGCTCACCCACTACCTGGAAATTACCCAGCCGCGCTAAAGCCGCCATCCAACCGGAGGCGGCCGTCGCCATTCCTGTAGCCTCAGAACGTGTAGTTTAGGGTAACGCCGTAAGTGCGAGGATTCCCCTGCAGCGCGACCACTTGGCCGATGATGTCAGAGGCGAAACGCTCCTGCTCATACTCTTCGTCGGTGATGTTGCGACCCCAGACGGCGAGCTCCCAGGTGCCGTCTACCGTCAGCACCGAGCCCCTAAGGTTGAGCAGTCCATAGGAGTCTGTCACCAGCCACGGGTTGTTCGAGGACTCGCGATAGGACTCGTCGGAGTACTTACCATCGGCCTGTAAGGCCATCGCCAGGGTGTCGCCCAGCGGGAACTCGTAGCGGAAGGTATAGGTGATCTGCATCTCCGGTGAGTTGGGCAGCTCATTACCGTCAAAGCCCTCGACGCGGCTGCTCACCTCGGTATCGAGATAGCTGGCACCCAGGCGCATGTCGAAGCCGTCCAATGGCGAGGCCAGCAGCTCTATCTCGGCGCCATAGATATCGGCTTCTTCAAGGTTGGTCAGGCGGAAACCGAGCGCCGACGGAATGAAGGTCTGGATATCTTCATATTCGTAGTAGAACACGGCGGCGTTCAGCTGTACCCGACCATCCGCATGGGTCGACTTGGAGCCAAGTTCGTAGGCGGTGACCTCTTCAGAGTCAAAGGGCAGCAGTTCGAAATTATCGAAGGTGAAGTCACCGAAGAACCCGCCCGACTTGAAGCCGGTGGTTACCGAGCCGTAGGTCAGCCAGTCATCGGTGGGCCGGAACTCCAGGGCGACGCGGTAAGACACGTTGTCGTCCTCGATGCTGTCGTCGGTGAAGGTAAAGGGAATGGTGATGCCCGCGGGCAATCCCAGTTCCGCACCCACGAAGGCGTCGAAAGCATCGGGGTCAGAGATCGTGCCGTCGGTACCACCGACAAAATCTGTTTCCTCGTCGGAGTAGCGGATGCCCGTGGTCAGCATCCAGCGATCGCCAAGGTCCCAGTCGACACTGGCAAATAATGCATAGGCATCGGTTTCCTGGTCATTGTTCCAGAACACCGGATTCACGCCGGCCAGCAAACCGAGAATATCGGCGGTATTGGCGATATTGTCGGACTCAAAGGTGTCGTTCCAGTAGAAACCGCCTACCATCCAGCGGATATCTTCACCGCCGGACAGGCGGATCTCCTGGGAGAACTGCTCCATCTCCTCCTCGTGCACCACTGCGAATGCCTCCAGCGGAGAGGTCCAGATGTTTTCACCAAAATCCCGGTCCTGCTGGATCCAACCGGTGATCGAGGTCAGCGTCATGTCGCTGAAGTCGTAGCCGATTTTGAGGTTCAGCGAGGTCACGTCGGACTCAATGCGCATCTCATCGACGCGGGAAGTCAGAAAGTCGTGGGTGAACGGGTCGCCATCCTGGTCGGAGACATCCAGGCCCAGGGTGTTGACGCAATTCTTGAAGTTGCCCTGGCAGGGCGTCACAAAGACTTCTTCCGGGCTGTTCCAGAAGCCGCCCAGCGAGGTGAACGGGCTGTTGACGATATCCTGGTCCAGGTAGCTGGCCGACAGGTTCCAGGTCAACTGGTCGTGGTCGCCGGCCAGCTGGGCTCGAATGGCGCTGGTGTCAGAGTCGCCAAAATCGTCTTTGCCGCCATTGTCCTTGTTGTACTCGTGATAGCTCTCGCCCTGGGATTCCCATAACACACTGACCCTTCCGGAGAGGCTGTCGGTGAGTCCACCACTGACGGCACCTTCGAATTTAGCCGTGTCGTAATCGCCAAGGGTCAGTGAGGCAAAGCCCTCAAGGTCCTGGGTGGGCTTGGCGCTGATGATGTTCAGCGCACCACCGGTGGCATTCCGTCCGTACAGGGTGCCCTGGGGGCCTTTGAGTACCTCGATGCGGCCCACGTCCAGCATCGACAGGTTCATCATGGCGGGTGAGGCCAGGAAGACTTCATCCAGGTAAACGCCAACCGACGGGTTGTTGTTGGCGTTGAAGTTATTCATGCCAATGCCGCGTACGGTGATGGCCGGGTTGGCGTCGGAAAGGCCCGCGCCCTTGATGTCGATGTTGGTAGCCAGCATGGCGACGTCGCGGGTGTCTTCCACGCCCATGGTTCGGGCCACCTCACCACTCACGGCGGTAACAGTAAGCGCAACATCGGTGATGGCCTGCTCCCGCTTTTGCGCAGTTACGATCACTTCCTCGATGATCGTATCGGCGTAAACGCTGCTGGCAACGGTTGTGACAGCGAGACTGACGGCTGCGGCGAGTGTGGTTTTACGCATGATCTTCCCCTATTGGCGTTATGGCTTTATCAGTGGATGATGAAAACACACATGCGGGTGGAAGGCGTTACCCACTTTTAGGGACGTGCTGCAGGGGCCAGAAGGTGACATTTTGGCGCATATCAGACGAAAAATGATCGGTTGCGCCAGGTTGATGCAGCATACCGGCCACGCCGACTGTCACGACCGCATCATGGCAGCCATCGAGGCGGTGCTCACGGACAGCCGTCACCTCACCCGGGATATGGCCGGCACAGCTACCACTAAAGAGTTAGGTGCAGCGGTTGCCTCCGCAGTCCAGTAGTAGCATGCTCTCACCCTCACTTGAAACGCTGGAGTCGTCGCCATGACCCGCATGATTTACCCCACCACCAACCCCATGGCTACCGAGCAACTCGTCATCGAGCGGGGCGAGGGTGTGTACGTTTACGACAATGCCGGCAACCAGTACCTGGAGGGTATGTCGGGCCTGTGGTGCACGGCCCTGGGTTACGGCAACGAGGAAGTGATCGAGGCGGCCACGGAGCAGATGCGCACGCTGGCCTACAGCCACCTGTTTGGCGGCAAGACCCATCCCGCCGCCATCGAACTGGCGGAAAAGCTCTCGGATATGAGCCCGGTAAAAGACGGCCGGGTCTTCCTCGGTAACTCCGGTTCCGACGCCAATGATACCCAGGTCAAGCTGCTGCGCTATTACTTCAACGCCATCGGCAAGCCCGGCAAGTACAAGATCATCGCCCGCGAGCGCGGCTACCACGGGGTCACCGTCGCGGCGGCCTCGCTTACCGGGCTGGCCCCCAACCATGCGCACTTCAGCCTGCCCTTCGATGCCCTGGGCGTATTGCGCACCGGCGCCCCGCACTTTTACCGTGACGGTCTTCCCGGCGAGAGTGAAGAGGAGTTCGCCACCCGCAGGGCCGACGAACTGGAGCAACTGATTCTGGCAGAGGGCGCCGATACCATTGCCGCCTTTATCGCGGAACCGGTTAACGGCGCCGGCGGCGTCGTGGTGCCGCCCGCAACTTATTTTGAAAAGATCCAGGCGGTACTGGCCAGGCATGACATCCTGTTGTGGGATGACGAGGTCATCTGCGGCTTCGGTCGCACCGGTGAGGATTTTGGTGCCACCACCTACGACATGCACCCGCAGATGATGTCGCTGGCCAAGGCCCTGTCTTCCGCCTATATCCCCCTCAGCGCTGCCATCATCCAGGGCGACATGTACGACGCCATGGTGGAACAGGCCAACCAGGTCGGGGTCTTCGGCCACGGCTACACCTATGGTGGTCACCCGGTGGCCTGCGCGGTCGGCTCCAAGGTCATTGAGATCTACGAGCGCGACAGGCTCTTTGATCACGCCCGCGAGGTCGGCGCTTACATGCAGTCCAAACTCGCCGGCTTCGGCGATCACCCGCTGGTGGGCGAGGTGCGGGGTGTCGGCATGATCGCGGCGGTCGAACTGGTGGCCAACCGCGAAACGCGGCAGGCCTTCGCCGACAATGCCCCCGGCGGCTATTGCCAGAAGCAGTGCGAGTACAACGGCCTGATCGTGCGCGCGATGGGGGGCAACTCTATTGCATTGTGCCCGCCACTGATCATGAGCACGGCCCAGGTCGACGAGCTCTGTGACAAACTTTCCCGGGCCCTGGATGACACCCTGGCCTGGGCCCAGAAGGGCAATCTGCTGGCGTAGCTCGCGTCGGCACTTTCGTTTCGCCACCCGGCGGGGCAGGTGGCCAGATTTAACCCCACTTGGCCGGTATGGACATTTGTCTTATCGCCGGTCAGCTCCTAGACTTTGCGCACTTTTTAGGCAGATACAGGGCGTGGCATCAGCCACCCGGGAGCACGCAGTGAAATACGATCTGAAAATCATTAACGGCCTGGTTTTTGACGGCGAAGGCAATGATCCTGTCGCCACCAACGTGGGCGTTCGCGATGGCGTTATCGTCGAGATAGGCCCCTGTGAGGGTGAGGCCAGCCAGGAGCTGGATGCCGCCGGACAGATCGTTACCCCGGGATTTATCGACCTTCACACCCACTACGATGGCCAGGTGTCCTGGGATGCGGACATGCAGCCCAGCGTAAACCACGGCGTCAGCACCGTGGTCATGGGTAGCTGCGGCGTGGGCTTCGCACCGGTTCGCGCCGACGACCGTGAAAAGCTGGTCCGCATTATGGAAGGGGTTGAGGACATTCCCGGCACAGCACTCACCGAGGGCATTACCTGGGATTGGGAAACACTGCCCGAGTACATGGACGCGCTGGATGCCAAGCCGCACAGCGTCGACTTTGCCGTACAGATCACCCACGACCCGCTGCGTGTTTACGTGATGGGCGAACGCGCCGTGTTCAATGAAAAGGCAACGGCCGAAGACATCGCCGAGATGCAAAGGCTGACTCGCGAAGGACTGGAGGCCGGCGCGATTGGCTTCTCTACCGGCCGCAGCGATGTGCACCGCAGCGCGGATGGCGACTGGACTCCGGCCTCGGAAGCCACCACCGAAGAACTCGAGGGCATTGCGCGTGCCTTTGATGGCGTGGACCACGGTGTGCTGCAGGCGGTGAACGATTTCAACCTCGAGCGCGAAGGCGATATGTTCGATGAAGAGTTCGACATCATCGAAAACTTTGCCCGCGCCTCCAACGGTAGCCCGTTTTCACTGTCGCTGATGCAGCGCGATTTCGCGCCGGACCAGTGGTTGCGCATC
The DNA here is from genome assembly GCA_964590005.1 of uncultured Alteromonadaceae bacterium. Taxonomy (GTDB): domain Bacteria; phylum Pseudomonadota; class Gammaproteobacteria; order Pseudomonadales; family Halieaceae; genus CALJFL01. The sequence goes on along the minus strand of CAZPVJ010000133.1, from coordinate 3,792 downwards.
ATCGACCGCGCTGAGAAGGCGAAAGACAAGGGCCTCAATATGCGCCTGCAGACCGCACCGCGTGGCATTGGCGTAACCGTGGGTTTGCAGTGCACTTTCCACCCGTTTATCGGTTTCCCCAGTTACAAGACGATTTACGACCTGCCGCTGGCGGAACAGGTCGAGCGCATGCGCGACCCGGCGTTCAAGGCGCAGCTGCTGACCGAGAAGTCCGAGCCGCTGGCTGGCGACGGCACCTCGGTCCCACCGATTGCCGACGCGCTGCTGCAGGCCGTGGATTTTGTCGCCAGCAAGACTTTCCGTCTGGGCGAAAACCCGGACTACGAGCAGACCGCGGAAACCTCCGTGCTGCAGATGGCCAAGGACAAGGGCGTGCCCACCCTGGAGATGATTTACGACCTGATGCTCGAGAACGACGGCAAGGAGTTGCTGTACTTCCCGATCTACAACTACACGGAAATGAATTACGACAACGTCTACACCATGATGCAGCACCCGCAATCCATCATGGGCCTGTCGGACGGTGGCGCCCATGTCGGCACGGTCTGTGATTCCAGCTTCCCCACTTACCTGTTGTCCTACTGGACCCGCGATCGCAAGCGCGGTGGCAAGCTCGAGCTGGCCGACGCGATTCGCCGCCTGACCAGCGACATAGCGGACTACAGCGGCATGACCGATCGCGGTCGCCTGAAGGTGGGCTTGAAGGCCAACATCAATGTGATCGACATGGATAAGCTGCGCCTGTTTGCCCCGCATATGGTCCAGGACCTGCCCGCCGGCGGTCAGCGTCTGCTGCAGGAAGCCCAGGGCTACCGCGCAGTGATTGTTGCCGGTGAGGTGGTGCTCGAAAACGACACGCTTACCGGCACCTATCCGGGACGCCTGGTTCGCATGGGCCAGCTGGCGCAGCAAGCCGCTGCCTGATCGATACCTGACCACGCTCGCCGCGTTCTGCTGATGCCCCAGGCCCTGTCGGACATCCTGAGCGCGGTGTCGCTCCTTGAATTGTCACTGGTGTGGGCCGTCGTCGTGTTCGCGGCGATTATGCGCGCGTTCACCGGGTTTGGGTTCGCGCTTACTGCGGTGCCCGTGTTCGCACTCTTTATGCCGCCAACCCAGGCCGTTGTGCTGAGTGCAGCGCTTAGCCTTGCGGTTAGCCTGACCACCCTCAAAACCTACTGGGGCAAGTATCCGGTCAACGCGATGGTTCCCATGATCGCTATGGCAGCGATTGGCACCATGTTAGGGGCGGCCGCCCTGGTACATATCTCTGCGCAGCAGTTCAAATTGTGGATTGGCTTGTCTGTGATCCTGGCCTGCATTGTCCTGACAATCTACCGGCCCACGCGCCAGCATAGCAGCCGGCTGTTCAGTGGTCTCAGTGGTCTGGGCTCGGGGCTGCTCAACGGCGCTTTCGCCATTCCCGGACCACCAGTCATCATCTACGCCATGGCGGCAGAGCCCGAACCCTCGCGCAGTCGCGCTATGTTAATGATCTTCTTCCTGTTCTCCGCGATTGTCGCGCTGGGCTCCTACTCGGTCGCGGGCTTCGTGACGCCGGCCTCGCCCTGGCTGTTCCTGTTGGCATTTCCCGCTATCTACATAGGGGATAAACTCGGCTATCGACTGTTCAGGCGGTTTGGTACGGCGTTCTACAGGAAGATTGCGTTGACTGTCCTGTTTACCGTAGGCGTGTCAATTACGCTCAATGCCTTGCTGTGAGCCCGCGTTGTATCCGCTAAGCTGTCGTTAGATGCGGTAAGCCCTTGCTGTTCATGCTTGCGGCGTCCGTAATGTTCTGCAGGAGAAATTGCGATGAGTGCAGCGGATATCGGCCTGATCGGTTTGGCCGTGATGGGTCAGAACCTGGTGATGAATATGAATGACCACGGCTTCACCGTGGCCGCGTTCAATCGCACCAGTAGCACGCTTGATGAATTCCTCGCTGGCGCGGCCAGTGACAGTGCGGTCATCGGTTGTTACTCCCTCGAAGAACTGGTCGCGGCACTCAAGCCCCCTCGCAGGGTGATGCTGATGGTGAAAGCGGGCGAGGTCGTCGACCACTACATCGACCAGTTACTTCCGCTCCTGGATGCCGGCGACATCATTATCGACGGCGGAAATTCGCTGTATTCAGATACGCAGCGCAGGGTGGAGACCCTGGCTGACAAGGGTCTTTTATTCGTGGGTGCTGGCGTATCCGGAGGCGAGGAGGGCGCCCGTCACGGGCCGTCCATCATGCCCGGGGGTAATGCCGGGGCCTGGCCGGCGGTGCAACCGATCCTGCAGGCAGTCGCCGCCAAGGTTGCCCAGGGCGAGCCCTGCTGTGATTGGGTGGGCAGTGGTGGCGCGGGTCACTACGTGAAAATGGTGCATAACGGCATTGAGTACGGCGACATGCAGTTGATCGCCGAGGCCTATGACATGCTGCGAGAGGCTGGCTTTGATGAGCTGGAGATGCAGGCTATCTTCGGGCGCTGGAACCAGGGGGTACTAAACAGTTACCTGGTGGAGATCACCGCCGATATCCTGGGTTACCGCGACGAGCAGGGCCGCTTTTTACTGGCCGACATTCTCGATGCGGCGGGCCAGAAAGGCACGGGCAAGTGGACCGGTATCAGCGCGCTGGAAGCCGGTATCCCGCTCACCCTGATTAGCGAGGCGGTATTCGCACGGTGCATTTCGGCGCAGAAAGAGGAGAGGGCGGCAGCGGCTCCGTTATTGCAGGGTCCGGTGGTTGGTTTTACCGGCGACAAAGCGCAGTTTGTAAACGAGCTCGAACAGGCCCTCTACGCCGCCAAGATCATTTCTTACGCCCAGGGCTTCATGCTGCTGCGCGAGGCCTCGGCGCAGTACGGTTGGTCGCTGAATTATTCGGCCATCGCCCTGTTGTGGCGCGGTGGCTGTATTATCCGCTCGGCCTTCCTCGATGATATTGCGGCGGCCTACCGTGAGGCGCCCGAACTACCTAACCTGCTGGTGGCCGATTTTTTCCGCGAGGCTACCGCCAGTGCCCAATCTGCCTGGCGCAGCGTGGTCAGCGGGGCTATCGCCCAGGGTGTGCCGGTACCGTGCATGTCGTCAGGGCTTGCCTTTTACGACAGCTACCGCCGGGCGAGCCTGCCAGCCAATCTTATCCAGGCGCAGCGGGACTATTTTGGCGCGCACACCTACGAACGGGTTGATCGTCCCCGTGGCAAGTTCTTTCACAGCAACTGGACCGGCGCAGGCGGTGGGGTGTCTTCGACACAGTATGAGGTCTAGCGGACGGGTGCTAACTGTCTCGGGGGTTATTGCTTCACATTGTCGCGGATGATGCGCTGCTTCTGGCGGTTCCACTCGCGGTTCTTCTGGGTGTCCCGCTTGTCGTGCGCCTGTTTACCCTCGGCAAGCGCGATGCGTGCTTTCACCAGGTGCCCTTTCCAATAGAGCTGTGTGCACACGCACGTGAGGCCTTTCTGCGATACCCCCGCCAGGATCCTGGCCAGTTCTTTCTTGTGCAGCAGCAATTTGCGGGTGCGGGTGGGGTCGGTTACGAAGTGGGTCGAGGCTGTCGCCAGTGGGGTGATCTGTGAGGCGAGCAGCCAGGCCTCGCCGTCCTTCATCAGTACGTAGGTGTCAGTGATCGGTACCTTGCCCATCCGCAGACTCTTCACTTCCCAGCCGGCGAGCGCAATGCCCGCCTCGAAAGTCTCCTCGAGGTGGTAATCGAAGCGGGCGCGCTTGTTCTGCGCGATGACGTTATCCGGCGTCTTACGTTTCTTCTTGGCCATGGCGCGCATTATACGGTCC
>CAZPVJ010000132.1:0-23962 GCA_964590005.1 uncultured Alteromonadaceae bacterium | reverse complement strand
CCATTTACCGAGGCTACTCATGTCTTCCAGAACCTGGGTGATGGCACCTACTTCCACTCGGGCATTATGGCTATTCGTGCCGCGGTTTCCGCCGGGGTAAACATCACTTACAAGATTCTCTACAACGATGCCGTGGCGATGACGGGCGGTCAGCCCATTGACGGATCGCTCACCGTCGAAGACCTGGTCTACCAGTTGCGCGGTGAGGGGGTACGCCGTATCGCCCTGGTCAGTGACCAGCCGGCGGACTGGCGCGGTCATTTTCATGGCATACCCGGTTACAGTTTGCATCACCGCGATGAAATGGATGCTTTACAGAAGGAGTTGCGCGAATTCACTGGTGTATCTGTAATCGTCTACCAGCAAACCTGTGCCGCGGAGAAACGTCGGCGACGCAAGAAAGGCCTGTTAGTTGACCCGCCCCAACGATTATTCATTAACGATGAGGTCTGCGAGGGCTGTGGAGACTGCAGCACTAAATCCAATTGCCTGTCGGTACTGCCCAAGGAGACCGCGCTGGGGCGCAAGCGCCAGATTGACCAGAGTGCCTGCAACAAGGACTACAGTTGCGCCAATGGCTTTTGCCCCAGTTTTGTGACGGTAATGGGTGGCCAGCTGCGTAGGCCGGCGGTAACTCCTGTCGCCGAGCAGGCACTGTTTGATCCCCTCCCGGAACCCGATCTACCGGAACTGGCGCAGCCCTGGAACACGGTGGTGACCGGGGTTGGTGGTACCGGCGTCCTGACGATTACTGCCCTGGTGGCCATGGCGGCCCATATTGAGGGTAAAGGCTGCGCAACCATGAACCAGACAGGGCTGGCGCAAAAGTTTGGCGCGGTGGTCAGCCATGTTCGTGTGGCGGCCAAACAAGAGGACATCAAGGCGGTGCGTATCCCTGCCGGCGAGGCCGATTTGCTGCTTGGGTGCGACCTCGTGGTGACCACAACCTACGAGGCCCTTGGGAAGGCGGCGCGCGGCAGAACCCATGCCGTCGTCAATGAAGCCGAGGTGCCGACAGCGGCCTTTATCCTCGATCCGGATGCCCGTTTCCCGACCCAGGCTATGAAGGACAAGGTAGCGCTGGAGGTTGGACAGGACGAAACGCACTTTATCGATGCCACTCGCATCGCCACTGGACTGCTGGGGGATTCGATAGCGGCAAACCTGTTTCTTCTGGGTTTTGCCTGGCAGCGAGGCCTTGTGCCAGTTTCAGCCAGCGCGCTGAACCAGGCGATAACACTCAACGGGGTAGCGGTGGAGCTCAACCAGAATGCGTTTCTCTGGGGGCGTCGCTGCGCACATCAGCCGGTCAAGGTGATGGGCGCGCTTGAGTCTGGGGAGATTGAGAAAGAGCCTTTCTCAACCGATGCCCTGCTGGCCGACCGGAGGGCGCGGCTGATTCGCTACCAGGATACTGATTATGCGGAACAGTACATCGAGCATGTCGAACGGGTGAAGTCGGTAGACCACAAACCAGACAGCGAGGACTCGTTGACTGCGGTGGTGGCGCGAAATCTGTTCAAGCTGATGGCAATCAAGGACGAGTACGAGGTGGCACGTCTGTATAGCGATGGTGAATTTCAACGGAAAATCGCCGCGCAATTCGAGGGCGACTTCCAGTTACAGTTCAATCTGGCGCCACCGTTGCTGAGCAAGCGCGATCCGCAAACGGGGCACTTGCGCAAGCGCCAGTTCGGCCCCTGGATGATGGGCGCCTTCAAGCTGTTGGCCAGACTGCGCTGGTTGCGCGGGACACCGCTGGATATTTTTGGCTTTACCGCCGAACGCCGACGCGAAAAACAGGACCTGGAAGACTACGGCCTGCTTCTGGCCGAACTGCAATCCGGGCTATCACCTGGCAACTATGAGCTGGCATGTACCCTGGCTGATCTGCCCTCAAAACTGCGAGGGTATGGTCATGTCAAAGATCGCAACCGGGAAAATCTTGCCCCCCAGTATCAACAGTTACTCGCCCAGTGGCGGGGTGAGGAGGCAGTGAGTCCGGTAAAAATCGTCGAGGCGGCCTGACAAGCGCTGGCTCAGTGGGTTTGTCCCCAGGTGTTGCCCCCGGGTGCGGCAATCTCGTTGGGCGCCAGGTGCAGGTACTTTCGCAGGTAGTGAACGCCCAGGTAAAACGGGCCGGTATCCAGCAGGGCCACCGTGGCTTTGAACAGGTAGTTGCTACCGATCAGTATCAACAGGGTATTGAAGGCCATTTCACCGCGCATAAAGGCGGCGCCAAAAGTCACGGTAATCACCATGATTGAGTCCACCATCTGGCTCATCAAGGTGCTGAAATTGTTGCGCACCCAAAGATATTTCCCCTTGGTAACCCGCTTCCAGAAATGGAACAGCTGGACGTCACAGTATTGCGCGGCGATGTACGCCAGCATCGAGGCGAAGACCGCGCCGGAGGTTGTGGCGTAAATCAATTGGTAGAGACCTACGCTCGTCTCGACGATATCCCCATTGGGCAGCGCCACCGGCTGTGCCAATTGGAGAATCTGCCAGGGCGGCATGCTTTCAGCAGGTACTGCCGGCACCGCATTGCCCAGGAACAGCACAAACAGTATCAGGAAGTTGAGTCCCAGCCCGACCGTGACCAGGAAGTTGGCCCGTGCCTTACCATAGAGTTCGCAAATCAGGTCTGTGCAAAGGAACGTGAGAGGGTAGGGCAGGACGCCCACCGCCAGAGCCATGGGCCCCAGCTGGATAAAGCGGGTAATGCCGATCACATTCAGTAAGGTCATGGCGCACAGAAAGGTACCGGCCAGTACCAGAAATACGCGCTCGCGCCGGTCCCAAATCATGTCGGGTGACACGGCTCAGGCTTCCTTCTGGCCCAGGTTGCCATGCAAGATGGCGCCATTAACCACCGGGTTGTGGTGTGTCCAGCGGATAAGCTCGGCGATTTCACCGGGCTCGATGAGCCTGCCAAAGCTGTTTAAGGCGCCGATGGCCTGCATTACCTCGGGGTCATTGCCCAGGTGAGTACGCAACATTTCTGTATCGGTGAATCCGGGACAAATTAGCGCGGTGTGAATGCCGCTGCCCATCAGGTCCTGGCAGGTGGCTCGCATCATACCCAGTTGGGCGTGCTTGGAGGTGACATAACTGAAGGAACCGGCAACCGCCTTTTCCGACAGGGTCGAGCCAATGTATATGACGCTTGATCCCTCTGGCATCAGCGGAATCAGGGCCTGGTTGACACTGTTGATGGCGACGACATTGGTTTCCAGGACTGCTCGCAGCTCGGCGCTGTCGCACGCGTCGACGCTGTCCTTGCGCATCTGGCTCGCGTTGTATACGAGCGCTACGGATTCGGCATTGGCCATTAGTGGTTTCAGCGTTGACGTGGTCTCATCGACGGACGCCTGGGAGGCGAGGTCGCAGCGGATGTTGTGTACCGCGGGAAGTGGACACTCGCGCCTTGAAAGATTGTATACCTCGAAGCCTTCATCCAGAAAAAGCTGGGCAGTGGCCTTTCCAATACCAACACTGGCGCCAGTGATGATGGCTAGTTTCATAGTGTGCTTCCTGTCCCGTGATCAGATCGGTAGTGCATGGGTATTTAAGGGCGCATGATAACCCAGCTGCGAGATAATGACTCGTGACACCCAGCGTTGACCGGTGCGGTGGGTTACACTAATCCCAAAGCAATACAAAAACGGGGGTGTGAAATGCCCGAGCTTTCCCTTTCCACGTGGGCCTCAATTGCAGAAATTGTCGGTGCCGGCAGTATTATTACGGGTTTACTGGTCGGCTGGTTTCAGTTGCGAAACTTCCGGCTGCAGCAGCGCAATGCGGTAGCGATCAATCTTGCGCAGACGTTTTACAGCCGGGATTTGGCTCATGCGATTGGCATGATGCAGTCAGTGCCAGATGGTGTAACGCTGGAGGAGATGCGAGCGCTGGGCGATGACTATAGTGCGGCGGCCATTACTGTGGTGACTTCGTTTGAGACGATGGGCTTGCTGGTATTTAAGCGTATAGCACCGCTTGACCTGGTGCTGGACCTTGCCGGTGGTATCGTGTCGGTGATGAATACCAAGCTCAGGCAGTGGCAGCGGGATTTACGCGAAGAGCAGTCACAGCCCTCCTGGGGTGAGTGGTTTGAGTGGCTTGGAGACCAGGCCGTCAAGCATAAAACCAATACCGAGCCTGCCCACGTATTACACCGTGATTGGAAAGAATAGCGCGCCTTACTGTTCGGGATGACTGACTTGCCTGCTTTCTTGGCAATCGTGACAATGAAATCATTGCTTTTTACCAGGGACACCGATGGAACGACTGACCACGCTATATATCGATAAAGAGGCGCATAAGTTTTCGGCTGCCCACTTCACTATTTTCTCAGCGACCGAGCGGGAGCGGTTGCACGGACACAATTACTCGGTGTCGGCGAGAATTGTTGCGCCTATGGGCGATAACGGCTTTTCTGCAGATTACAATGTCTACAAGCGCTTGCTTAAAACACTGTGCGATAGCCTCGACGAATACATGATCCTGGCCGCCGACTCTCCCTATCAGAAGATAGAAGAAGAAGCAGACTCCTACCTGGTTACTTTTGCTGACGATCGTATGCGTTTTCTCAAGAAAGATACCCTGGTGTTGCCCATTACCAATGCCACCGTAGAGGAGTTTTCCCACTACCTCCTCGCGCAGCTCATCGAGGCTTCTGGCAACGAGGAGCTCCGGGAAGTGGAGTTGTGTGTCGCCTCAGGCCCCGGGCAAAAGGGTTGTGCCCTCTGGCAGTCAAGCTAAGCCCTTTTCAGACCTCGCTATTCCGCCTATCCTAGAGACAGGTCGCCGGGCGGTGACCCGACAAAAAATAACGATAAGCGCGAGGGTAGGTTGCTATGTCCATGAGTAAAAAGCTTGGTGCTGAGTTTATCGGCACGTTCTGGTTGGTTCTGGGTGGCTGCGGAAGCGCCGTGCTGGCAGCCGCATTTCCCGATGTCGGCATTGGCCTTCTGGGCGTTTCCCTGGCATTTGGTCTTACAGTATTGACCATGGCATTTGCCATCGGCCATATCTCGGGTTGTCATCTCAACCCCGCGGTCTCGGTGGGGCTGATGATCGGAGGGCGTTTCTCCTCCAGTGAGCTGCTGCCTTACATTGTTGCCCAGGTATTGGGCGGAATCGCCGGAGGTGCCGTGCTGTTTGTTATTGCCAGTGGCCAGGCGGGATTTGAGACCGCCGGCTTTGCCTCCAATGGCTTCGGTGAACACTCACCGGGCGGTTACAGCATGGTATCGGCACTGGTTACCGAGGTCGTGATGACCTTTATGTTCCTGATCATCATTCTCGGTGCGACCGATGGCCGCGCCCCCGCCGGGTTTGCCCCCATCGCGATCGGGCTTGGCCTGACATTGATCCACCTGATCAGCATCCCGGTGACCAATACCTCGGTCAATCCGGCTCGCAGTACCGGTGTTGCGCTGTTTGAAGGGGGTTGGGCAATATCCCAGTTGTGGCTGTTCTGGCTGGCGCCTATCGTTGGAGCCGCCTTGGCAGGCCTGGTGTATAACTGGTTGGGTAGCGACGACTAGATCACGCGACCCCTGAGCCCGGTATCCGCGGCACATGGAGTTCAAGGAGCTTGTTACGCGAGTGCGGTGGTACCAGGCCACCGCTATCTTCAGCATCCTCTTCGCTCTGCTGGGGTTCAGTTACAACGTGTGGCGCCTGGAGGTTACCGAGCACAACAGTAATGTGCGGGAGGCCTCATTCGAAACACTGTTGCAGTTGGCGGAGCTGGAGCAACTGGTTTTCGCGGCGCACTATGACCAGGATCCGGTCGGTGGTAATCCGCGTAACGGCTGGGTCAAGGTGGGTCTCATCGCCGATCTCAGTGTCAACTGTGGTGTCGAGGTGGCGGCCTCCGCGCAGCAACTAAAAGCCAGCTGGCAGCGGAACTGGGCCGCCATGCCCGAAGATCGGGCCGCGACCGAGTCGTTGGTCGCGGCGATTGACGATACCCGGTTAGCAGTCCTCGCTGGACTCGCCACACTTGATTAATTGCTCAGGCGGCGATTCCGCTGTGTCGCAGTAAGGGCTCTATATCTGGCTTGCGGCCGCGAAAGTCCACGAAGGCTTCCATGGGCGCTTTCGAGCCACCCACCTCGAGAATAAAACGCCGGAAATCGTTGCCGGTGCCCGGATTGAATATGCCTTCCGTCTCAAAACGCGAAAACGCATCGGCTGACAGCACTTCGGCCCATTTGTAGCTGTAGTACCCCGCGGCGTAACCGCCACCAAAGATGTGGCTGAAACCGTTCTGGAAGCGGTTATAGGTCGGCGGGACGTGCACCGCGACCTGTTTGCGCACCTCGTCCAGCAAGCCCTGCACAGAGCTGACCGTGCCAGTGCGCCACTCTCGGTGCAGCCGAAAGTCAAACAGCGAGAACTCCAGTTGCCTGACCATCTGCATGGCCGATTGGAAATTGCGGGCCGCCAGCATACGTTCAAGCAGGCTGGCGGGAATCGGCTCCCCGGTTTCGTGATGACCGGAGATAAAGGCCAGCGCCTCTTCCTCCCAGCACCAGTTCTCCAGAAATTGACTGGGGAGCTCGACGGCGTCCCAGGCAACACCATTGATGCCAGAAACAGAGGCGACGGTTTGCCGGGTCAGCATATGGTGCAGGCCGTGGCCGAACTCATGAAACAGCGTGGTGAGCTCCTGTTCGGTGAGAAGCGAAGGCTTGTCGCCCACCGGTGGCGTAAAGTTGCAGACCAGGTAGGCTACCGGTATCTGCAGGTCCCCGTCCTCCCTGTAGCGGCGCACGCGACAGTCATCCATCCACGCGCCGCCGCGCTTGTGGGCGCGCGCGTAGAGGTCGAGGTAGAAGCGCGCGATCACCTGTCCGTCCTGGAGGACGTCGAACAGGCGTGCGTCCTCGTGATAGCTGTCGAATTCGGCTTGTTCAGTGACTTCAACGCCGTACAGCCGGTGTACCACTTCGAACATACCCGACAGCACTCGGTGCACAGGCAGGTAGGGGCGTATTTCCTCTTGTGAAATCTGGTATTTGTGCTGTCGCAGCTTCTCGCTGTAGTAAGCCACGTCCCATGAGTCCAGAGAGTCTTTCTGGTGCTGTTCGGCTGCAAATGACTCCAATTCCTGCCATTCCCGCCGCGCCTGCTCTCGCGAGCGTTCAGCCAGTTGCTCCAGAAAAGCCATGACCTCATCCGGGTGCTCTGCCATTTTGGTGGCGAGTGACAGTTCGGCATAGTTGTCAAAGCCCAGTAGTTTCGCCAGTTCCAGTCGTAGGTCGAGAATTTCCTCAATGATGTCGGTGTTGTCCCACTGTCCCGCCTGGGGGCCCTCGGTGGAGGCCCGGGTACAATTAGCTATGTAGACTTCCTCCCGCAATGCCGCATCGTCACAATAGGTGAGTACAGGTTGGTAAGAGGGGAAGTTCAGGTTGATGAGGCAGCCTTCGTGGCCGGCCTGGCGCGCTGCTTCCCTGGCGCTCGCCAAAGCGGTCTCCGGGAGGCCGGGTAGCTCCTCCTCGGTTAATCGCTTGGACCAGCCGTTGGTCGCGTCCAGTACGTTTTCACTGAATTTGCTGCCCAGTTCAGAGAGCCTGGATTTTAGCTCTCCATAGCGCGCCTTTTTTTCTTCGGGTAGCGCCACCCCGGCCAGTCGGAAATCGCGCAGCGAATGCTCTATTGCCGTCTGCTTTGCTTCATCGAGCGTCGTAAAGTCGTCTCGCTCTGCAATGTTGTGATACGCCTCGTACAGCCCGGTGTGTTGTCCCAACCAGGTTGAGTATTCCGACAACATCGGCAGGCAGGTGTTGTAGGCTTCGCGCAATTCGTCAGAATTGAGCGTGCTATTGAGATGCCCCACGGGTGAAAAACATTGGGCCAAGTCATCGTCCAGTGCTTCGATGGGCTGCAGCAGGTTGTCCCAGGTATAGGCCTCGTTCGACGCCAGTAGTGCGTCTATCTGGTGTTTATTGCGCTCGATAAGCTCTTTGACAGCGGGCACGGTATGGGCTGGCGATATGGCGGAGAAGGGCGGAAGTTCATGGTGCTCAAGCAACGGGTTAGTCATTGCAGTAGGGATCCGTAGTGTGGGAGATGGCTATTCTAGCGCCAAATTGAATGCGTGACAGGTCCCGGGTTATTCAGGACTTTTTCCTGGTTAAGGGTGCAAAGCCATCATTGCTGGAACGGTTGCCACGGTCCCTGGGCGCTCCTTTGGCTTTACGGTCGCGCAGCCGATCTTTCTTTTTCCGCGCTGTTTTTGCTGGCTTCTTTTTGCTACCTGCCGCCTTACCGGATGTCTTCATCTTTTTGGGACCCTTGTAGTGAGCCTTTAATCCGGTAATTGCTTTCGGTTCTAATTCGATATTGAGATAACGCTGAATCGCGACCATCAGGTTCCACTCCGGCGCGGTTACCAGCGATATCGCCAGGCCCTCCCTGCCGGCGCGACCTGTGCGGCCGGTTCTATGGAGGTAATCCTCGCCCTTGTGCGGCATGTCGTAGTTCACTACGACATCGACATGCCGGATATCAATGCCGCGAGCCGCGACATCGCTGGCGCAAACCACGTCGGTTTTCCCGTCGTTTATCCGGGTAATAACCCGCTTGCGCTCTTCCGTGCTGAGGTCGCCGTGCAGCGCGTCACAGGCGATGCCCTGGTGGCGCACCAGCGCAGCCAACCGCGAGGCGGTGCTGCGTTTGTTGGCGAATACCAGTACCTTCTTGCCGGCGAGCTCTTTCATCAGTGCCGCCAGCTGTTTGTCCTTGTGCTCGGCGCCATCAGAAAGCATTCTCTGGTGTGCAATATGACTGTGCGCCTGGCGCACTTCGCCCACGGCGACAGATTTCGGCGATTTGAGAATGTCGCCCGCAATCTTGCCAATACCTTTATGGCGCAGTGTTGCGGAGAGCAGAATGACCTGCTTGTCGAGGGGACTAAATCCGTTAATCTCCAACACCTCCTCGCGAAAACCCAGATCCAGCATACGATCGGCTTCATCCAGAACCAGTGCGCGCAAGCCCTTTAGGTCGGCGCTGCCTTTCTGGCAGTGTTCCAGTAGTCGCCCTGGAGTGGCCACGATAATCTCGGGGTTTTTCCGAAAGATAGATTTCTGGTATTTGAAATCGGCGCCCCCTGTGATTGCCTGAGCCTGCAGAGGTGACTTGGCCAATAACGCCCTGGCGTGTTTCACCACCTGGCGCGCCAATTCGCGGGTAGGTACAAGCACCAGTGCCAGGGTGCCGGCGTTCCTGTCTGGTTTGACGGTGAGCAGCTGATGGGCGATGGGGATCAGGTAGGCCAGCGTCTTGCCACTTCCGGTCTCGGCACTGATCAGCAGGTCCTTGCCGCTCAGCGCAGGCTCAATGGTTTGCTGTTGTACTTCGGTAGGCTGCGCTAGCGCCATATCGGCGAGGCCGAGCTTTAGTCGATGATCCAATTCCAGGTTATCGAACACGTCAGTGTTATCCAGTGGGAGGTCGCAGCTAATCGAGTGTCCATACTAACCGATGTTGGACGCAAAGTTGTCGATGCGGATGTTCTTCCGGCTTAGGGTGTATGATTGGGGCCTGGTAAGAATAATTGCAAGAGTATCGATGGGGCTTTCAGCACGTATTTTCGTCGGTCTGGCGGCGGGCATCCTGACCGGACTGTTTTTCGGGGAAATGGTCGCCGGCTTAAAGGTGTTCGGCGACATTTTCGTGAAGCTGCTGCAAATCACGGTATTGCCTTACATTATCGTGTCGCTGATTGCCGGCTTCGGCAGAATGGACCTGGACCAGGCCCGTCGACTGGCGGTTCGGGGTACAGCCGTCCTGCTGGCTATCTGGGCCCTGGCCTTGCTTATCATTTTTATCGGTGCGCTGGCATTCCCGGACCTCGATACTGCATCGTTCTTCAGCAGCGCGGTTGCCGAGGAAACGCAGGAAACCGATCTAATCGAACTCTACCTGCCGGCAAATGTGTTCTTTTCGCTGGCCAATAACCTGGTCCCGGCGGTTGTTTTCTTCAGCATCCTGGTGGGCGTGGCGCTTATCTCGGTCGAGGATAAGAGTCTTGTGCTGCCTTTTTTCGACGGTTTGGGTGCGGCGCTGAGCAAGGTTAATCACGGCATCGTGCAATTGACCCCTTACGGTATTTTCGCCATTGCCGCATCCGCCTCGGGCACGATGACGATCGAAGAGGTCGGGCGGGTCCAGGTGTACCTGATTACCTATGTCAGTCTCGCGACCCTGATCACCTTCTGGATATTTCCTGGACTGGTGGCCGCTCTGAGTGGCATTCCGTATCGCGAGGTGTTGGGCACGTTCAGGGATACGCTGGTCATGGCCTTTGCCACAGGCAATCAGTTTGTGGTGCTTCCTCAGATTGCCGAAAACTGTAAGGAGTTACTGCGCCGTCATAAGGTCGAGGGCCCCGAGGCTGAGTCGGCGATCGATATTATCGTACCGGTTTCTTTCAACTTTCCCTCCCTGGGTAAATTGCTGGTGCTGCTGTTCCTGTTGTTTGCGGCGTGGTTTACCGACACCGACCTGGACGGCGGCGATCGGTTGACCCTGGCTTTCAACGGGCTGTTTAGCCTTTTCGGTAGTCTCAATGTGGCTGTGCCCTACCTGCTGGACTCCCTGCGTATTCCCGCTGACATGTTCCAGCTATTCCTGGTGACGGGCATTGTGGTGGGTCGTTTCGGTGCCATGCTGGCGGCCCTGCATATCATTGTGCTCAGTGTCCTGGGGACCTTGGCTCTCTGCGGAAAAGTCACCATCCGCGGTGCGGCTGTAGCTCGCTACCTGCTGATAACCACGGCCAGCCTGTTTGCACTGGTACTGGCACTGCGCGCTTACTTCATGGTCTTTGTGCCCGAAGCTCCACCACGGGATTCAGTCCTGGCCAGCATTGAACTGATGGAAGAGCGGGTTAGTGCGCGTTTTTCAGAAACTGTGCCACCGGCCAGCGTGACCCAACTCGCCGGAACACGGGTGGATCACATATTGCGCAATGGCGTGTTGCAGGTCGGCTATCGCCCCAACAATCTGCCCTGCAGTTATCTCACGCCCGCTGGCAAGCTGGTTGGTTTCGATGTTGAGATGGCGCACATCCTGGCGGCGGACATCAAGGTGGACCTTGAATTTGTCCCGTTTGAGTTTGACCGGCTGGGTCGCATGCTGGCCTCTGGACAGATCGATATTGCCATGTCCTGCATTGCCAGCCTGCCGGATCGTTATGCCTACGCTTCTTTCGCCAGGCCCTACATCGACCTGACCCTCGCATTCGTAGTACCCGATCATGAGCGTGATCTGTTTGCCGACCTGGAACTGTTGCGCCAGCGGGAAGACCTCACCATTGCGCTGGTCAGTAACCACTATTTTGAGTCGCGTATAGAGCGACTATTGCCGAATGCAGAGGTTGTCTCCCTCGAAGCCGCTGAAGACTTTTTTACGGGTGGCGCACAGGGGGCCGATGCACTGCTGCTCTCTGCCGAGGAGGGGGCGGCCTACAGCTACCGTTATCCCCGGTATACCGTGGCCCGGGTAGCGCGCGGTGCCATACGCCTGCCCGCGGGATATCCGGTGCCCAAAGGCGACGTAGAAATGCTGGAGTTTGTCAGTAACTGGGTAGATCTGAAGAAGAAGGACGGCACGATCGATGCGCTATACGAGTACTGGATGCTGGGCGGGGCTGCTAAACCCCGGACGCCACGCTGGTCGGTGATTCGAGATGTGCTCGGTTGGGTGGATTGAGCCCCGGTTGTGTTGCCGTGGCAAAACCCCTAATTCCGACTAAAATCGGGTAAACAAACCGCGTTTTAAAAATAAACGGAAGCCAGTCATGTCCACTCTCCACAGAATAACCCTTCTGTTGTGTCTCATTATCTTTTCCAGCGGATCTCTCGCTGCCAGCCGCTATGACATCAAGGCACCGGGCCGGGTGGTCGCATTCGGCGATGTTCACGGTGCGTACGACGACTGGACAGCGTTGTTGCGGGAACTGGGCGTCATTGACGGCCAGCTCAACTGGGCCGGCGGCAACACTCACCTGGTTTCCGTAGGCGACCTGATCGATCGTGGGCCGGGGTCACGGCAAGTGGTGGAATTGTTGATCAAGCTCTCGGGACAGGCTCGCGATGCCGGTGGCGCCGTCCATATGGTCCTGGGTAACCACGAAGTGATGGTGATGACCGGCGACCTGCGTTATGTGTCCAAGGAGGAATTTGCCGCCTTCGCGGGCGACGAGAGTCAGGCGGATCGCGACAAGTTGTTTGCAGATTACCGGGCGCTCAACCCGGGCGGTGATGACGCCACAGTCAGGGCGGCTTTTGATCAGGAATACCCCCCAGGGTTCGTGGGCCTGCGCAAAGCCTATTCACCCAAGGGGATGCTCGGTAGTTGGCTGATGCAGCAACCTTTTGTGATCAAGGTTAATGACAAGGTGTATATGCACGGGGGTATCGCCTCCATGGCCAGTGAGGATGATCTCGACAAGCTCAATGGCAAGCTGCAGGGGGAGTTGCGGACCTTCATCAACAGCATGGAAACCCTGCGGGCAGCGGGTGTTATGCCGCTCCATGTGGGTTACCACGACCGGCTGACCTTCCTCAATGCCAGAGTTGAGGAGTTTGCGGCGGCCAACCCACGCAAGCGGGCAGACTGGTTCGAACAGGTACAAACCGTGTTCGAGGCTCAGGAAGCATTTGTTTTCAGTGAAGATAGCCCTAACTGGTACCGCGGGACGGCCATGTGTCACCCCCTTGCCGAGTCCTACAACACGGAGCGCTTCCTGAAACGGGTAGGTGCGAGCCAGTTGGTTATGGGTCATACACCGACACGCGGCGAAGTTGAAGAGCGTATGGATGGTCTCGCCATCAGACTCGATACCGGGATGCTGGCCAGTGTCTACAAGGGTAGAGCGTCTGCACTCGTTTCAGAGGGCGGCACTGACTATGTGCATTACCTGGGTGCGGGCGGCCGGGCCCAGCCGGTTCCGGAGCAAAGTAGTCTGTCCCAGAAATTGTCCGGTATGAGCGATGCCGAACTGGAGGACTTCATGCGCACCGCCCCTATAGTATCGATAAAAGATATTGGCACCGGTATTACCAAGCCCAAACGGGTTCAACAGGAGCGCGACGGCATCGTCAATGACGC
The DNA here is from genome assembly GCA_964590005.1 of uncultured Alteromonadaceae bacterium. Classification (GTDB taxonomy): domain Bacteria; phylum Pseudomonadota; class Gammaproteobacteria; order Pseudomonadales; family Halieaceae; genus CALJFL01. Next base: position 10,825 of record CAZPVJ010000132.1, on the reverse strand, counting down.
TGTGTTCAAATACGAGGACACTCACCCGGGCCTGGAGAAAAAGTCCAAGTACATTGCCAGGCGTAACAACGACAGTGATCGCTATCAATACGATGTAGCCGCTTACAAGCTCGATCGGATGCTGGGCTGGCAAATGGTTCCCGCAGCGGTCTTGACCGAGGTGGACGGTGACGAGGGTACGCTGTCGGATTGGGTTGAGAATGCCATCAATGAGCGTGACCGGCTGGAAGAAGAGCTGCCATTTAGTGGCTACTGTAAGCAGAACGAACAATACCGCCTGCGCTTCGTGTTCGATATCCTCATTCACAACGACGATCGCAACCTGACGAACATCCTGTGGACGAAAGACGACTACATGCTCAAGTTCATCGACCACAGCCTGGCTTTTCGCTCAACCGAGAAGCGACCCAAGCAATACCGCAGGGTGACTCTGCTGGTTTCTGACCTGCTGAGGGAGCGCTTGCTGTCGCTGAACGAGCAGAACCTGACAGCCGAACTATCGGAATACCTTCACCCGCGACAGATAGAGGCTATCCTGGCGCGACGTGATCTCATCCTCAAGGAAGCAGAGGGCACGGCCCCCTAGGTCGACAGAGGTCATTATCGCTTGAAAAACAAGCTGATTGATTCCCTGAAGGTGCAGCGCGAAGAGCTGCCCCTCGCTATTCTCATGTTCAGTTATTTCTTTCTGGTCATTACCAGTTTCTGGATATTGAAGCCGATCAAGAAGGGCCTGTTCATCGAGTATTACGACCAGCAAGGCTTCAACCTGCTGGGCACGCTGTACAGCGCTCCGCAGGCTGAACTCCTGGCCAAAGTGCTCAACATGGTCGTGGCGTTTGCTGCAGTTGTCGTTTTCACCCAGCTGAGTCGGCAATTCCGGCGTCAGCAGCTGAGCTACCTGTTTTCGCTTTTCTTCATTGCCTGCTACCTGTTTTTTGGTCAGTGGCTGGATGAACCCGGCGATGTCACCGTCTGGGGCTTTTATCTTTTTGGGGACCTGTTCAGCACACTGATGGTTGCCACATTTTTCGCATTCCTCAATGACAGCGTCACTCCCGATGCCGCCAAACGCCTTTATGGCCTGGTGGGCCTTGGGGGTGTCTGTGGCGGCGTTTTTGGAACCAGTGTGGTCAGTGCCAATGTCTCAATGATGTCTTATAGCGGCTGGCTGTGGGTTTGCATTGGCCTGGCCGTGCTGATCATGGCCGTAGCCGGTGCTGCTGGCAGTCGCGTCCTGGTTGAAGCAGAGCCGGCGACGTCCAAGGAGGTGGCGAAAGCCCCCTCGGGCAACCCGGCGACCGAGGGTGCCAAGCTGGTTTTTTCGTCCTATTACCTGTTGTCGATCGTGGCGATTGTCGGCCTGTACGAAATCATCTCCACTATAATCGACTTCCAGTTCACCGCGACGGTCGCGCATTACCTGGATGGTCCTGATATCGGTCGCCATTTCGCGACAGTTTTCACCATTACCAACTGGGTATCCCTGTTTGTTCAACTCTTCCTGACCAGCTTTATCATGACCCGCTTTGGCGTAGGGATCGCGCTGCTGGTATTGCCATTCACGATCGCCCTGGGTTCCTCCGCCTTCCTGCTCTTCCCGGTGTTGTGGGTGGGCAGCATGCTGAGCACATCGGACAACGGTTTCAGTTATTCGATTAACCAGTCCTCTAAAGAGGCTTTGTATGTGCCGACTTCCGCGGCGGAGAAGTACCGCGCGAAAGCCTTCATCGATATGTTTGTCCAGCGCTTTGCCAAGGCCATTGCCGTGCTTATCAGCCTGGGTATCACCTTCCTGTTCCAGGATTTCGCCAGTATGCGTTACCTCGGCCTGCTGACCCTCTTACTGCTGGTGGTCTGGGTGGTAGCCGCCCGTTACGCCGGCAGGAAGTTCGCCGAGCTGGAGGGCGCTGACTAGGCGCTTCTTCAGGATCCGTAGTTAAGAGTAAAGCAGACTTCCGCCTCCAGTCCCTCGAAGTCGGTGGCTACCACACGGATTCGTAGCTGGCCTGAATCCTGGCTGGGGGGTGAGAACAGGAAGCGCCTGTCCAGCCCGTCAAAGGTAATCCAGGGTGGTAATTCCTGGGAGTGATGGGCGAATGCAGAATAGCGCAGCGCATCCCCCACGTCCGGGTCAATGAAGGTTCCCGCATCGATTTGCATCTCGCTCAGTGTGCCTGAAGGTATGAACAGGTCCTCCAATGGCTCGGCCACCACCGGCGGCAGGTTTGGCAGCCGCTCCGCGCACTTCTGCAGATGCAGACGTCGGATGGCGATGGTCAGCCACAGTAACCCCAGGGCGAGCGCTATGTTGATCGAGATAAAGCCGACAATGCCCAGCCCCAGCAAAGCGCTCGCCAGGTAGACGAAACTGCCAGAAAGCACATCACCCAGACGAAAGAAGAAGGTATCGATGGTCTGTTTACCCACGTACTTCTCCAGCCGGCTAACCGGTAGGAAGAGTGCGTGTCGCGCTGTGGTCTGCAGCGAGTAGTTGACGCTGTTCTCGGCAATCATCGCTGCACGCGCGACCGCAATCAGGGGCAAAATAGCGAGCAGACTGTAGTTTACGATCATCAGGATGGGCAGTACGAACATGGAACCTGCCACACCGAGACGATCGAAAATCCTGGCGACCAGCAGCAGCTGGAAAAGGAAACTCAGCAGGGTGGTCAGAAAGAGATAGTCACCGTAGAAGCCGGTAATGTACTGATCAACCGTTTGTCCCATGGCTTCGGCTCGCTGCTCCGCACTTGCCGTGACGAAGCTTGCCAGAACGTATTCGCCGTTGGTGTTGATCAGGTTCAGTACGATGACCAGCGCGGCGACGAGTGCAAGGTAGCGATTTTGCAGGACCACCTTAAAGCCCTTGGAGAGCGGGTAGGGGCGACGGTCACCCCTGTCGGGTGTAAAACAGCGCGAGCCTGTGGGGATTTTCTCCTCAATGCTGTTGCTGAGGTACCAGGGGATGAGCAACAGAAAGCAGGAGGCCCACATTACGCCGCCGTGCCCCAGCGCCTGGTCAACGCTGTTGGCCAGGCCCGAGCCGGCGAGTGCGCCGCAGGCGCCGGCCGACGCGATTAACGGAAACAGCCTCTGTCCTGAGCGCTGGTTGAACAGGTCGGCGGAAAAGGCCCAGAACAAGGCCAGAATCATTACCGAGAATATGCCCAGCCAGACGTAGAACGCTACCGCCACCGGTATACTCAGCTGATAGGCCACCGCGAATCCCAGCAGGTTGAGAATGAAGAACAGTAGGGTGTTACGGTACAGGTGGTGCTTGGCCTCCAGTTTCCCCGCCTGTTGATAGAGACGGGTGAAGATCGGTACGATCATCATCAGCAGAATGGCTTGCAGCGCCGTGGAGTAGGCCCGCAACTCAGCGGAACCCTCGGCCAGGATCATGGGTTCGCGAATCACCTTGAGCTGGTAGTAGGCGAACATCAGGACGAAAGACTGGAAACACAGGCGAAGCGCCGCTCGCCCCTCTCCGGCGCGTAAAACGGTGAAAAGTGACAGCATCCGTTCTATGCGGGTAAAGGTCGCCATACCGAATTAGCTTTCAGACTTGTTCTGCACCATTATAGACTGTGGTTCGCTGACTGGCGGTGAGATCTTCCGCGGCAGCGCCGCGGCCGGAAGACTTGCTTGTTACTGCATGGAGAAGGAAACGAAATGGTGCTGGATGCACAACCGGTAAGGCTCGAGGGCAAGTACGTGCGACTCGAGCCCCTTTCGCAAGATCATGCGCAGGGTCTGTATGCCCGCGGCCGGGAGGCCGCTGAGTGGGTGTACATGCCGCGCCGTTGCTTCGTAGATCAGGCGGATACCAGGCACTGGATCGACGAGGCGCTCGCCGCGCCGGACCAGCTACCTTTTGCCATCGTCGAGCGGGGTAAGAACAAGGTTGCTGGTAGCACCCGTTACCTGAATATCAGGCCAGAGCATCTTAGCGTGGAGATTGGCTGGACGTGGCTGGGCCAGGAGTGGCAGCGTACCGCGGTCAATACCGAGACCAAGCTACTGCTGCTGCGCCATGCATTCGAGCGCCTCGGCTGCCAGCGAGTTGAGTTCAAGACCGATGCGCGGAACCTTCGCTCCCAGCGCGCGCTGGAGAGGATAGGTGCCAGCCGCGAGGGAGTGTTGCGCAAGCACCTGGTTGTGCAGGAGGATTTCCCCCGCGATTCAGTTTACTTCAGCGTGATCGACGATGACTGGCCCGAGGTCGAAAAGCGCCTGGAGGTTTTGCTGGAGCGGGACTGAGGCGCCATCTACTGGACCGTCTCGTTATCGGTAAAGTGACCTGCAAACAGGGGGGAACTCAGATAGCGTTCGCCCGAATCCGGAAGTATGGCGACGATCATCTTGCCAGCATGTTCCGGCTGTTGGGACACCCTGTGAGCGACAGCCATTGCCGCACCGCAGGATACACCGGCCAGTATTCCTTCCTGCTGCATCAGCTTGTGCGCCCACTCGAAAGCTTCCTCGTTACTAACCTGTTCAACCTGGTCGACCATGCCCATGTCCAGGTTCTTGGGTACGAACCCGGCGCCAATACCCTGTATTTTATGTGGCGCGTGGGTCGGTTCCTCGCCGGCAGCCGTGGCTGTGATCATCGTGCTTGACTCCGGTTCGACCGCGACGGTAGTGATGGGCTTCCCCTGGGTATTCTTGATGTAGCGGGAAATGCCGGTCAGCGTACCGCCAGTGCCCACACCGGATACCAGCAAATCGATTTTGCCTCCGGTGTCAGACCAGATCTCCGGCCCGGTAGTCGCCTCGTGAACCGCTGGATTGGCCGGGTTTTCGAACTGATGGGGTCCCCAGTATTTGCCGGGGTCCGATGCAATGATTTCTTCCGCTTTGGCAATGGCGGCAGGGATTCCCTTGGCACCCTCGGTCAGAATGATCTCTGCCCCCAGCGCTTTCATCAACATCCTGCGTTCCAGGCTCATCGTATTGGGCATCACCAGTATGCAGCCATAGCCCCGGGCAGCCGCCACGAAGGCCAGTGCTATACCGGTGTTGCCACTGGTGGGCTCAACAATGGTCATGCCGGGCTTCAGGCTGCCATCCTTTTCGGCTGCCATGACCATGCTGGTACCGATCCGGCACTTTACCGACATCGCTGGATTACGGTTCTCCAGCTTGGCGTAGATGTTGCCATCGCTGATCCGGTTTATCTTGACCAGCGGGGTGCCGCCAATGGTGGCCGAATTGTCCTCGAAGATAGTGCCCATAGCCCCTCCTATGTTGAACCTTTGCCGCGACTGTGTCCCAAGGAGATTAGTAGCAAGCTTCGGTGCTGTCCATTAATTGCGGGGCTTTCGGGCACTTGGGTCGAACATTAAGAAACCGTAATGAAGCGTGTGAATAGTTCAGCTTGAGTTCAGGCGCCGAGACTACATTTTAAGGGTAGTCCACCAGGCTTGTAGGGAGCACATAAGATGAGACGACGCATTAAAATAGCCGTTACGATCGTATACACCACGGTTTTCCTGTTGTTTGCCAGTACCGGTGCCTTGCGGCTGCAAGCCGCCGAGGCTGAACAATTCTGTCCGCAGACGCTCGCGGCCGAAATAGCGCCCGGGATGACACATTTTTTTCAGAACCTGGGGAACTAATCCTCGAATCAACCGTCTGACTAAACAGTGACAGGGTAGTTGCAGCGCAGGAGAGTTGCAGCGGGTGTTTTTGACCCTGTTGACAGTATTCTGGATTCCATCCAGGTCCTCAATCCCCCTTAGAGAGACTCCATCTCTAGTGCCGGCCTCTATGGCCGGCTTTTTTTTGCCTTACAGAGACGCTAGCCGCCAATCGTGGCTGCTTCCAGCGCCTCCAGCGTTTGCGGTCCGACGAGGGTCTGGATGACGGTGCCTTTGGGGTCCAGGATGACAGTTGTCGGTAACACCACCGGCCGGGGTATGCCCAAATGGGCCGCGGGATCAGCGTCCAGATTGGCAAATTCCACGCCAAATTCCGTCATTTGTGAGGCCAGCTCGTCACCGGTGGCGCCATCGTAGTTCACGCCCAGTACCGTGACCGTGGCGTGCTTCTGATCGAGCTTGTTCAACTCGGGGATTTCCTTGACGCAGGGCTTACACCATCTGGCCCAGTAATTGATTACGACCCACTGCCCGCGCAATGCATCGATAGCGGCCTGGGCTCGTATGTCTGGACTGTCTTGGGCGCCACAGCCAACCAACAGCAGGCCTAGTAACATTGCAGCGAGGAATTTCATTGCGAGAACAGGTCCGCCAGGCTGATATTGAGCAGTTCTCTTTGCTGGCCGCGCTGATCCCTCAGCAGTCGGTATGCGTCATCCTGCCAGGACAGGTGGGTTTCGATATCCTCTTTCAGTAGCGGCAATTCCGCGTTGGTCCACTCCTTCAGCTGCCAGAACGAGACCTCATGCAGGTCGCGGCTCAACAGGTACTTGCCTCTATCATTCTGCGTAATCAGGCGTTTTTGCAAAAATATATCGCGTAGCTCGCGCCAGGTTTCACTGTCAAGACCCTTCAGTGCCTCGTGCCGGTTGTCGAGCAATTCTATCTCCCGAACACCGGTACCGCTCTTTTGCCGCTGCCAGAACAGATAGAGTATATCCAGTGCCTTGAGCACGGTCGGCCGCGCCGCTTCGTCCTGTGTCTGGTAAGCCGACAGGCTATGAACAAGGATTCCCCCCATCAAAACGATGTTCCAGGACAGGTAAATCCACAGCAGGAACAAGGGCACCGCGGCGAAGGCGCCGTAAATGAAGGTGTAGTTGGAACCTACCACCAGGTCGGTAAATGCTGAACGCGCCACGTTGAATGCCAGTGCCGCGGCCAGACCGCCAATCAGGGCGTGTTTGAAAGGGACCCTGCAGTTGGGCACCGCGACGTAAATCAGTGTAAAACCACCAGCGCTTAACAAGAGCGGGGAGAATTTGAGCAGTGTTGAACCTGCTCCGATGACATCGTAGTCCTCGAACATGACGGTATAAGACGCGAGGTAAGTACTGATCGCCAGCGCCAGGCCGATGGTCAGTGGCGCCAGGCTGAGTACGGCCCAGTACAGCAGGAAACTGGAGACCGCACTGCGGTTCTCGCGGGTGCGCCATATCATGTTGAAGGCCTTTTCGATGTTGCGCAACATCAGGACCGCGGTCGCAACCAGGAAGCCAATGCCCACCCCGGTCAGGTTCTTGGCCTGGCGAGAAAAGTCACTCAGGTAGCTTTCGATATCAGAAGAGGTCTCCGGCATCAGATGCTCGAATAGCAGGTCCTGGATGCTTTCCTCCATGCCCTGGAAGGCGGGGATCGCTGAGGCCATGGTGTACAGGACTGTCAGCAGTGGAACCAGCGCAAAAAGGCTCATATAGGTGAGGGCGGCGGCGGTTTCAGAGCAGTGGTCGGTCCCAAATCTGCCGACCAGGTAGCGGGTGCGATGCCATAACTGGTGCAGTAGTGTCTGAATGCTCTCCATGAAAACCATTATGGCACGATTTGTTGGGTGCCTGAATGCGCTGGTATGGGCCAGCTTTGCTATAATCGGCGCCCCCAGAATGCCTGGAATGTCCAATGAGCGAATTTACGATTTACCACAACCCACGCTGCTCCAAATCACGCAACACACTGGCCTTGCTGAAAGAGCACGGTGTCGACCCTGAGGTTGTGCTCTACCTGGAATCGCCCCCAACGCTCAATGAGCTGCGGCAGTTATTGGCTAAGCTCGACATACCGGCATCGCAACTGGTACGGCGCGGGGAAGATGAATTCAAATCCAGGGGTTTTGGTAAGGATACGTCTGATGACGCCCTGCTTGTCGCAATGGCTGAGGCGCCCAAGCTGATCGAAAGACCGATCGTGGTCAAAGGCAATCAGGCCGTGCTTGGAAGGCCCCCTGAGAATGTGCTGGCGCTGCTCAACTGATGGAAATTCCGTATGTCCTGGTGCTTTTCTATAGCCGCAATGGGGCGACGGAAAAGCTCGCCCAGCAGGTAGCCCGCGGCGTTGAACTGGTGCCCGGTATCAGCGCGCGATTGCGTACGGTGCCTGCGATTTCGGCAGCCACTGAGCAAACGGAGAACGATATTCCGGAGGACGGCCCACTGTATTGCGAGGCCGACGACTTGCGCCATTGTGCGGGGCTGGTGATGGGCAGTCCCACCCGTTTTGGCAACATGGCCGCACCGTTGAAATATTTCATCGACCAGAGTTCCGGGCTGTGGCTCAGTGGATCTCTCGTCGACAAGCCAGCGGCGGTATTCACCTCCACTTCCAGCCTGCATGGCGGGCAGGAGAGTACCTTGCTGAGTATGATGCTGCCGCTGCTGCACCACGGGATGGTGGTCATGGGTTTGCCGTACAGCGAGGCAGGGCTGATGACCGCCGAGTCGGGGGGTAGTCCCTATGGCGCAAGCCACTGGGCCGGTGACGACAACAGCCGCGCTATCGATGATAACGAGGCCTCGCTCTGTCGAGCTCTCGGGGCGCGCGTTGCCCGTCACGCACTCACAGCGCCGGGGAGCCGATGAAGCAGCGTGGTCGGCTGACTCAGGCTACCTGGTCTTTGTCCTGGCTGGCCTGGGTGACTTTGTTCCTGCAGCAGGCCACCGATGCCTTGATCTACGAGATGCCGGCGATAATCTGGTTCGGCAAACTGTTCCCACTCCTACTGTTCGTGCCGGGCATGTTTCGGGACCGTCTGCGCAGTTTTATCTGGTTGTGTTTTGTATCCCTGCTGTATTTCGTGGCGCAGGTTGAGCGTATTTTTGCGCAACCAGGCGACATGGCTACGATAGTGGGGCTGGTTGCTGTGGTGACGCTGTTCTGCGCATCGATGATGTATGTCCGCTGGCGTGCGCGGGAGCTTCGCACCGCCGATACCGCCATCATGGCCGAGGAGGCCGAGAATGACTAAGCCCTCGTTTGTCCGACGTTTCTTTGCCGCGTTGTGGAATGGCGTAACCCGGCTGCGGGTTGCCGTGTTGAATATCCTCTTCCTGCTGGTCGTTGGCATCATTGTTATGGCTCTTCTGGACGAGGGGCCCGAGCCATTGCCGCAACGGGCGGCCCTGCTGCTTAACCCCATGGGAACCGTGGTCGACCAGAGGACCTATGTGGAGCCCCTGCAGGCTTTGCTGGCCGAGCCCTCTCCGACCGATAACGAAGTCCTGCTGATTGATATTCTTGATGCGATCAAATTTGCTGCAGATGACCCGGCGATTACAGCACTGGTGATGGAGCTGGATTACCTGCTTTACGCGGGCCTGAGCAAAGCCCAGGAGATAAGACAGGCGCTGGACGATTTTAAACGCAGCGGCAAACCCGTAATAGCGGTTGGCGATTACTACAGTCAGGATCAGTACCTGCTGGCCAGCCAGGCCGACACCATTATCATGCACCCGTTTGGCGCGGTCGCAATTGATGGCTATGCCAGCTACCGGAATTACTTCCGTGAAGCGCTGAACAACGCCCTGGTTAGCATGCATGTTTTTAAAGCGGGTGAGCACAAGTCTATGGCAGAGCCCTTCCTGCGTGATGATATGTCTGAAGCGGAGCGAGAGATCACCCGCCGCTGGCTGGACCAGATGTGGCAGCAGTACACCGGACTTGTACAAACACAGCGCAAGCTTCCAGCCGGTAGTCTCAATGACTACGCCGACAACTATGCGGACCTCCTGGCCAAGGCCGAAGGGGATTCCGCTGCGCTGGCAGTAGCGTCCGGTTTGGTAGATCGTCTGGCCCACCGCGGAACAGCCAATGACCAGGTGGCGGAGATTGTTGGCGCAGTGAATGAGGAAGGGCTTTACGAAGCAATCGATTTTGAAACCTATGCCGCGCGGAAAAGGCCGCTCGCCATTCCTTCCAGCGATCGCGATCGGATTGCGGTTATCACGGCCAGCGGCACTATCTTGCCGGGAGAGCAACCTGCAGGCAGCGTCGGGGGCGATACGCTGGCCCAGCTGATCGTGACCGCCGCAGAAGAAGATGATGTTGCCGCGATTGTGCTGCGTGTTGATAGCGGCGGTGGTAGCGTCTTTGCCTCGGAAGTGATTAGGCAGGCGCTGGTGGATGCCAAGGGACAAGGCTTGCCGGTTCTCGCGTCTATGGGCTCGGTGGCGGCTTCAGGTGGCTATTACATCGCCGCGGAGGCCGACCAGATCTGGGCGACGCCAGGTACCATTACCGGCAGCATCGGTGTGTTTGCAGCTTTTCCGACCTTTGAGCAGTTGCTGGATAAATTGGGTATCCACACCGATGGGGTGGGTACCACGAATCTGGCGGGTTCGCTGCGAGCCGATCGTCCTTTGAATCCCGCGCTGGCCAGTACCATCACCAGCATCGTGGGCTTCTCCTACCGGGGCTTTGTTGACATCGTGGCGCAAGCGCGAGGCCTGAGCTTCGAGCAGGTGGACGCGGTTGCCCAGGGGCGAGTCTGGAATGCCGAAGACGCCCTGGAGGCGGGACTAATCGACGAATTGGGCGGTTTGCAACAGACGGTGGAAGCCGCGGCAGAATTGGCCGGCCTGGAGGATTATCGCGTCGACTTCGTCCAGCCCTCAATGTCGCCTACCGATGAACTCCTGCAGCAATTATATGACCGGGTCGGTGGTCTGGGCCTGGTGCGCGAAAGCGGTCTGGGCAAGGGGCTGGAAGCGCTGTTGCGACCGGTAAGACAGGCGGTCGATATGGTGGCCGGATTTGATGATCCCGGCCATCTTTATATGCGTTGCCTGAGCTGTGCAGTCGTCCGCTAGGGTTGTTTTACCGGGAACTGTCCTCGCCAGACTTCGAAACCACCGTCCATGCTGTAGACCTCCTCGAACCCCTTCTCATTG
>CAZPVJ010000131.1:0-4028 GCA_964590005.1 uncultured Alteromonadaceae bacterium | reverse complement strand
GTGGTTTATCGGCACCCAGACATGACTGCGAATGACAATACTAGTGTTGAAGTCGGTAAGTGAAGGGCTCTATAGCGTTATAATTTATCGGAAAATGGTGGGCCCAGAAGGACTTGAACCTTCGACCTGCCGATTATGAGTAGCTCTCACACGCCCGAACTCGCGCCGTAAGCCCAAGAAAGCCATCGAGTTTTTCACGGCTTACTTGCGAATGTGACCTAAACCGAACCTATACTGAACCCGATGCGGGGTGGTGGGGTAGGGCGGCCGTTCTAAGGCCAAGAATCACAAAGGGTTTTCTGGACCGAACTTCCTAACCCGGACCGAAATCCAAGGTATTATTGCATGCGTAATTCAGTATTATTTCCGAACTTCTACGTGGACGGTAACAGCTCTATGAGATCAGTTTTTTTAGCGGCTACATTGTCTCTGGCTCTGCAAGCATGCTCCGGTGGCGAACCTGTCGAGCCAGGCAGATACACCCAGACTGATCAGTTCGTTACGCTAATGACAGATAACGTCGAAGAAGCTCCCAATTTGCAATTAGTGGCGGATATCGACCATTCAAGGCTGGGGCATGAAGCGGGGTCACCCATGCCACCGTCTCGAGTACTTATTTTCTCCGATACGAAGTTGGAGAGTGAGTTAATTAAACTTAACCCAATGACAGCTCTAGATTTCCCGTTACGAATATTGGCTTTTGATTCTGGAGAGAGCCAAAAGAACCAGGTTATTTATAATTCTTTTGATTACATCGCATCCAGATACCAATTGAATGATGGCGCGTTGTCAGCGCTGGCAGCGCAGTACGACGATGCTATAGAAACTGTGACAGCGGGAATCCCGGCCGAAGCCGTCGCGTCGTTTAAAAACAATGAGATGGAGAACGATGGCATCATCACGTTAGAAAGCCCTTACGACTTTGAAGAAACAATCGCGCGAGTAAGAGCTGCGATCGAGTCCCAGGACGACACGATGTATTTCGGTACTGTGGACTTCCAGGCAAACGGTAAAGAGATCGGAATTGATCTTCCGCCGTCGTACATGATTCTGTTTGGTGGCCCTGGTCCCGGTGGTAAAGCGATGGCGAAAGCGACGACATTGGGTCTGGATGGGTTTTGCCAGAAATTTCTGATATGGCAGGATGAGAACGGCGTTACGCACTTGTCTTTCAATGACTTGATTGCACTCGCGCGGCGCCAGGGAGTACCTGTACCGTTGGTACTGAGGGTAATCGATTTTCGTTTGAATAGTGTATTCGAAGGAGCGCTGGAGGCGTCATGATCTATAGCCTGGCCAGGAGTGTGAGATCCCCCAGATTGCCCCATGGATTTGGATAGATAGTAGAGAAAATGTGATGACTAAAGAGAGCTGGTTCTTGATAGTTGCAGCTATGGGCCTGACACCGATAGCGCTTGCTTACGGAGCGATGCCTTCTGTTAGCGTGCCTATGCTTTACGGTGTCGAGGTGAATGATGTTAACTCCACGCATATTTTCAGAGCCGTCATGGGTCTTTACCTCGCGATGGTCGTCTTCTGGGTAATGGGTGCGAAGAGCGATGCCTTGAGATTGCCAGCGTTGTGTAGCGTCGTAGTTTTTATGCTGGGTTTGGCGACCGGTAGAGCCATTAGCCTATTGGTCGATGGTATGCCCAATCCCTTGCTCGTCGTTTATTTGTTGCTTGAAATTGGTTTTGGTGTTGTAGGGCTGATGCTGGTCAAAGGCAATAGTCAGGAGCAGGCGTAGTCGCCGTATTTCAGGGTCATGATTTGGGAATGCACATGAAAAAGTTTGGATATTGCATATCGGTAGTAAGCGCTCTTCCTACGGCACTTATGGTATTTTTGGGCTGCGCAAGCCTGTCACTAAATGCCGCTGAAGACAGGGAGCCTGTGTCCAAGGAACTCAGTCAGCGTCCCAATGTCTTGCTGCTGGTGGGTGATGACATGGGGTTGGGTGAGCTCGAACCGTTCGGTTCTGAGATCAATACGCCGGCATTGAGTATGCTGGCCGAGAAGGGTGCCCGTTTCACCAATTTTCATGTCTCTCCGGTTTGTTCGGTCACGCGCTCCAAGCTGCTCACGGGTGCAAATAGTATAGAAGTCGGCCTTGGGGCTTTTGATTACTCCGTGTACCCCCCAGCTAAGGGCAAGCCTGGATACGAGGGCTATCTCACCAGAAACACCGCGATGCTATCGGAAATTCTGTATGACGCCGGATACAATACTTACCACGTGGGCAAGTGGCACCTGGGCGGGACACACGGGGGTCATGGCCCACATGAATGGGGTTTCAGCAATACCTATGGCGTGTTACCAGGCGGTTCTGCGCATTGGAACGCCCAAGATATGGTGTTCAACCTGTCTGCGCCAGAGTCCAAAGCTGCGATAGTGCGCGGAGAGGTACCTCCAAAAACGTATACCCAGTTCCTTGAAAATGGCGAGCCCGTGGAGCGCCCGGAGGGTATTTACTCTGACGATCTCTACGTCGGAAAAATGATTGAGTATATCGAAGGCGGCAGAAAATCCGGGCGACCCTTCTTTGGATATGTTGCCTTCACAACAGCACACTTTCCGATACAGGCCCCTTCCGCCATGATCGACAAGTACGTTGATACATATAGAGAACTTGGTTACGAGGGTGTCAAAGAGTTGCGCTACAAGCGAATGAAGGAGATGGGTATCTATCCTGAGAGCGCTCCGTTACCCCCCCGTAATCCTATAACGAGAGATTGGGCTGAGCTAAGTGATGATGAAAAGGACGCCCGCGCCCGATTGTTCGGAACGTTCGCAGCCATGGTCGAGTCCCAGGATCATCATATCGGCCGACTGATGGATTACCTGCGAGAGACTGGTCAGCTTGAGAATACTCTTGTCATTTACCTAACAGATAATGGTCCAGAGGGTGCGGACGCTTTTGGTCCTCTCGGAAATGAGGATTGGACTGATTGGGTCGAGACCAACTACAGCATGGCCGTTAGTGACATAGGCACAGGAAAGAGCAATAGAACGATCGGAATGGAATGGGCGAATGCCGCAACAGGAACTCTGCAATGGTGGAAATGGTTCGTTGGCGAGGGTGGTGTACGTGTTCCACTGATTATTGTTCCGCCTGCTAATCGCCCGGTCGCCAAGCCTGGTTCGATTTCAGATACCACGTTAAGCGTCAAGGATATTTCAGCCACCATCTTCGAGTACATCGGTGTAGACGCTCCCTCCGGAGAATTCAGGGGGCGGGAAATTGTCTCGCCCTCCGGCAAGTCTATGGTGAAGTACCTCGAGGGTAAAAGCGAGTACGTGCGTAGTCCTGAAGAGTGGTTTGCTTTCGAGTTATTTGGAAACATGTTTGTCATAGCCAGTGACTACAAGGCTATCCGTGTCCGCCCTGGAATGTATGGTGACGGAGAGTGGCACCTGTACGATATTCGAAAAGACCCCGGAGAAACAAAGCCGCTCGAAAAAGACCAACCAGAGCGCCTCGCCAAGATGGTGGAATGGTATGAGCAGTATGCGGCGGAGCACAATATTGTTCCGGTTGCAGATGATTGGAACGCGTTTACAGAAGCGGGGCACTGAGGGTCACATTTCCAAGCGGGGCCTGGGAGCTTATGTCCAGGCCCCCCACCACTCGCGGTCGTAAAGACCCACCGACTATGGGCGACCGGGTGTTACCCATCTGTCCGGAATAGTCGGACGCTCTTGCTATAGCTAACTCTATGATTTATAGGAAAAATGGTGGGCCCAGAAGGACTTGAACCTTCGACCTGCCGATTATGAGGAGCTTTGAGAGGGGGTTTTCGGCTCAGCAGGTGCAAGAAAGCTAACGGTTTTTTACTAGACGAAGGTGCACAGAATTCGAAACCGAACCTGTTCCGAACCAGGATGAGTCAGTTTCGGTTGCAGGCTACCAGTAACCCGAAGAAACGTAAGCGGTTCCCTACACCGAACTCCGAACCTTGCCCGAACCGAGACTACAAGGTCCGCTTTCACCTCAAGGGTGACATTAGCGAGGGGCAGACTCAGGCCAA
>CAZPVJ010000130.1:0-7096 GCA_964590005.1 uncultured Alteromonadaceae bacterium | reverse complement strand
AGGCAGGTCCACTCCCTCTCCGAATATACCTCCGAGGATGCAGAACGCCGCCATATTACGCTCGCTGTGTAGGAGTGATAACAGAGATTCACGCTGCTCGGGTAAGGCATCCTGTTCCTGTACCCAGACCCTGCGCGACCCGGGCAACAAGCCATCGCCCTCCATCAACGCCAGGCAATCGCGCAGGTATCGGTAGGAAGGGAAGTACACCAGGCAGTTACCAGGCTGATCCCCCAGCCAATTCCCGATACGCGCAGCCAGGTCAGGCAGGGTCGCGGCGCGCTGTCGAAAGCGCGTATCGATTAAAGTATCGACGGTAACCCCGAGTTGGTCAGGCGAAAAAGGTGACTTGAGCTGACGACATACCGAGGCGTCTTCAAAGCCCAGGGATGCCCGCAACCAGTGCGCGGGTGACAGGGTGGCAGAGAACCCGACGGTGGCGTGCAGCTTCCGCTGGCGCTCCCTGAGTAGCCTGGCCGGGTCCAGGCAGTTAAGGGTCAACCGCAGGCTCTGCGCAGATTGTCCCCGGGATTTTTCGAATCGGTATTCTGGTCCCCAGTGTTCCGCCACCCTGAGAAACTGTAGTACGGAGAAGTAAAAGTCGAGTAAGCCGGGCGCGCGCTGCAGCGCGATGGGGTCACTCGCCAGCGCTTCACCGACAGCGTTGATAAAGTCTTGCAAGACAAGCACCAGGCCATCTGGAAGCGTTTCCACGCTATCAAAATCAGGCTCCCGCCACGCGGTTTTCTGCAGGCTCAGAAGCTTTCGATTGATTCTATCCAGCGGGCGTTTCAGGCTCGCTGGTGCCTCCCGGCGAGCCTGCATCAAGTCGGCCTTGGCGAGACTTGCGCGAAACATTTCCCGCGCCCGGCCAGGCAGGTTATGCGCCTCATCCACCAGCGCAGTCCAGCGCAATGGGTCACTGGTAGCCAAGTCGGCGAGCACCGCGGTCATGCTGTAGAGGTAGTGTAGATCGGCGATAACGAGATCAACCCAATCCAACAGGTCGAGGCTGAGTTGATAGGGGCACAAATCGTACGCCCGCGCCACCGCCTCGAGCGCTTCACGGTTAAGCTGCTTAACCTCCATTGCGGCCACCCGGGCAGCGGGCAACTTATCGTAATACCCCAGGGCATATCGACAGTCCTCGGCATGGCAGGCCTTACCAGGTGAAAAACAAATCTTGTCCTTGGCTGTCAGGGTCAGGCTATTACCGCATAGTCCCGCGGTGGAAAAGTGCTGGAGCGTGTCCTCGGCAGTGCGCCTTCCAACCTCGCGGGCGGTCGTGAAGATAATCCGATCATGCTTGCCAGTGGCCAGACCCTTGAGTGCCGGAAACAGCACCGCCGCTGTCTTCCCGATACCGGTGGGCGCCTCCAACATCAGCTGGCCGGACTGGTCGATACACTTGTAGACCAATTCCGCGATCTCTCGTTGCCCCTTGCGGAAGTCGGGGTAAGGAAATTCAAGGGTACGCACGCTCTCGTCGCGCACCTGCCTGCCGATCGTTATCGCCGCCAGCCACCGGGCATAGACAGTCAGGCTCTCCTCCAGGAAATCGTCAAGTTCATCGCGGTCGTAGTATTGGTCAAGCGAGTGCTCCGCGTCTTCATCGAGGTGCAGCCAGGTCAGTCGAACGGTGAGTCCAGCCAGGTTTTCGCGACGCGCTATCAAAGCGGCATAGAGCCTGCCCTGAGCCAGGTGTAAACGTGTTATGGGTTCCGGTATTACCGCCGGATCAATCCGGCAGGTCTTTATCTCCTCTAACAGTGCGCCTTGTGGATCATAACCGTCCGCTCGGCCGCGCACCTGTAGAGAGCCGGCCACTGAGTCCACGATCAGATCGACGGGGTACTCGGGCTGGTAAGTCGATGGCCGACGTTTGTAGCAGCGCTGATGTCCCTCGGTGCCCTCGGCCCCGGTGGGGGAAGGTGAAAAGCGATGGTCCAGATCACCCTGTCGGTGGCAAAACTCCGCCAACGCCCTCACCGCCACGCTGTGCTCAGCCATCAATCCAACTCACCTGGGCAACGGCTGCCGGAATCTCATGTGCCATAAAAAATCGTAGCCAGCGCTTCTGACTCTCCTGCAGGCTGTCCCCGGGGCCTTTGACCTCAATCATCTGGTAATGGCCGGGCTCCTCACCAAAAGCGATCAGATCGGGAAATCCTCGGCGGTTTTCGCCCGGGTCAAACAGGATCCGACGCCAAATCTGCAGCAGGTGCAGTGCCGGAATGATGCTGAGCGCCTGCCGCAACAATACCTCATCAAGCGCACGCCAGTGGGTCCATCGACATTGGTAACCTCGATAACGACGAAACGCGTCAAGCAGTTCCTCCACCAGGTCGACTTCTCCGAGCTCCTCCAGCCGGGGTTCCAGTAAGGACGCTCTTCGGCGACTAAACCCCTGTTCATACATGTCCACGGGCACGCTCTGGTAGGGGTTGTGAAAAGCACCGGGAACCGAGGCAAATATTTGCTCCCAGAAGGCTAACCCGAACAGCGAACACATCAGGCTGTTTTCCACGTAATGCACACTCTGCCAGCTTGACGCCAGATGAGTAGCGGTGTCGCGCTCTACCGAGCCCGTCAGCCCGGCCACCTCCAGGGGCAGTTGCGGAAATGTGTCAAGCCGGCGGCGGCTAGCCGGGAGGCCAGCCTTTTTTTGCAACCGGGGTAACATACGAACAGCCGCCTCGTTTTCATCTTCACACCAGGGGTCGGCTATAATCTGCTGGCAACGGTGTATAGCGCCGAACCAATCTTCAAGCCCCTCCATAACGCGCGCGGCGCGCTCTCGTGCCGGGTGTATCTCACTGCGAGTGTATAGAGCAAGTGCCTCTTCCAGCGCGCCCACTCGCTCAAGATCCCTGGCGACCCGGTTAAACAAACGCTGCCAGCGCCTGGTACTGGATGCGTATTCAATACGGATATCCAACAGCTCGCTGGCCAGGAGTATCAGTTCGTCAGGGTCGCGGGTATCGCGCCAGAGATTGTGAGCATCGGCGAACAGGCCACAGGCCAGATATTCGTCGACAGCCGCTCGGTTCTGGAAGAAGCGCTGCCGTCGGTCTACCGTGTAGGGATAGTAGTTAGCTACCCCGATATCACTGAGAATAAAGTCGGTAAGGCCCTGTCGGCGATTGCCAAAAAACAACAACTCCAGCAAAGCCAGTATGTCACCACCCAGCGGGGCGATAATGTCTTCGCCCATCTTGCCATCGACACGTTGCCAGTGCTCTCCGGCAGATAGTTCTAAAGCAGCTATTTCATGGATCAGGTCGCTCTTGCCCAGACGGGTCGACGCGGGTGCAAGTTCAGCCTCGAATAGTGCGGCAAGTTCCGGCCGGGTAAACAGCTGCTCCAGGTCGGTCAATTCCAGTTCATGTGCGCGACAGACAAAGTGGGCGGCAAGCAGCCCTTTAGTAGCAGCCTGGATATCGCCGACTTCCGTATAAGCAAGCTTGGATACACGAAACCACGGCCCTACCCGGGACGCCAATCGCAGGTAAAGGCACTGCTCAGGGAGACACAGTGAAGCGAACCTCTGGAGAAAAGCATGTTCATCATCATTAAGCACGTCGGCGTACTGGTCCAAAACAGCAGCGCACAGGCGCTCAAAATTGTTCAGGTAATACCGTGGTGCAAGCTGAATGGGGGCCGTATCTGGAGCGAGCGCCGCCATGCCGTACTAAGCCCTCGCAGGCTGCGACTGTTGCAGGATTACGGCCGGGATAATCAGCGCCAGCCCCACAAAAGTCGCCGGATGCAGTGACTCACCGAGAACAGTCGCGATCAACACCAACGAGATAATCGGTGACAGGAAAATCAGGTTGCCGATTAGGGCCACCTTACTGGCCATCCGCAGCGCCGCCGACCACAGGGCGAAGGTAACACCCATTTCGAAAAGGCCAACATAGACCGCGGCCACAACACCGCCAGCTGACGGCGGCGAAAGACTGGAGAACAGTGCGCACGCCAACAGGGCCAGCGGTGTAGCCAGCAGGAAATTGAGACAGAGGCTGACCAGTGGATCGCGGGGATTACGGGCGCTCGCCAGCCAGTAAACAGCCCACAGCACCGTACTGGCCAGGGCCAGTATCACGCCCTCCACACTATCGAATTGCATATCTGTCACCCGGCCGCGTGTGGCAATGATTACGACACCCGTGTAACCCATTATCACTGCCGCGACATCCCGCCGACTGAGCTTCTGGCCCAACACGGGTATTGCCAACAGTGCCAAGGTAATTGCCCACGTATAGTTAATTGGCTGCGCCTGTTGCGCGGGCAGCAGGTCATAAGCACGCAACAGCACCAGGTAATACAACAGAGGATTGAGCAATGCGAGTACCAAGTGAAAAGACAAGCTATCGCGAACGTAACTCCTCAACAGGGTCAGCTTCCCCTGCCAAGCCACCAGTAAGAAAAGAACGGTGGCGGAGGTAAGCACGGCATAGGCCACCAATTGCCAGACGTCGAGTTCGCGCAGGGCCAGTTTGAACGCGGTGGCGACCGTAGACCAGAGCAGTACGGCGGCCAATCCAAGTAGCAGGGCCTTGCGGTCCCGGGTCACTGTAACCTTATCAACCTGGAACCTCCGGCCAGCGCATACACCAGGCCATCCGGGCCAACCTGGACATCACGAATACGCATCTTGAGATTTGACAGGAGTCGGGTTTCCCGCCCAACGCCGTCTCCTTCCAGCTGTAATCGACTGATACGGGTGAGCTTGAGGCCGGCGACCAGCAGGGAATCCTGCCAGTCTGGGTAATGGTCTCCGCTGTAAAAATCGATGTTGCCTGCACCAATAGAGGGTTTCCAGTAAACCAGGGGTTGCGCCATGTCGGGAGCATGGGTGCCTGTGCCGATTTTGCCGCCGCCATACTCTTCCCCATAAGTGATCAGGGGCCAACCGTAGTTACGGCCAGGCTCGAGTACGTTGATCTCATCGCCACCCTGTGGCCCGTGTTCCGCAACCCAGATTGTTCCATTATGCGGATGGCGGGCAATGCCCTGGGGGTTGCGGTGTCCGTAGGACCAGATTTCCGGTTTGGCACCGGCGCGATCGACAAAGGGGTTGTCGGCAGGCGTGTTGCCCTCTTCAGTGAGACGGATCACTTTGCCATTGTGTGTTTCCAGGCTCTGCGCCAAATCGCGATTACCGCGGTCACCGATGGTGATATACAAATAGCCGTCAGCGAGCAGCAGGCGTGAGCCAAAATGACGGCGCTGCGCGTAATAGGGCATGGCGGTAAACAGGTCGCGCTGCTCTGACAAGGACTGCCCCTGCAGCCGGAAACGACTGACACGGGTGCTGTACTTGCCATCGGATTCCACGGTGTAACTGAGGAAGATAATCCCGTTGTCAGCAAATCCGGGGTGCACCAGGACGTCCATCAGGCCACCTTGCCCCGCCTCGACCGAGGCGGGCACGTTGGTAATGGCCTGGCGCTGCCAACTATCCGGGGAGAACCGGCTAAGCTCGCCGGATTTCTCAGTCACCAGCACACTGCCATCGGGCAGGAAATCCATTCCCCAGGGCTCGCGCAGGTCACTGACCAGGGTTTTGACCACAATGGGCGTCTTCTCGCCAGGCGCCGTGCTTGTCGCGGCCGCCTCAGTCAGGGCCACTGCGTCGGCGGGGCCTGCATCACCGTAACCAGAGCAGGCAAACAGGGAGAACAGGCAGGACAGGCCACACAGACGCAGAACGCGGGTGGGATAAAGATTCAGTTTTTGCACAGCAGAGGCTCACTTTTGACAGCTCAAGTATCTTACTCGAACGCCCGACAACTACCAACGGCGACGGACGGACTTGTACCCTCCCGGACTTTTAGGGCATTCTGCCAGCGTCGCCTCCCGGACCTGAATTCGATTGGATAACCCGAGACACCAAAACCCCGAGCTTACAGCAGTGCTCGCGCTGGCCCCGATTGTTTTCCTCATAGCGCTACTGGCCTGCTCCGTATACCTGTTCGGTGCAGATTCCTCCTACGGTGCCAACCAGATTGCGCTGGTGATGGCCAGCTGCGTCGCGGCGGTCGTAGGTCAGCGCACCGGCCTGAGTTGGAGGGCTGCACAGGACGGCATCATCAACGGCATCACCGTGGGGCTTGGGCCCAGCCTCATACTTCTGGCAGTGGGTATGTTGATCGGCACCTGGATATTGAGCGGTACGGTACCGGCCATGATCTACTACGGTGTCGAAGTACTGAATCCTGGCATCTTCTACGCCGCGAGCGCCCTCATCTGCGCAATCGTGGCAATCAGTATTGGCAGCTCCTGGACAGTGGCCGGAACGCTAGGCATTGGACTGATGGGCATCGCGGGCAGTTTCGAATTATCGCCGGCGATTACCGCCGGCGCCATTATTTCAGGGGCTTACTTTGGCGACAAATTGTCACCGATGTCGGATACCACCAACCTCGCCTCAGCGGCTACCGGCGTCGATCTTTTCGACCATATCCGGCACATGCTTTGGACAACGCTACCCAGCTTCATCATAGCGCTGACGCTATTTGCCTTACTTGGCAGTGGCAAGGGAGCCACTCCCGAAGAGATTGCTGAGCTCCAGGACAGTCTGCAAACAGAGTTTGAAATCGGCATACATTTATTACTGCCACTGCTGTTGATGCTGGGCCTCGTCTACAAAAAATTTCCCGCGTATCCCGCCATCGTGGTCAGTGCGCTCACCGGCGCCTTGTTCGCGCTAATCTTCCAACCCGACGCGGTTACCGAGTTAGCGGGCGATAATGGGGGTATCCCGCGAGCTCTGTTGTTATTGAAAGGTATCTGGATCGCCCTGTTCGACGGCTATGCATCAAACAGTGGAAACGAGTTTCTCGATGCCTTGTTGAGCAAGGGCGGCATGAGCAGCATGCTCAATACTGTCTGGCTGATAATCTGTGTGCTCGGATTTGGCGGCATACTGGAGCGCACGGGAATTCTCAACTACCTGTTGACCCAGGCACTGCGCAGCGTAATAAGCACAGGTTCACTGATCTCTACTACAGTGGCCACCTGTATCAGTGCGAACATTCTCGCTGCCGACCAATTCATCGCGGTTGCACTGCCAGGACGTATGTACAAGGAC
>CAZPVJ010000129.1:0-7455 GCA_964590005.1 uncultured Alteromonadaceae bacterium | reverse complement strand
GATCTTGTACTACCGCAACCCGATGAACCCGTCTGTTACGTCACCGACACCGATGAAAGATTCCATGGGTATGGATTATGTCCCCGTGTATGCGGAAGGCGAAAGTAGTGATGTCGTCGGTACCGTCAAGATTGATCCCGTCGTCGTGCAGAATATCGGTGTCCGGACTGCTATCGCGAGCTCTGAGCCCATCAGCCGCACGATTAGAACGGTTGGCCGCGTCGAGTTCAATGAGGAGAGGATGGCTCGACTCCACCCCAAGGTTCAAGGCTGGATTGAGGAATTATATGTTGATAAGACGGGGGAGACTGTTGCGGCCGATGACATACTACTCAGTATCTACTCGCCTCAACTGGTCTCCACCCAGCAAGAGTATCTGCTGGCTCTGAACAACCTCTCTGCACTCGGCGAGAGCCCAATAGAAGAGATCCGGGAGGGCGCTCAGCAACTGGTGAAGAGTTCTCGCGAACGCTTACAGTTTTTGGACGTGCCCGAACACCAGATCAAAGAGCTTGAGCAGAGCCGTGAAATCAAGAAGAGCATTCATATTCACTCACCCGTAGATGGAACAGTCCTGCGAATTGGTGTGCGTCAGGGCCAGCATGTTACTCCTCAAAAAGAACTCTATATGCTGGCTGATCTCGGTCAGGTCTGGGTACTGGCTGACATCTATGAGAACGAAATCCCCTGGGTGAGTGTGGGCGATCAAGTTGAAATGACGCTTACATCAGTTCCCGGCAGAACATTTAAAGGCGAGGTGTCCTATATCTATCCGTACTCGGAAGCCAAAACCCGGACGACCAAGGTCAGGTTGGTGTTCGACAATCCAGATCTCTTGCTGCGTCCCGATATGTTCTCGGAAGTAAAGATTCTCTCCGATACACGTAAGAACTCAGTCGTTGTGCCGTCCGAGGCAGTCGTTCGCTCAGGAGGGCAACCCCAAATCTTTGTGGTGAGAGAGCCCGGAAAGTTCGAACCCAGGCTTGTCACACTAGGTGTGGAATCAGAAGGGCGCATTGAGATTATTGATGGCGTCAACAATGGCGAAGAAGTGGTGACCTCCGCACAATTCCTCGTTGACTCGGAATCGAAACTGCGCGAAGCCACCGCCAAAATGATGGACGCGCTAAAGAATAAGTCATCGGAATCTGATGCCGATCACTCGGGGCATTCAGCAGGTCATCACGACATGACGGACCACAGTGGTGATATGCCTGAAAGCGGTCATGACAATATGCACAGCGGCATGGCACACGGAATGAGCGAAGAGCCACAACCCGAAATGAGCACCGACGCTCACGGAGGCATGATTCATGATTAGAGCGATCATTAATGCCTCATTACGGGACCGATTTATGGTTCTGATTGCGACGTTCATTATCGGTGCAATAGGGATTTTCGCCTACAAGAATGTCCCACTAGACGCCATTCCCGATCTGTCCGATGTTCAGGTCATCATATTTACGGAATATCCCGGTCAATCGCCCCAAGTTGTCGAAGACCAGGTGACCTATCCGTTGACGACCTCGATGCTGGCCGTTCCGGATACGAAGGTCGTGAGGGGCTACTCATTCTTCGGCTTGTCCTTTGTTTACATCATTTTCGAAGATCGAACGGATATGTACTGGGCGCGCTCGCGCGTATTGGAGTCAATCAACTATGTAAGCGGTCGATTGCCACGAGGTGTGACCCCTACTCTTGGCCCTGATGCAACTGGCGTGGGTTGGGTCTATGAGTACGCCCTGGTCGATAAGAGTGGCAAGCACGATCTTGCAGAACTGCGTTCATTGCAAGATTGGTATCTCCGCTACCCTCTGCAGACCGTACCTGGTGTTTCTGAGGTCGCATCCGTTGGCGGCTTCGTGAAGCAATACCAGGTTGAGGTCGACCCCAATGCGCTGCTTCGCTACAACATTCCGCTCAGCAAAGTCAGAATGGCTATCAAGATGTCCAATAAGGATGTCGGTGGCCGCCTCGTCGAGATGGCTGAGACAGAGTACATGGTGCGAGGGTTGGGCTATATACAGTCAATTGAGGACCTTAACTCGATTCCTGTTTCGGTCGATCAAAATGGCACTCCGATAAGACTAAAAGATGTTGCCAATGTGCAGATAGGACCTGAACTCCGGCGCGGCCTAGTGGACCTGAACGGAGAAGGTGAAGTAGCAGGCGGCGTTGTTATTATGCGCTTTGGCGAGAACGCACTAGCAACAATTCAAGCCGTACGCGAGAAACTTGAAGAACTGAAATCAGGATTACCTGAGGGCGTTGAAATCGTCCCTGTCTACGACCGGGGAGATCTTATCGAGCGTGCGGTTGATAGTCTGAATACCTCGCTGGCTCAAGAGCTGGTGATTGTGAGCATTGTAGTCATTCTTTTCCTTCTGCATGCCAGATCTGCGTTTGTCGTAATTATCACACTGCCTCTGGGCGTTCTGATGGCCTTTATCGTCATGCGCCTCCAGGGACTGAACGCCAATATTATGTCGTTAGGCGGTATAGCAATCACCATTGGCACCATGGTGGACGGCGCCATTGTGATGGTGGAGAACGCGCATAGCAGGCTTGCCATGGCGCGCGAGGACAAGGGTCGTGAGCTCACGATTGAGGAGCGCTGGAAGACGATTGGCGAGTCTTGTCAGGAAGTTGGTCCAGCTTTGTTTTTCTCCCTTCTTGTGATTACCGTGTCGTTCCTCCCCATTTTTACGATGCAGGCACAAGAAGGGAGGCTTTTCAGTCCCCTGGCCTTCACTGCTACCTATGCGATGGCGGCCTCCGCGATTCTGGCTATCACGCTCGTGCCGGTGATGATGGGCTACTTCCTGCGGGGCAAGATCATTGCGGAGCATAAAAACCCGCTAAACCGAGCCCTTCACGCGGTTCACCGGCCTATTCTAAAAATAGCGATGCGATGGAGGGTCGTGACGGTGTTGTGCGCCCTAGCCCTGCTTGGTGCGACTTACTATCCCTATTCCAAGCTAGGCAGCGAGTTCATGCCGCCTCTGGATGAGGGCGATATCCTTTATATGCCAACGACCTTCCCAGGTATATCGATCACCAAGGCACGGGAGCTACTACAGCAAACGGACAAGATACTCACGACGTTCCCCGAGGTCCATCATGTATTCGGAAAAGTGGGCCGCGCAGAGACGGCGACGGACTCTGCGCCATTGGCGATGATCGAAACGACCGTTCGCCTAAGGCCGAAAGAGGAGTGGCCCGATCCCGATAAGACAACGAAGGAACTGATGAGTGAGATGGATGCCGCTATCCAGTTTCCAGGTCTTGCCAACGCCTGGACTATGCCGATCAAGACGCGCATAGACATGCTTTCTACCGGCATCAAGACCCCCATTGGCATCAAAGTCTCTGGCCCCGATCTCAACGTCCTACAAGATGTATCGCAGGATATCGAACAAGCGATGAAAACGCTCCCCGAAACGACGTCCGCATTTGGGGATCGCGCCGTGGGGGGCTATTACCTTGATTTTGACATCGATCGAGAGAGCGCAGCCCGGTACGGCCTTACCGTGGGTAACGTCCAGGACGTGATTCAAAGCGCGATCGGCGGTATGAATATCACCGAAACCGTAGAGGGGCTGGAGCGCTATCCGGTCAATCTTCGCTACCCCAGGGAGCTCCGAGACGACTTGGAGACACTCAAGCGCGTAATTATTCCGACCCCGACAGGCGCGCAGATCCCGCTCGCCCTGGTGGCTGAGATCTCTTATACGCGAGGTCCTCCGGTTATCAAGAGTGAAGATGCAAGGCCCAATGCCTGGATCTATGTGGACATTTCCACATCGGATATAGGCGGATTTGTAAGCAAAGCCAAAGAAGTCATTAACCAGCAGGTCGACATTCCGGCAGGGTACACACTGACCTGGTCGGGCCAGTTTGAGTACATGGAGCGAGCGGCGAGGCGGCTTAGTATCGTCGCTCCTGCCACGCTGTTCATAATATTTCTACTTCTCTACTTCAATTTTCGCAACGTCATTGAGCCTATCGTTGTAATGATGTCGATCCCATTCGGGCTGATTGGCGGGATCTGGCTGATTTACTTCAACGACTACAACATGTCGGTCGCTGTGGCGGTAGGATTCATTGCCTTGGCAGGCATGGCGGCAGAGATTGGTGTGCTGGTGCTGAGCTTCATCGATACGGAAATAGCCGAACGCAGAAGCCAGTCCGAGCGCCGATTGACTCTGGAGGAAGTTTGGGATGCTGTGCTAAGCGCGACCTCGAAGCGCGTAAGGCCAGTAGCAATGACAGCGATTTCTACCATGGCTGGCTTGGTGCCCATTATGTTGAGCAGTGGCACCGGATCGGATGTAACCCATCGGATTGCTGCCCCTATGCTTGGGGGTATGCTCACAGTAATGATTCTTAATCTTTTGGTGCTACCAGTCATCTACAGTTTCATCCTTCAGTTTCAGGAAAAACGGCGGGTTATTGAAGGCAGCGTCGAGCCTGAATCAGGCGATAGCGCCGCAGGGGCGATCACATGAAAACTGCCGTGCTCCTAACCTTTGGGCTGGTTTCCCTGACATTTCTGTTTCACTACAGGGCACTGATATGGCTTGGATCTAGGGCGCCTCGCTTCGGGTTTTCGAGGCAGGCCCAGGTGCTGGTAATCGTCGTGACGCTCTTCCTTGTCCATATTGCCGAGATAGGAATCTACGCAATCACCTACGGCATATCGGTTTCCTTCCTCAAACTTGGAGTCTTTGAAGGCGCAGCGGTTACAGACGCGATGAGCTATCTCTATTACTCAGGTGTTATCTATACGACTCTAGGTCTGGGAGATATTGAGCCGCAGGGACATATTCGTTTCATCACCGCTGTTGAGGCGCTCAACGGATTTCTTCTCATTACTTGGTCTGCATCATTCACGTTCCTGGCGATGGGTAGGGTGTGGCCGTGGGAGAACCAGTGCGTCCAATCTAGCTAATATGTTGATTCAACACTTGTTAACGATAGTGGGAGAGAGAAATGATCAATACTTTGCAGTTTTCAGTGGCCAGTGCTCTGACAGCGGCGCTGTTATGGATTGGGTGTAGTGTTCTGGTTATCGTGCTACCGGGAGCCATGTGGCAAATGACAGCGCACATGCTTCATGTGGATCTGGCCCAAGTAGGCTGGGCGA
The DNA here is from genome assembly GCA_964590005.1 of uncultured Alteromonadaceae bacterium. Lineage (GTDB taxonomy): Bacteria > Pseudomonadota > Gammaproteobacteria > Pseudomonadales > Halieaceae > CALJFL01. The sequence goes on along the minus strand of CAZPVJ010000129.1, from coordinate 2,309 downwards.
TGAGCTGGACGGGCGCTATTTCAGGGCTTGTGAGCTGGAGTGTTTTTGCTGGCTTGGCAGGCGCAATCCTGTCAGCGTTGTACAACAAGCTATTGAAGTAGTTTCTTTTGTTCGAAAACGTGCCTGCTCTTATTGAGGCCGGCTTGCCTAGGAGGAAGTTGTGAACAGGAAATCCGACTTACCGGACGACTATGTCCCGGCACTGGGCTACGATTGGTTGACCGCAATATATGATCCGGTTGTCCAGTTAGCCACGCGCGATACGTTAGTAAAGCGGCGCTTGATCGAACAAGCGAATTTGGATCATGGAATGAAGGTGCTTGATCTAGCCTCCGGCACGGGCACATTGTCCGTGATGATAAAACAAAGCATGTCCAGTGTTGATGTCACTGGCGTCGATGGCGACCCCAAAATTATCAAAATCGCTCAGACAAAAGCTAAAGCAGCCAATGTTCGGGTCGATTTTGATCAGGCGTTAGCGACGGAATTGCCATATCCCGACAGCAGCTTTCATCGCGTAATGTCTACTCTGTTCTTTCATCACCTTAACAGATCTGCAAAAGCAGAGGCTCTCTCAGAAGTTTTTCGGGTTTTGATGCCAGGCGGCAGGCTGATGGTGGCCGACTGGGGCAAACCGACCGGGCCGCTCATGCGTCTTCTGTTTTGTCCTATTCAGTGGCTTGATGGATTCGAGACGACGCAGGACAATGTTGAAGGCAGATTGCCCGCTATGATTGGGGAGGCTGGTTTTGACAATGTTCAGACGCTAAGATCAATTAATACTGTGGTCGGGACATTGGCGCTGTATTGCGCTGAGAAGTAGGTACCTTTTACGTCGCCATTGAACGAAGAATCCAATTCAGAGCCGATAAGGCTACAGACGAAAATAGCCAACATTTCGTGATTGAGAGCTCCAGAGTACAGGTTTCTAATTGTAAGACTGCCAGCTCAGCTGCAACCAAGATTACAGCATCTTTTTCCAGATAATGAAGTATCAGAAATGACGAATTAACCTATTCGGCCTTTGTAAATATCCAGCTGTCTAGGGGTAGTACGCTGTAAGCGGGTGCCTGTGATAACTGCCAACTTTCAGCTTCTCTACATTGTAATCTGTCTTATCGTCTACCCCTTCTTTTTCTTGTTGCGTTCAGTCAGCTGCGCCTGGAGACCGGTTACTGCATCCTGAAGCGCTCCCAATTCGCTGCCCAGAGCATGTTGTTGCCTATAGGCAGAGAATTCTTGCTCGATCGATGTGGTAGCCGCCCTTTGCTCTTCAAGTGATGTCTTTAGAGCGGTGTTGTTTTCAACCCAAGTAGCCAATTCTGAGTCGAGTTTCTCGCTCCGGCGGGTAAGCTCCGTTACACTGGCTTCTAAAGCAATAATGGTGTCCCGCTGAGACTGGACCTTCAGCTTAACCTTCTCCAGATTTCCGGAAAGCTTTGATTCTGCTTCCTTGGCTTCCTGTCTCTCCTGATCCAGTAGCACCATCAGTCGGTTTTCAGCTTGTTCGGCCTCCTGCGCCAGTTCCTTACGCTGTGAAGCAATCGCTGACGCGTGCTCCTCCGCCATCCTCGATCGCTCCGCGGCATGCTGCTTGAGTAGTTCTCGCTGCTCTGTCTGCATCGACTGAATCGCGGCTTTGTGCTCTTTCTCCATGCGAGCGACTTGACCGGTGAGACCGTCGCTTTCGGCCACCACTCGGGCATTTTCTGTCTTCGATTCCGCTAGTTTCGTATTGGCTTGTTCGAGCCGCTCAGTCAGTTCAGTGTTCGCGGCCTCACTCGCCGCCAAGCTTTCCTGAATCTCGTCTAACTCGGCTTCCAGGCCCGCCAATTTTTCAGAGAGCTCTAAAACGGTCGCTTCGAAGATTTTCTGATGCCCGGAGACGCGATTCTCGGTTTCCTGAGTAAAACCCGCGATATGCGCCTCCAACGAGACAGCCACCTGCTGGAGCAACTCGGTGGGCGTGGTGGGCGCCACTTCCCTCAACGGCCGCAACGCACGCCAGGCCTGGATCAGGGGGTCAATGACAACCCAGCCTCCTCCGCCGACTTCGCTGCGCACATCCTCTCGGTTCCATCGTTTGTTAGCCGCATCGAGCCTGTCGCAGGCGGCAAAGACGTTACTGGCGGTAGCAATAGTCTTGGGCATGGTCACTCCCCGTAGCGGGCCATTTTGGCCCAAACCGCCGAATCTGTGCAGTAGCCAAAATCGGCCCTATTTCTCTACCCATGATTTCTCCAGGGTAAAGCACCAGAATCAGTGATTTTGGAGGCCATGGCCCTCAAATTCAGGGGCTCCATGTCCCG
>CAZPVJ010000128.1:0-38971 GCA_964590005.1 uncultured Alteromonadaceae bacterium | reverse complement strand
GCCAAAACCCTCTGTTGCATTGCGTCCACTCAGAATGGGGGTACGACTGTGATAATTCATAAAATAAGCGCCAAACTCGGTTGAGTTGAGAGACTCTACGAAATAGCGCGCAGCGATACCCCACTGGCCGGAGTCTGATGCCTCATCGTCCGGATCCCTGGGGATAACGAAGCCAGTTTCCACCTGCTCCCTGTCCGGGGAGTTGGCAGAGGCGGTCAGGTAATCACAGCCACCGCCATAAGGGTCCGCCGCACTCCAGTAGGTACCGCATTCATCGATAACTGTGCGCTCCCACTCGTACTAGTAAAACATTTCAACGCTGAGGTCATAGGTCAATCCGAGATTGCCGTAGACCATCCCCACAGGCAGCAAGGCTTCCTTGATTTCCGATCCGGGCTTGCGCAGGGCGGTCACATCAAAGGGATTGATCACATTAATGCCGTTCTGGATGAAGGTGCTCTCTCCCCAGCTCAGCACCATATTACCGGCCCGCATTTCCAGCGGCATCTCGCCAATCTGGGTGCTGCCGTAGACGTAGTAATCCAGAAACTCAAAGCCTGTGTCCTGCGCCAGATCCTCGAAATCGGAAGTATCCAACTCCGAGCGTGGCTCGTAATCGGTTGCCGCATGCCCATGCGGTACTCGCCCATTACGCAGCTCTTCGTCATACCAGTACTTGACCCGGGTAAAAAACCCGTAGTTACCCGCATTCAAATCGAGGTCGTGCACCCCTTTGAACAATAGCGAATAGCGATCACCACTGCCGTAGTTCAGGTTGCCATCGTCGGCTGTGCTTGATGAAGCCTGCCCTTTGCCGTTGGTGTTACCCGGGGCCAGCACGCGCTTGTCAGCACTCTCCGTGCGCCAGCTGGCACCGACCGACAGATTCGAGGTGAAGGTGCCTTCGAATGGGCCCAGCTCGAATTTGACAGCCGCCGCAGGCATCGCCAGTCCGGCGGTCAGCAGACCCGCTGCTATCGGCATCAGCGATGGTAAGTGAGGTTTATTCACGTTGTTGTCCTCCCCGGAATACACCGGTCAGTTTGCAGGTTGTTGTTAGCGTGAAGTCTGACTAAAAAGAGTAGTCGCTGACTTGTCATCGATCAAGATTTTGGCCAATTTGGTCAAAGGCCGATTGGAGCTCAAAACAGTGAGCCGGGCGTAAAAAGCGCGGGGGCCATCAGGCCCCCGTTCGAACTCTGCGGTGGGGTGATTAGCGTGGCTGCATGCGAATACCCGCGTCCATACGGATACATTCGCCATTGGTGTAATCGTTCTCGGCGATATACTGGGAAAGGTGAGCGATCTCATCCGCCTTGCCAAGACGCTTGGGAAACAGTGCCTGGGCTTCGAGGCTCTTGTATGCCTCTTCTGGCAGTGACTCAAACAGAGGCGTGTGAATAAGGCCCGGCACAATCGTGTTCACCCGAATACCGAGGCTGGACAGGTCCCGTGCCATCGTCAAGGTCATACCGACTACGGCTCCCTTGGAGGCACTGTAGGCCACCTGCCCTATCTGACCTTCATAGGCCGCTACGGAGGCAGTGTTGATAATCACACCACGACCGCCATCATCGTTAATCGGGTCCTGCTTGGCCATCTGGGCCGCTGCCAGGCGCGACACATTGAACGTGCCGATCAGGTTCACGTCGATAACACGCTTGAATTTATCAAGCGCCAGCGGCTCGCCACGGCTGACCGTCTTGGCCGCATCGCCAATGCCGGCAAAGTTGTTACAGATATGAACAGCACCGAAAGCCGCTACCGTGGCTTCCAGGGCGGCCGAAACGGTATCTTCGTCCGCCACATTGACATTCTGGTAGATAACGTTGTCGCCAAGTTCTTCAGCCAGCGCATTGCCTCGAGCATCATTCATGTCAAAGATTGCCACTTTGGCGCCGCTCGCAACGTAACGCCGCACCGTCGCTTCACCCAGGCCAGAGGCCCCACCAGTGACTACCGCCACCTTGCCATTAATATCCATCGTCTTTCTCCTTGCGGTTAAATCGCGTTGTTTGAGTGTTGTCGTTTTCAGGCCGCCAGGCGTTCCGCGGCCTTGTCCAGGGCAATCTGTGGCGGCTTGAAGCGTTCACCGTAGCTGGCAGCCAATTCGTTACACCGGTCCACAAATGCCGGGTAGCCAAAGGTCTCAACGAACTGCAGCAGGCCACCGGTCCACACCGGCGCACCGATACCCATGATGGAGCCAATGTTGCCATCTTCGGCAGAGCGCAGCACATGGGTCTCCAGGCACTTGAGCGCCTCGATGACCTGGCGGAAGAGCAGTCGGTCCTTGATATCTGCTTCACTGACACTGACCTCTGGCTGATAAAAGATATCAAGCAGAGGCGGCCAAATCGCTTTACTACCGTCTTGCGCATACTCGTAGAAGCCGCCGCCATGATGACGCCCGCCTCGCCCGTGCTCGTCGATCATGGTCGCTAAAACCTCGCGGGCTATGCTGCCATCTCCCCACTTATCCAGCACACCCATGTCGCGCCAGGTCTCCTGCGCCTTCCGGCTCAGCTCCAGGCTAACTTCATCGTAGACAGCCAGGGGGCCAACCGGCATGCCTACCGCTTTACCCATATTGTCAATGAGGACCGGATGCACACCCTCTTTCAACAAACGCACCCCCTCGTCGAGATAAGTACCAAAAGTTCGGGAGGTGAAAAACCCCAGTGAGTCATTGACGACAATGGGGGTTTTCTTGATCTGCCGGGCATAATCAAAGGCACGCGCAAGCGCTTCGTCGGAGGTCTTTTCGCCCATAATAATTTCCACCAACGGCATCTTGTCTACCGGTGAAAAGAAGTGAATGCCTATAAAGTTTTCCGGCTTGGCACTGGCCTCCGCAAGCTGGGTTATCGGCAAGGTGGAGGTGTTGGATCCCCAGACCCCGCCCTCCGCCAGGCAGCCCTCTGTCTCACGGGTGATCTGGTGTTTGAGGTCAATGTTTTCAAACACAGCCTCGATAATCAGGTCACAACCCTGGAGATCTGCGTTGTCCGCGGTGGGGGTGATTCGGGCGAGTACCTCGTCACGTTTTTCGGGGGTCATTCGTCCCCGCTCGACCCGCTTATCAAGCAGAGCGACGCTGTAGTCCTTGCCCTTCTGCGCGGATTCGAGTGCCACGTCCTTCAATACCACCTCTATTCCAGCCATCGCAGAAACGTAGGCAATACCCTGCCCCATCATCCCGGCACCCAGAACGCCGACACGTTGCGTGGTGTACTTGTCGTAGCCAGCGGGACGGCTTGCGCCGCCATTAACCTTATTCATGCCGAAGAAAAACGTGCTTATCATATTCTTGGCCTGTGGGGTGGTCGCCAGGTAGGTCAGTCCGCGACTTTCAACCACCAGCGCTGTGTCAAAGTTGAGGCGAGTCGCCTCAACCGCGCAGGACAAAATACGCTCAGGAGCCGGTAACAGCCCCCTCGTCTGTTGCAACAGCATGGCCGGGGCAGCCATGATCGTCTGGGCCAGCTTTGGCGATCGGGCATCGCCGCCGGGTATGCGATGACCCTTGGTGTCCCAGGGCTGCACCGCCGCAGATTCATTATCCTTATTGGCCAGAATCCAGGCCCTGGCCCTTGGTACCAGCTCCTCCAGGCTGGGAGACAGCTCGTCGATCATGCCCTCGTCCAAGGCTTTTACGGGGTCAATTTTCTTACCTTCCAGAAGATAAGGCAGTGCCCGCTCCAAACCGATCAGGTTAACCAGCCGTACGATGCCGCCACCCCCGGGCAACAGGCCCAGGCCAACCTCAGGCAGCCCAATCTGGACTGCCCGGTTGTTCCACGCAATTCGATGGTTACAGGCAAGGCAGATCTCATAACCTCCCCCCAGTGCAGCACCGTTGATGGCAGCCACTACCGGCACCGGCAGTTTTTCGAGACGACGAAGATGAGACTTTATCAGCATACCCTCGCTCATAAATTCTTCGGCATGATCTGCCGTCACAGCCAACAGGTCATTGAGATCCCCGCCGGCAAAAAATACCTTCTTCGCCGACGCCAGCACCACGCCGGTCAGGCCCTCTTCGTTCTCCAGCCGATCGACCGTCTCGGCCATGGCCGTACGGAATTCCGCGTTCATCGCGTTGACCGGACCGGTCATATCCATGGTCACGGTGACGATTCCGTCGGCATCTTTTTCGTAGTTGAAAACACTCATATTCGACTCCCGGTTCGCCCGCCGTTACACGCGCTCAATGATTGTTGAAATACCCATGCCGCCACCGACACAAAGCGACAACATAGCGCGCTTGAGTTCACGGCGCTCCAGCTCATCCAGCACAATACTGACCAGCATGGCGCCGGTTGCGCCCAACGGATGTCCCATCGCAATCGCGCCACCATTCACATTGGTAACCTCGTGGTCGATGTCCAGGTCCTTCATATACCGCATGGCCACGGAGGCGAAGGCCTCGTTGATTTCCCACAGGTCAATATCTGACTTTTGCATGCCCGCCCGCTTCAGGCATTTCTCGGCCGCGGGACCGGGTCCAGTCAACATAATGGTCGGGTCAGTAGCCAGCACCGCCGTAGCCACAATCCGCCCCCGCGGGGTAATCCCAAGGTCTGATCCCGCTTTTTCGCTACCAATCAAAACTGCGCTGGAGCCATCGACGATACCGGACGAGTTACCCGGTGTATGGACGTGATTCACCTTATCCAGGCTGGAATACTTGCGCAGAATCACATCATCAAAGCCGAACTGGCCCATCATCTCAAAGGAAGGGTTAAGGAAGCCGAGCTTCTCCATCGTGGTATCGGGCTTGATGAAGTCGTCCTTTTCGAGGATGGTGAGACCGTTGTCATCGCGCACCGGCACTACTGATCGATCAAAATAACCGTTGTCGCGAGCATGCGCGGCCCTGCGCTGCGACTCCAGGGCAAAGCTGTCGACGTCCTCACGACTCCAGCCCTCGATCGTGGCGATCGTGTCGGCGCCTATACCCTGAGGGACAAAACCGGTCTTGGCGGCAAACTCCGGGTCACCCCCCATGGCTCCGCCGTTGGACCCCATCGGCACGCGTGACATCGATTCAACACCGCCAGCGACCACCAGGTCTTCCCAACCCGAGGCCACTTTCTGGGCAGCGATATTCACCGCCTCCAACCCGGAAGCGCAGAACCTGTCGAGTTGTACACCAGCCACTGATTCATCCCAATCGGCGTTCATCGCAATCATCTTGCCGACGTCGCTACCCTGCTCACCGATCGGTGTTACGCACCCCATCACCACGTCATCGACATAGGATGTATCAAGATCAAAGCGTTGCTGCAGCTCTCGCAATAGGCCCGCGCCTAGCTCAATCGGTTTCACCTCGTTAAGACTGCCCCCGGGCTTACCCTTGCTGCGAGGTGTGCGTACGGCGTCATAGATATATGCTGGATTGCTCATAACAGGTACCAAATCAAGGATTTAAGGAGGCACGATAGTGCGCTCCGGGAGCGCCGGGCACAATGACCCGAGCCGCTAGAAAAATTGACATTTTGTTACAGGAAACAGGCCCAGGGCCAGATCGTGGTTAGCGCTAGTAGCTGACCACAATCTTACCAAAGTGAGCGCCACTTCCCTGGTATCTGAAGGCATCAGCGAGCTCGCTCAGGGGATACTCCCGGTCGATCACAGGCTTAATGTCATTGGCTTCGATAGCATCGTTCATGGCTTCCTGCATGTCCCTGCTGCCAACAGCGATGCCATGAAAGGTGACATGCTTGAAAAACGCGACGGGCAAATTGATATTGGCGGTAAAGCCGCCCAGGACGCCGATAAGGGAAATGTTGCCCCCCATTTTCACGGCTTCCATCGATTGTCCGATGGTGGCATCGCCGCCAGCATCCAGAACATGATCAACGCCGCCGCCGGACATCTGGGCTACCGTCTTGCCCCAGTTTTCGTCAGTTTTGTAATTCACCACCCCATCGGCACCAAGCTCCAGTAAGCGCGCAAGCTTCTCATCTGATGATGACGTGGCAAACACACGGGCACCCGCCGCCTTCGCCAGCTGCAGGCCGAATATCGACATTCCACCACAGCCCTCTACCAACACCGTATCGCCGGCCTTGATTTGTCCTTCAACCATCAATCCACGCCAGGCGGTCAGGGCTGCGCAGGGCAAGGTTGCCGCCTCCTGAAAACTGTATCCCGCTGGCATGCGCGTCAGACTACCCGCATCGACACAGGAATACTCGCAGGCAAAGCCGTCGGCGGTTTCGCCACTGACAGCGGCAGTTTTTTCAGGCGTCGGATCGCCGCTGCGCCAATTCGGGAAGAACAGGGAGTACACCTTGTCCCCGAGTTGCCAACCGTCGACGCCGTCACCCAGAGCGGCAACTTCGCCGGCACCATCGGACATCGGGATGCGCCCGGCGGGCACCGGTAGTCCGCCGATAGCGATCAGATAATCATGGTAGTTCAGGGAAGTCGCGTGCCAGCGAACCAGTACCTGCCCCGGGCCAGGTGTCGGCTCTTCGCGCTCTTCGAGTTTCAGGTCTTCCAAACCGCCTGCGCCGGCTACTGTCATTACTTTCACGTTATCTTGTCTCCAGGGTCAGTCAGTGGGTCAGCCTTCTAGAAAAGTTCGGCCAGAAAATCCTTGAGCGCCTGCCAGGAACGACGCTCTGCCCTGGCATCGTATATCGTGCCCATGTCTGGATCGTTAGCCTCGGGGTTGGTGAAGGCATGCTGGGTATTACCATAGGCGTGGATCTGCCAGTCGGCGCCAGCGGCCGTCATCTCAGTCGCGAGGTCAATCACTGCCTGGGGCTCAACCATCGGGTCATCGTATCCATGCAGGCACAGTACACTCGCCGTGATGGGCTGGTTAGGTACGTCTTCCGGAGGCGCGAATAGCCCGTGGAAACTGGCGACACCGAGCACATCGCTACCAGAACGCGCCAGGTCCAACACACATAAGCCACCGAAACAGTAACCCATCGCCGCCACTCGATCACTATCGACCTCGTCCTGTTCACGCAGCACACTGACGGCCAGGTTGATCCGCTCTTGCAGCAGCGCCCGGTCGGCCAGTAACGGGGTCATAAGCGCAGTATTTTCCTCCGGGCCAGAGCCCAGAACGCCCTTGCCGTAAAGGTCCAGGGCGAAGCCGACATAACCGAGCTCAGCGACCGCTACCGCCCTATCTTCCTCAAAGGGGCTGCGTCCTCCCCACGCGTGAGAGATTGCCACCGCGGGCCGGGCACCGTCTTTGGCATCGTCCCAGGCAAGCAGGCCTTCCAGTTCCACACCATTGTGGTTATAGCTAATTGTCCGTGTCTGTATCGTCATGGTCGTGCTCTCCCGTGTTGGTATCCAAAACACCCCGGCGTCAGGTCAGCCCTGACTGCGGGGTTCAGGTGGCAGCAGGCATCCTCAGGCAACTGCCGTTTTATAGGCCGCCGGATCCAGGCGGTGCATTTCCGCTTCGATCCAACGCTCAATCTCATCCATCAATTCCTCCGGCTGGCGGCCCTCCGCATAAATCGGCTCCCCGATCGACACATCAATTACCCCGGGAATCATCCAGAATGACCGCCGGGGCCAGCAGCGCCCGGAGGTCACCGCGATCGGTATGACGTAGGCATTGGTTGCAACCGCCAAACGGGTAGCGCCGGTCTTGTAATCCCCCTTGGTACCGCGTTCGGTGCGAGTTCCCTCCGGAAACATGATCACCCATTTTCCGCTGTCCATCAGGATGACCCCCTGTTCCGCCACCTTGTTCCAGGCGTCTTTGCGTTTGCTGCGGTCGATATGGATCATGTTGAGCCTGCCCATAGCCCAACCAAATACAGGTATCCTGAGGAGCTCTTGCTTGAAAACATAGGCCAATGCGTGCGGTGACATGCTGGGGAAGTAAAACGTTTCCCAGGTTGACTGATGTTTGGGGCAAAGAATCACCCGACGCATATCCTCTTTGCCGGGCAGATTTTCCTCACCGTGAAGACGGTAGTCGACCCTACCGACAATACGGGCACAACCAATGGCGCCACGCAGCCACGGCGCAGCAAACCACCACCAGAGTTTCCTCTCGTCCAGAAACAGCGACGAGATAACCAGCGCCAGGCCCACCGGGATTACCGTTACCACGATCCACAGGAAAACCAGCAATGAACGCAGCGCATTCACGCAGCCAGATCCTCCCCAACACCTTTTGAATGGCTGGCCAGGAACTCCCCTATACGACCAAAGGCCTCCTCAGCCTCTGGCAGGTCCGGGGTGAAAATTTGCCAGACATGCACCATGTGAGGCCATGACTGCAGCTCCGCCGGGGAGCCCGAGGCCCTGGCTTTTTCGACATAGCGACGACCATCGTCGTACAACATTTCCGCTTCGCTGACCTGCACCAGTGTGGGGGGCAGGTTCGAAAGGTCGCCGCGCAATGGCGAATTACGCGGATCCCTTGGCAGCATCCGCGAAGAAAACAGGGTGATCCACCACCATAGAATAGTTGGGATACGGGTCAGCTTACCGAACGCCGGCCCCAACATCGGGTCACTGTCGATGTTGGCCCTGAGACTGGGGGCGGTCATCGTCACATCGGTCGAAGGCGAAAAGGCCACGGCAGCGTCAGCCTGCCGCAGTCCTTCATCTCGCGCCCAGGCCACTGTCATCAGGGTCAGGTTTCCGCCTGCGGAATCGCCCGACACTATCAGGTATTCCAGGGCTTCCGGTCCTTCGGGACCATTCTCGAGTATCCAGCGATAGGCGCTCTGGCAGTCCGCGATACCCTCCAGCCGACTGTGCTCCGGCATCAGACGATAATCCAGCGCAAAGACCGCGGCGTTAGCGAGCTCTGACAGTCTATTGGTAATAGAGCGATGGCTTCGGGGGCTTCCCATCATGAAAGCGCCACCGTGGAGGTACAGCACTCTGCGCCGCTTATCAGCGCCAGGCGCGATAACCCACTCCCCACGCAAACCCCGCTCATCAACGGGCGTGAAGGTACTGGCAAACGTCTTACCGTCGTGCATTGCGTCCATGTGCTCACGAATCGTGCGCAACCTGGCCCGACCTTTTACGCCACTGCTGGTGGCGGTAAATTCCTGCATCGAGGTCACGACCTCGTGGTGTTGGTCGCTTGGCGCACGCTGGGGGATAGGGGGAACGTTGGAGTCAAGGTGCACCAGGTTTTCACCGCGCAGAATCACCACGCTTACCAACAAAAACAGCAGTGCCAGGATTACGAACCAGACCATGAATAACTCCACTCAAAAACAGGGGAGCATTAAACCAGACTACGGGCCATAGACAAAATCCGAAAAGCTGTCACCGAGGGGAAATATCGCTACTATTGAGCAGTATCTGGAGGGAGGATGCCGCGTGTATAAAAACCCCGACCCTGGCCTGCGCCAACTCACCCATGGCGCCTATGCCTGGCTGGCCCACGAGGGCGGCTGGGGCTGGAGCAATGCCGGCCTGATTGTCGACGGCGAAGAGTCACTGCTGGTTGACACCCTTTTCGACCTGGACCTGACCGCGGACATGCTCAGCGCCATGCGACACGTCGAACCCGGCGCACGAGACATCGGCACCCTGGTCAACAGCCACGCCAATGGCGATCACTGCCATGGCAATGAGCTGGTGACCGGCGCGGAAATTATTGCGTCCAGCGCTGCGGCACAGGAGATGGCTGAACTGACACCGGAAACCATGCAGGCCTTGACCGAGGCTGCCGGCGACATGGGTGCCGTCGGACAGTACTTTCTGCACTGCTTTGGACAATTCAATTTTTCGAACATCCACCACTCCCCTCCCACCCGAACATTCGAGGACACCCTGGATTTGAAGGTAGGTGACAAACCCATTCACCTGATTAACGTGGGACCTGCCCATACCCGTGGTGATGTACTGGTGCACTCACCGAGTGATCGAACGGTATTCACCGGGGACATCCTGTTTATAGAGGGCACGCCCGTTATGTGGCAGGGGCCCGTGGACAATTGGATCGATGCCTGTCGGCACATCGAAGCAATGGATGTCGATCATATCGTCCCCGGACACGGCCCCTTAACAGACCGTCAGGGAGTGGGACGGGTCAGGCATTACCTGGAATATGTGAAAAAAGAGTCACGCTTACGTTATGAGAGTGGCATGAGCGCGCAGGATGCAGCCCACGACATAGACCTGTCGGACTTCGCTGCGTGGTCCGACCCGGAAAGAATCGCTGTTAATGTCGACTCACTGTACCGTGAATTTGCGGGCGGGGATAATGCCACCGACGTCCTCGAGTTATTCGCCCGGATGGCGGAGATAGCGGGCTTTCGTGCAGACGATAGCAAGCCCTGAGTGTCCGTGTTCGTCGTAAAGCCATGCCTGGCGCTGCTGCTTTTTTTGAGCTTCTCCGTCACAGTGCGTGCGGCCAGCGACAGGGAGCCTGTGCTCCTAACTCACGGGGATCAGACCCTGCAACTGAACATCGGTGAGGGCTTCAATCCCGATAGCCACCAGGATTTAACCGACTGGGCTACCCATATCTCCAACGCGCTTTTGCAGGTCTTCGGTCGCTGGCCCCGTGATCGCTGGCGCATGGTGGTGGAGCCCGCCTCCGGCAGCACCTCCGACCCCATACCCTGGGGCCAGGTTAATCGCGGCCCGGTGGACACGGTCACCTTTTACGTTCTTCCCAGCGCCAGTGCAGAGGCTTTACAGAACAACTGGACCAGCTACCACGAGCTCTCGCACCTGTTGATCCCCTATAAAGGCAACGGTGAAGCCTGGTTCAGCGAGGGCTTGGCCAGCTATTACCAGAATATTCTGCAGGTTCGCGCAGGTGTGTTAAGCGAGGAGCAGATGTGGCAAAAACTACTCGATGGTTTTATGCGTGGACGTCAACAGTCCGAGTTCGACGGTAGACCGCTGGTCCGGGTCAGCGACGAAATGCCGGGCAACGGCGCCTTCATGCGCGTGTATTGGAGTGGCGCCTGGTACTTTCTGGCTGCTGACGTCCAACTGCGTCAACAGTCCGGCGGGCGCGTCGGCCTGGACCAGGCATTGGCGGCACTCAACCGGTGTTGCGCCAATGAGAGCCTGTCGGCGTTGGCAATAGCCCAGCGCCTGGACCACGAGAATCGCGTAGTCCTGTTTGAACCGCTTTTTCAGCAGGCCCGGGCGTCACTCGCCGTCCCGGATTTCGAAACCCTCTATGCCAGTCTGGGGATTCAGATTGAAGAGGGCCAGATTACCCTGCAGGACGAAGGGCCCGGCGCTGAATTACGCCAGGGTATGGTAAAAACCAAAGCTCTGTAAATTCACCTGTAGCCCGCTATACTAGTTCGCTTACTCTGACCGTGGCTCGCCGCCTGACACCCATGAAGAAGCCCGTCTCAAAAGCTGACCTTCGCGCCGACCTCGAGCGCGAGACAGAGCGCTTTTTGTCCGGTGGCGGCAACGTTGAAAGTATTCCACGCGGTAAGAGCGGCAAAGACGCCTCGGAGCCGCCAGTGTTCCTCAGCAAACGTTTGTTTATCGAACCGCGAGCCGAACGCACATTAGTACCCGAAGTCGTGGCAGCTATCGAGGAAAGGCGCAAGGCTCTCCTCAAAAGAACCCCCAAACGTAAACGAAGTCGACTACCGCAGCCACGGCGCAAAGTCATTTATGACGACTTCGGCGAGCCGTTGCGCCAGGTCTGGGTCGAAGACTAACCCCCTCCGCTGTATTGCAGGCATAAAAAAAGGGGCCGAAGCCCCTTTATTCTTTGGGTCAGGCTTTACGCCAGGCGACGACGTACGCTGCTCAGCAGACCACCCAGTGCCAGGAAGGCACCGCCGGCAAGACCGATCAGGAACAGAGGGCTGGCAGTAGTTGGCATTTCAACCACTTCGTCCTCAATCGCTACCATATCGGCTTCGTCCGGACCGTCAGCATCTTCAACAGCCAGTGCGAAACGATCTTCTGGGATGTAGACGTTAAGCTGCTGGCCACGCATCAGATCGCTTGCGCGGTATGAACGACCACCGATCTCGGCGCGCCAGGAGCTGTCCAGCTGAATGCTACGGCTGTCTCCCTTGGTGCCATCGGTGTGCAGAGGACGGAAAGTCATGCGGTTGCCACGAACACGAATCACTTCAATTGAAACCTTCGCGAACATAGCACCGTTCTTTTCGTACACTGCCTGACAAGAAATGCCGATATCGGGGTTAGCTGCCAGTACTTCTGCAGACCAGTTCAGGTCAGCACAAGTAGGGGCCTCTTTAACCATATCAGCCGTACTTTCATTTTCCTGGGCCGCTACCTGTCCTGCTGACAGGGCGAGCGCCATTCCCATTGCTACTACGAGCTTCTTTTGCATGCCAATTCCTCCTTATTGTTGAATGACATTAGTTGTGTCGAGTGATGCCGTTACGATATATCGCTGCGGCGCATGCCCGACAAAGTAAAACGGGTAACACGTGACCAGGGTTACGGTCTGGTCATCCGTATCCTGCAACAGGTGAGTATCTGAAATTTCCACCACCTGCACTGAATCTATTGTGAAATCTTTTGGGCCTTCCAACGTTTGAAGCGCAAGCCTATCACCAACTTCAACATCTTTTAAGACCCGAAAATACCCATCGCGATGTCCTGCTATACCAATATTGCCGGGTTCGTGGGGATAAGCCATGCCATCTATAACACCGGCACCACGATCCATGGTGAGCTCGGTATCAGTCGAATACACCGGCACTTTGAGGCCGACAGAGGGCACTTCAAGAATTCCGAGCACCGGGGGCAATTCAGCTTGCAAACTGGCTTCGTAATCAGCTATTCGGCCAGGTGCCCACAACGACATATCAGGCCTACCGGTATCATCGGACAGTGTTGTTACTGTTTTAGCGGCGTCTGGGTCAGAAAAATCCACGGAGGCGAGCTGTTCGAACTCGGCGATATCAGCACGTCGCTCAACTTCGCCCTGGGCCAATTGCACCAGGAAAAACCCGGTCAGCACAGCGCCCGCTGCGTAGCTCAGCCACTCTCCCGCTTTCATTATGAAACCGCCGATTTTACCGGGCATGCGTATGTTTTCTTCCCCTGATGCGTTTACCGCGCCGTGTCACATCCACGTTTTTCAGACGACGGGCAACTCGTAACGGCCTACATTCTAATTAATTATAGTCAAAATGCTAGTAAATTCCTTATTTGTCAAATACCTATGTAGCCCTTTTGGAGCACAGCTCAAGACTACCCTGCGCCCAATAATGCCACTTGCCAGTTAGCCACTTGTGAACTAAGCCTATAAGAACCCCGTATAAAAGCCATATCTTCTGACTTTTTGATGAGGGAACATGATTCTTCTGCACGAGAAAATTGACGTCCAGCGGCCGGTACATGAGGCTTTTGCCTACATTTCCGACTTTCGCACAGCCCAGGAATGGGACGCTACCGCGTTTGCCGCCAGCAAGCTCACACCGGGCAAGGTGGACGTGGGCACCGAGTTTGATGTCGCTTGCGAGCTACCGGTTGGATCCGTCACCTTGCGCTACACCGTCGTGGCAATCGACCCGGACCGGCGCATCGAACTGCACGGCTCCTGCGGTCTTTTTGATGTCGACGACATCATCACTTTCGAACCCACCAGTTCTGGCACCCACATAGACTACCGGGCCTCATTCACTTTTAAGGGCGTGCTGACTGCCGCAGAGAAAGTCATGCAAGCCGGCATGAAGAAAATGGGCAAGGAGTCCCTGCAGGGCATGAAAGATGCCCTGGAGGACCAATGGGATGCCCCGGAAATCGGTGCGGCAAACCGCCGTGCCGATAAGCTGGTCTTACCTGGCCTGGCGCGCTTCAGTCGGCTGGGTTACACCCGCGGCCGCAAGCACTGGCAACCCATCTCCGCCTACATGGGCGACAAACACGTTGTCATCACCGGGGCCAGCGCCGGTCTGGGCCTGGCCACGGCCTACCGCCTTGCCGACATGGGCGCAGAGTTAACCCTGGTTATCCGCAACGAGGCCAAAGCGAAAGCGCTGGTTGATGACTTGCGCCGAGAATCCGGCAATGACCGTATTCATGTCGAGATCGCTGACCTGAGCCTGCTGGCGGACGTGAAGCGATTAGTGCAGCGCCTGAAGCGCAAAGGCAAACCTATTGACGTTCTTGTCAATAACGCAGGTGCCTTGTTCAACCCCTGGGGTGAAACCTCCGAAGGTCTGGAGCAAAGCTTCGCCCTACTTCTATTGAGCCCCTACAGACTGACCCTGGGGCTCAAGCCCCTGCTGCTCAAAGCTGACGCGCCGCGCGTGGTTAATGTTGTTTCGGGAGGCATGTACAGTCAAAAACTTGAAGTGCGTAAACTGATTGCAAGGCCCGAAGGTTATTCGGGCAGTGTTGCCTACGCCCGCGCCAAACGTGCGTTGATGGTAATGACTGAGAAGTGGGCGGAAGAATGGGCCGACGAGGGCATCGTGGTCAACGCCATGCACCCGGGCTGGGCCGACACACCGGGAGTGGAATCTGCTCTGCCGGGCTTTCATAAACTCACCAAGCGTATTCTTCGCAGTCCCGAAGAAGGCGCGGACACCATCGTCTGGCTGACAGCAGCAACGGAAGCCGGCAAGGCCAGCGGCAAGCTGTTCCTTGACCGCGAACCGCGCACCACGTACCTACTGTCGTCCAAGGTCGAGGATGACGGAGAGCGGGAGGCTCTCTTCGAATTCCTGGAGACCTTCTCCGTAGACGAGCACCGGGCCCAGGGCGCCGATACCGCCAGCTTGGCTTACTGACGCCCGGCAGCGAGAATCTCATCGCTCACTGATGCTTGCAAAGGTCCCGGTGCATCGCTACGGTGATGCACCACTTTTGCGAACAATGATGCCGAGAGGTTCCCGTGAGCGACACCATTACCCCTTTCACCATCGACATCCCCGAGTCAGCACTGGATGACTTGAGAGAGCGGCTGTCTCACTCCCGCTGGCCCGAAGCACAAACCTGTGAGGGCTGGGACCAGGGCATACCCCTGGATTACACGCAGGAGCTGGCTGCCTATTGGGCCGAGCAGTATGACTGGCGTCGCTGTGAACAAAAGCTCAATGGCTGGCCTCAATTCAAAACCGCTATTGACGGTATCGATATTCACTTTATCCATCGTACCAGCCCCCATGCAGATGCCAGGCCATTGATTATTACCCACGGCTGGCCGGGCTCGGTCATCGAATTTCATAAAATCATCGATGCACTGGCAGACCCCACCCAGCACGGCGGCTCGGCAGAGGATGCATTCCATGTGGTGGCACCGTCACTACCCGGTTACGGGTTTTCCGGAAAACCAACCACAACAGGGACCAACGTCGAAGTCATTGGCAGGATGTGGGGCAAACTTATGGCCAGGCTTGGCTATGACAAATATTTCGCCCAGGGCGGCGATTGGGGCAGTATCGTCACCCAGAGTATGGGGCAGACGGAAACCGGGCATTGCGCGGGCATCCACATTACCTTGCCGATTACGCCGCCTGACCCCGACACGATGAATGATCTTACCCCGGCCGAACAATCTGCGCTGGAAGCGATGACCTTCTACCAGGAGTGGGACTCAGGCTATTCGAAGCAACAATCAACCCGCCCCCAAACCCTCGGCTATGGCCTGGCGGATTCTCCCGTGGGCCAGATGGCGTGGATTGTAGAGAAGTTTTACGCCTGGACAGATTGCGAAAAGGATGGCGTCAAGCACCCTGAAAATGTGCTGACCAAAGACGAGTTACTCGACAATGTCATGCTCTATTGGCTAGGCAACAATGCTGCGAGTTCTGCCCGACTCTACTGGGAGAGTTTTAACAACACCAACGTGGAACCCATAAGCATGCCCGTGGGCTGCACGATCTACCCCAAAGAGATCTTCCGCAGCAGTCGGCGGTGGGCAGAAAAACGCTTCTCAAATATTATTCACTGGAATGAGCCCGATCGTGGCGGCCATTTTGCAGCCATCGAACAACCGGAAGATTTCATTGCAGATGTGCGCGACTGCTTTAGAGGCGTTGCCCTGTCGGACTAATCCTCATCGAGTGACCCGTCGTTGGTGATAAGGCTGCTGCTGAAAGGCGGCACGTCGGGCTCATCCTCAGTCGGCTGGTTTTTTGCCATAGATGATGCTTTTGGCGTTAGTGGCGGCAACTCATCGCGATCGACGATCGAACGCTGATTCACGTTAAACCCTGGCGAGTCCAGGGGATGGGCCCTGTCCGAGCCAGCGTCCTCCCTGGGTGGCGAACTATCGCGCCCGCCATGGCCGTAGGCCTCGACTGTTCCACCCAAGCCAGGTGCAGGCGGCTCCTGCCGGGAGCGCCGGCGGTCGACGCCTCCGGGTGCGCGACTGGCGTCGGCATCAGGACGCCTCACACTGCTGCCAATAAACTGCAGATCCATAAGTGCGGCATCCGTCGCACTTGCGGTTGTGCGATCCGACGCATAACTGCCGGCGTTCAGAGACTCCGGCGTTGCTTCCTCCGGCGGCTCCACATCCGGCGCTACCGGCTCAGCGCTTTCTGGGACTGGCTGGGACAGCGATCGTGCCTGTGCCGCCAGGGTATCACTGACCGGTATCCCCTTGTTGTATGTGGGTGATGGCGAGCCAACTGTATTCGGCGCTTCGGGCAGGGGGCGAGTGCCTGCAAAAGCGACGGGATCGGCCGGATTAGCAGCGGCCTGCTCTCCCTCCACCGTCGCGGCGGTGTCGAGTACGCTTCCAACGGCCTTGGCGAGTGGGGCTGGCTGTTCTAACTGAGCCTCATGTGATTCTTCCACAGCGTCGTTGATCGATTCCTGCCCCTGGGACAACAGGCGCTGCTTCATAACCTCGTTGGCACAATCAGACCACCGACCAAAGTGTGATGACTCTGCCGGATCGGGCATACGGTGCTTACGAAACTCCCGCTGCGCGTTCATAAAGCGCTGCTTGACCGCCTGGTAGTGATAAATGTGATCGTCAGTCTGCAGTGGCACAACATCGGACCCGCCCCGAATAATCAGCATCTGGGGCGGCAGCTGGCCCTGCAGGCTGTGCAGGATGTCAGCGAGGAAACACAGGCGGAACGCCGATTGCAGGGTGGTCTTGGCCTGGGTGTCACAGGGAATATAGAGGAAATTACCCAGTTCCGAGTAGCCGCTGGTCCTCATCAGCAAATTAGCGGCACCCGACAAGGTGCCCAGCGCCAGTTGACCGTTGACAATGAAGTCGACGCCATGACGCATGGCCTCCAGAGTGGCATTGCGGCGCGTCGGTTCGTCCATTTCCCATTCAATGAGTGAGACGTTGCGATCTTCCGCTCGCAGGGTTTCGACAATATCGTCCTGTCGTTGAGTCGTGTCGCGCGGCGGCTCACTACCAATATCCGGAGGAATTCCGTGGCTTGGATTTTCGAGTGTCAGGCGCTCCATGAAGGAGGCAAAGGGCGATTCCTTGAAGAGGACGAGATCCTCGGGGGTGTAGGTTACGGCGTTATCAACACTGTAGCGATACATAGATTCCTGCTTGTTTTCCTCTCCTTGACGAAAAACAGCGCCAGTCAGCTAACCACTCTTGCCGTTTGGGTATTTATATCGGAATGCGTTGCGAGTGTCCACGCCAGGGGCGGAATAATCCCCCGTGTGGGTCATTAACGACGTCGATAAATCGGCACGCCGCCGACCAGGGTACGCTCGACCAGCAAATCGCGCATTGCCATGGGATCATCGAGCGGATTGCCAGAGAGAATCACCAGGTCGGCGTACTTCCCTGGTTCCAGTGAGCCCCTGTTATCTTCCTGAAATACCTGCCAGGCGGCGTCGACGGTGACCGCGCGGAGCGCATCCATGACACTGATACGCTGGTCCTCGCCGAGCACGACTCCGCCGTAACTCAGCCGGTGCACCATACTCCACACCGCCTGCAGCGGTCGCATCGGCGTAACCGGAGTATCCATATGGGATGAGAAACGGACGTCATATTGCTGGGCCCAGCGTGCGGGACTGATATTGGCCGCACGCTCCGGTCCCATAAAAATCTCGCGGTGGCGATCGCCCCAGTAGTACGTATGTGCAGAGAAGAAGCTGGGGGTTACCCCAAGGGACTTCATCCGGGCTACCTGGTCTTCGCGGGCCATCTGGGCGTGTATCAGGATAAGCCGCGGATCTGCCACGGGACGCTCGGCCTGGGCGGCCTCAAATGCGTCCAGGATATCCTCAATCGACGCATCCCCATTGCCGTGGATCGCCAGTTGATAACCGGCTTGATGAAGGCTCATTACCTGCTCGAACAGCGACTCACGAGAGACGGTCGGGTAACCGCGAAACGACGTATCGCCCTTGTAGGGTACGTGATAGGGCTCGCTCAGGTATCCGGTATAACCCTGGATACTGCCGTCAGCGACTATCTTTACGGCCGGCATGATGGTTTTGTCACCGTCGAAACTTGCCAGGTCGAATTCGCCTGAAAGAATAGCCTCGCCCTCAAGGTGAAAGAAGGGGAACAGCACCAACCGTTGCGGTACCACACCCCAGTCGCTGAAGAGCTTCAGTCCCTGCAACAGACCCTTGTCCATACCACCAGCCTGGGCCGTGGTAACCCCGTGGGCGGCATAGTCGATAGCAGCGCGTTTTATGAGGCTGTATATCTGGGTCAGCGAAAGATCCATCATCGCGCCCATGGCCCCGTCTCGAGCAGTCTCTTCAAGTACCCCATTGGGTTCCCTGGAGCCGGAACGACGCTGTATCACGCCGCCCTCCGGATCTTCCGAGGCCGCGGTTATTCCCAACACTTCCAGCGCCTTGGAATTGACCGCAATGATGTGGCCGGAAACATGACTGACGCCGACCGGACGGTCCATCGATACCCGGTCCAGATCGTCCCTGTTAAGGTGGCGCCTCTCCACCAGCAGGGTGTCGTCATAGCCCATACCCATGATCCAGCCGTCAGGATAAGCCTGCGCCGTTTCACGCAACCTGGCGACGGCCTGGTCAACAGTTTCGATAGAACCCACGGGGGGACTGGTAACGTCGGCGCCGATAGCCTGCATGCCGGAACCCGGAAAATGCCCATGCGCATCAACGAAACCGGGCAATAAGGTGCGGCCGCGCAGATCAGTCACTTCAGTATCTTCCGATACCACCGCCATGATCTCGTCATTACTGCCGACGAGGTCAATACGATCACCACGCACCGAGAGCGCCTCGACTACCCGGTTGTCACTATCCAGGGTAATGACATCGCCGTTGATGAACACCTGGTGCGCGGGGGGCTCAGGTGTTCGGGTGGCGATCTGGAAAAGGACGAAAATCCCGGCAACAAATGCCAGTAACACCACCAGGGCGGTTCTCCAGCTCATCTACCCCTCCCTTGCTTACACATCGAAAGCCAGCTCTTCTCGCTCAGGCCGCGCTACCCAGCAGAATGTCAGCCAGCTGGGCGCGGTGCCAGGTACCATCGCCCCAGAGCATCTGGCTGTGCTTCTGGCGCTTGAAATAAAGGTGTACGTAACATTCCCAGGTGAAACCGATGCCGCCGTGCAGCTGCACCGATCGACTGGATGCGAAGGCGGCGACATCACTGGCACTGGCTTTGGCCATATGAGCGCACTGGGCAGCACGCTCCGGTTCTACGTCGATCGCGCAGGCCGCGTTATAAACCAACGACCTCGCCTCATCCACCTGGACCATGACATTGACCAGCGGGTGCTTGACCGCCTGAAAGAAACCCAGGGGATGGTCAAATTGCTGTCGCGTGTTGGCGTATTCAACGGTGGTTTGCAACTGCCACTCCGCAGCACCAACGATATCGGCCGCGAGCAGGGTCCAAATAGCTGGAAATGCCGAGTTCAGCGCTGCCACGCCATTGCTGGCGACCTCCTGCGCCTCCACATTATCGAATGTCACATGAGCCTGGTCCCGGGTGAGATCAAGAATAGCGTCTGGCGCAATATCGACCCCAGTAGCCTGGGCATCGATCCAGTACAGGGAGACACCCGCATTACTGCGCGCACTGACCAGCAGACGATCCACCTTCCTGGCATCCTGGACAAAGCGGGCTGTGCCATTGAGCTTGCCCCCGTCACAGACCACATCTGTATCCCCGGCATTCCAGGAACCCTGCGAATCGGTTATCGCCAGTGTCGCGGCCTTACCCTCGAGAATATCTGCGAGGGCGCTCTCGCCTTCCCGCCCGCAGGCCGCCAACACGTAGCTGACATTTAATGTGGCCAACAGAGGGCTGGGAAACGCTGCCCGGCCCAGCTCTTCAACGAGCCCGGCAACGGCAACCGCCGGCATGCCAAGACCACCTGCTGACTCTGGCACTGCGACCATGGTCCAGCCCAGCTCAACAATCTGCTGCCACAGCGCCTGGTCCCAGTTGGCCTCGGTCATTCTCTCGGGGTTGTGGTCGCTTGCCGTCATGGCGTGCAATCGCTCGGTGGGAAAGTTGTCAGCGAAGAATTTCCGTGCCGAGCTTTTCAGTAACGCAGCCTCTTCACCGAAGCCGAAATTATTAGGTTGTGCCATCGTTGGTCTCCTTATTTCGACTTGGCCAGGCCCAGGACTCGTTCACCCAGGATATTGCGCTGCACTTCGCTGGTGCCTGCGGCGATGGTAAAGCCATAGCTATTCATATAAGCCATGGGCCACTGGCCATTAGATGGCGCGTTCTCATCACCCAGGTAGAGAGATGCAGCCGGCCCCTCAATGTCGAGCGCCAGAGAGGAAATTTCCTGGGCGATTTCGCTGGCAACCAGTTTATGTTGAAGCGGGAGCCGCATGGGATGGTCGATGAGCTCGGGTATCCGAAGCCGGCGTTTGCTCTGCCTGAAAGCCTCTTCTCGAATGACGCACTGCATCATTCTGTCGCGCAACAGCGGGTCGTCCGCCGCGCTTCCGGAACCCTTGGGTGTGGTGCGGGCCAACTGCAGGAGATTGGAGGTATTGGTGGAATGCGTCGACTTGTTTTTCATGCCGCCAGATTGGGGCGTTTGCAATTCACCCGCCCCGCGCTCATGAAGCAGTGTCGTCATGGCCACCTGCCAGCCCTTGCCTAACTCATCGAGTCGGTAGAGGTCATCGACTTCCAGGTTATCAAAGATAACCTCGTTAAACCCGGTTTCACCGGTAATTTTGATCAACGGTTTGACGGTGACCCCGTTGCCAAGCGCCGCTCTGATCGGTACCACGAAATAAGACAGTCCATCGTACTTGTGGGATTTGTCAGTGCGCAAAAGAAGGATCATCCACTCGGCAAAGTGCGCCAGCGAGGTCCAAACCTTGTGACCGTTAATCACCCACTTGTCACCTTTACGCTCGGCGAAAGTCTGCACACTGGCCAGGTCCGAACCGGCACCCGGTTCGCTGAAACCCTGGCACCAGATCTCTTCACCAGAAAACAACTTGGGCAGGAGTTGCTCCTTTACCCCTTCCTGCGCGTGATAAAAGACCGTGGGCGCAGCCATACCCAGGCCGATGACGTTCGGCAAGAAGGGTGTTTTGGCCCGTTGCATTTCCTCGTTTGCTACTCGCTGACAGTCGGTGCGGCCCCCGCCCCCGACAGCCTCCGGGTAATCGCAACCAATCAGGCCGGCATCGTAAGCCGAGCGTTGCCAGGCTTGCAGGTACTGCAGCTGGTCTTGGGTCATTATCTCCAGCGGCGTCAATGGCAGGCGCACAGTTGGCTCGTCGGGCCTGTTGGCCTGCAGCCAATCGCGGCAGAATTCGCGAAACTCCGCCTGTTCGGCAGAATCCTTTCGGGCATTTTCGGACATGGACATTCCTCAGGTTACGCGTGGGCAAAAAATTCAGCGCTGAAGTTTGGTGGATTAAGCCCCGGCTAGCAAGCGGCAGCGATAACCGGTGACCGTCAGTTCAATAATGTGGGGGCTTTTCAGTGGCGCTATCGCCGCTGTTCGCGTTCTCGCCTCGCGCAGCAGCCTGCTCGTCCTGCCGCTCCTTCAGTAACTCCAGCTGTCTGCGCAAAACCAGAATTTCCCGCTGTTGGCTCGCCAGGGCGTCGTTCAGGGTCTGCAAGGCATCTTCCTGAAAAGCCAGCTGGCTCTGTATGTCCTGCAGCAGGGTCTCCATATCACTCACAGTTTCGCTCCAGTACGTAGCGGGGCCGACCCCGGGGAGGCTAATATACTGCCGTCAACGGTTAATGGCACGCGCATGAGTAAAAGGAAAACGAGCAATACCCGGCTGGTCTATTCCACAGACGGGGGGCGCCTGTGTCCCCAGTGCCACAGGGCGGTCAGTGAATGTGTGTGCGGCAAGGACCGCCCCGCTGCGACCGGCGATGGCATCGTTCGATTGCGGCGGGAAACCAAGGGCCGTGGTGGCAAGGCGGTCACCGTGGTCTCCGGGGTGCCTCTGGCGCCGGCTGAACTCAAAGCGCTGGCGAAAAAGCTGAAACAGGCCTGCGGGGTGGGAGGAGCCGTAAAAAATACCGACATAGAAATACAAGGGGATCAGCGAGCACTATTGAAGCCCACCCTGGAAAAACTGGGCTATACCGTAAAACTCTCCGGCGGGTAATTTTCAGCATTTTTTATACTTTTTATAGATTTTATCGATTTTTCGCTTAATTTATTTCCATTTTTATAGAAGTTATCAAGTCTCAGGGTGCCTAAAACAGCGTTTTTAACCCTCGTATGTCCCTAGTTAGAGCCTACTCCCAAAATAAATGTAAAAAAGGTGGTGCAAACCGTTATTTTTATTGGATTTATTTTTTTTCTATGATAAAACGTACCCTGTGAGCAAGGAAATGTCGGTATCTGGGGGGGATCTCCGAGGCCGACACAATAACCGGGCCACAGGTAAAACCATTAAGAAAGATAAGAGTGAAGCAGTATCTGACGGATTTGACATCCCTGCGAGGTAGTGGGCCATGTATGTTACCGCAGAGCACCTCAGGGACCAGGTCATCAGACCTACCCTGAAGTACCTTGGAGTCTGGACTCCCGCCACGGAGTCCCTGTTGCTGGACGCCGCCGTAGACGCACCCGACCTGGGTCTGTTTTCGGCGCGCAACGAAGGCCTTGGCCTGTTCCATATCACCACATCGCAACACCGTGATATCTGGGACCGGTATCTGGCTTTCAAGCCTGAAATCGCGAGCCGGGTGCGAGGCCTGGCTAGTCAGCGGGCATTCCTCAGCGACCCGGACAGTGAATTACGGACCAACCTGAGCTATTGCACCGCCATTGCCTGGCTATTGCATCTGCGAGCCAACGGGTCCGTTGACGAAAGAGCTACTGGGGAGAGGGCAACCGCCTGATCTTCGCTGGCGCGCGGTAGCCCGGTCTGCAGCACCACATGAGGTGCTGCAGGTTGCGGGGCGCTAGCGCGACACCCTCTCGCTCCACAGGGGCAAATCTTCTGGCCGGTCAATATCAGCAAGTGGAGACAACAGGCCAACCTCCCATCCCAGCCGCGCCAGATTGGCAAGGCTGTCTGTCAGTACGCTGCTGGTGCCCCATTCAATCCCACTAAACACAGCCCTGTGAATCTGGCGGGCGCCGATCAGGACATAACCGCCGTCGACCGCGGGACCAAAAGTGACGGGGTGGGCGGCAAGCGCCTGTTGCGCCCGCAAGAGGTAAGCCCCATCTATCTCCGGGCAATCGCTGCCAACAAGAATCACTGATCGATACCGCGCCAGACCATCCTGCAAGGCATGGTACATCCGCTCTCCCAGGTCTTTCCCTTGCTGTTGTCGCACCGAGGCGCCCTGCTGCACGCAAGCCATTACCACCTCATGCTCGCTCACTGGCGTGTCCAACCACAGCTCCAACGGCCCCAACCTCGCCTGGACAAGCTGCCGGCAGCAGTGCCGCATGAGCTGGCCATGCAACTCACAGGCGCCCTCCTCACCCAGCGCCGGTATCAAACGCGTTTTTACCTTGCCCACCCGGGGCACCCGAGCAAACTGGATCAGCAACAGCTCCCCGCGATCAGGCACCGTAGTAGTACCGCCACAATCGCGCGGGAGATACCCCGCAAAAATAAGCAAAGCGCAGCATCCACATTTGGACAACAGTGGCTACCACCCCCCTACTCTCCCAGCGTCGACTGGAGGTCTCAACCGCCTCGGATAAAACCTCCGGAACAGCATATCGGCGAAGCCTTTTGCACAGCTCTATATCTTCCATCAGCGGGATATCGGCGTAGCCCTTTATCGCTTCGAATGTGGCGGCGCGTACGAATAGCATCTGGTCGCCGGTAGCGACACCAGTGGCCCTGGAACGCCTGTTCATAAACCATTCAATCACCCGCAGAAGACGGTGTTCTCCACTCAGGCGCACGGGTGCAAAGCCCCACTCGGGAGCCCGGGACAATGATTCAGCTATCACCTGTGGATTTGTCGGGGGCAGACTGTCTGCATGCAGAAAAAACAGGTAATCGCCACGAGCGGCTTTCGCACCCAGGTTCATTTGCCGTGCCCGGCCACGATCGCCCAGCAGCAATTTAGCACCCGCCGCCAGCACCCGGGCTGGGGTTTCATCCTCGCTGCCCCCATCCACCACGATGCGCTCTGCCAAGGGAAAACATTCATCGAGAAGCGCGAGCAATGTACCAATGTTTTGCTCCTCGTTGAGTACGGGAATCACAAAACTGACAGAGCTACTCAGAGCGCGCCACCACAGCTACTGCCCTGCCCCGCGGTGCAACCGTAACAGTGCTCACCTACCACAATAGGCGCTCCTTGCAGATCATCACACCCGGACAGGTCACTGATGTGGACTCTGCTTTTGCCGTTCGCTCGCAAAGGCAACTCCAGCATCTGGTTGAAGTCGCAATCGTACAGGTACCCCTGCCAGTCAATACTGAGCAAGGAACGACACATTACCGTCGACAGGTTGTCCGCACTGAAATTGTCACGCAACAGCTGCATATAATCCTGGTACTGGCCCTGGGCAAGCAGGACCGCGCCAAACCGGCTGATGGGCATATTAGTAATCGTAAACAGGTGATCGAAGCTAATCCCGAAGCGCTCGCCCAGCTCTCGCTTGTAGTCGCCTTCCAGTTCATCCTGACCGGGCGGCAGCACCGGACCTACCGGGTTATAGACGAGGTTTAATCGCCTGCCAGGGTCGCGGCCATACCCGAGCTCATTGAGCAGTCGAATGGCGCGGATGCTATCGCTATAAACACCCTTGCCACGCTGTTGCTCCACATTGGCCTCCAGGTAGCACGGTAAGGACGCCGTAATCTCGACCTCCTGCTCAGCCAGGAACTCTGCCAGCCCTTCCTGGCCAGGCTCAAGGAGAACAGTGAGGTTACAGCGGTCGATAACGTTAACGCCGAGCTCGCGAGCGCGTTGTACCAGGTAGCGGAAATGGGGGTTCAGCTCGGGCGCGCCACCAGTCAGATCCAGCGTGGACGCCGTACTCGATTGCAAGAGCTCGAGCACCTGGTCCACGGTCTCTTTTGTCATCAGCTCTGTGCGGGTGGGGCCAGCATTTACATGACAGTGTACGCAGCTCAGGTTGCAAAGATAGCCCAGGTTAACCTGCAAGGTGTCGAGGCGACCGCGCTCCAGCAGGGGGAAATCAGTTGCTAACAGCAGTGGGCGGGTATCCTGCATAACTCGTGTGGGCCTCGATTCAGTAAGGGTATGTATGGCCTGGCATCACGCATCCAGCGCTCAGTAACGGGCCTGCTGCTCAGCCACGGTTAAGAGGCTGAGGTCATTGCCCTGCAAGTGCTGAAATACCACGTTATAGGACAGCACCGCCTGCACATAGTTGCGGGTTTCGCGAAACGGGATTGTCTCGATCCACACCTCAACGGGTACCCCCTCTTCGGCGCCGTGGCGCCAGCGCTCGACCCGATGCGGCCCGGCATTATACGCAGTCAATGCAAATACGCGGTTGCCGCCAAATCGATCGAGTAGCTGCCGGTAGTAGGCGCTCCCCAACAACACATTGTGCTCAATATCATAGAGAGCGGAGGTACTGTGTGAACGCCCCAGGGAAGAGGCTACCTGTTTGCCGGTAGCCGGCATCACCTGCATTAAACCACGCGCACCCACCGGGGATCGCGCCTGGGCAAAAAAAGCGCTCTCTCGTCGCGCGATTGCCATCAGTTCGGTAGGGGGTACTCGCTGGACAGCGGCGTGATGGCTGAAGGTTTCCTGATAGGGCATGGGAAAGCGAACATCAAGCGCATCCCAGGCCTCCGCCTTACTGGCCGCGTCTATCGCCATTCGATGCCAGCCCTGGTCGGCTGCGAGAGCGGCCAGCTGCTGTCGTTCGTCTGTCGATCGGTCATTCAGTACCTTATACCACTCTGAATGAGCGAGATTGTCCTCCTCGTGAAAGTAAAGCTCCCCTATCCGCTGCACCGCTGGAATTTCTCTGAGTGGCTCGGCCTGGGCCTCCTTTAACACCAGGGGCTGGTTGTTAAAACTGTAAGACTTACCCAGCTTGTCCGAGGCCAGAAAG
Source organism: uncultured Alteromonadaceae bacterium (assembly GCA_964590005.1). Taxonomy (GTDB): domain Bacteria; phylum Pseudomonadota; class Gammaproteobacteria; order Pseudomonadales; family Halieaceae; genus CALJFL01. Next base: position 12,590 of record CAZPVJ010000128.1, on the reverse strand, counting down.
CCGTAATAGCTGCGCTCGGTGGCGATGCGAGCCCACGCTTGTCTCGCTTCCTCATGCCTACCCTGAAGATCATCAGCAACCGCCAGCCAGTAGCGCCATACCGCTTCCTCCCTGGCCTCAGGGCTGAGTTTTGGAACGGTGGCGCGCAGCGTATCCCAGTCGGCTTCTTCCAGCGCCCAGCGCAGCCGAATCTCTACCAGCTTGTCCTCTTGCAACCGGGCGAGCGCGTCATCCACCCAGGCAACGCTGTCCTCGGTCTTGGCAAACAGGCTGCGCAGCGCAATCGCGTACTCCACCTTGTTCTTCTGCTCGTCACTGAACGCCATGATCGGCTCATAGTGGCGCCAATAATCAAGCGCCTTCCCCGGGCTGTAACGAGCGAGATAGGCGAGGCCATGCGTTACGATATCCACCGAGTAAGTACTTTCGGCTGGCAGCGTTTGCCGCCGGATGCGATCAGGGTGTCGATAAACCGCCAGCAGTTTTTCCGACCAGGGCGCCAGTTGGTCGCTACTCTTGCGTGAGACATAGGTCAACAGCGAGCGCTTCCGCGCATCAAACGCCTTCAGCATACGCGCCCAGACAATGTCGTCGCTCAGTTCTCCCGATTTCAACCAGGCGTCAAAAAGCGGGTCGCATTCTTTTGGCCTGGATTCTCCGTGCACCCAAAGGCGCTCTGCGCCCTCCCAGGCCGCCAGGGTGTCGCCCTTTGAAAGCAGCGCGCGAAAGTAATAGCACTTCAATGCGATGCTATTGGGTTCGTCGGGTTTTACCTGCAAAAAATCATCCCAACGGCGCTCGCGACCGGCGCTGGTGAGATAAACCGACAAGAACCGGTTGGGCAAAGGAGAATCGGCGCTTAAAGAAACGAACTGCCGCGCATCGGTCGGGCGCACCCGCGACGGCGTTTTACTCAACCGGAAATAGTCGAGGTAGATAGCCAGGGGGTACCCATCAATGTCATTGCGCAGCTGCTCGTACTCCGTCCAGCGGCCACGGTCGATCGCAATGATGGCATCGCCATACTGATCTCGGGCGGTAGCAATAGCGTCGACGGCGTGAGTGGCCGCCGATGACAACAGCCCCTGCAAAAGAAGCAGGAAATAGCCTGCAACTAACGACAACCGCACTGACACACCACCTTCTAGCAAACCGTAAATGCGGCCTGCCAAGCCGCACCATTTCGACCGCCCTAGGGTGATACGGGCGACTCTGGATTGCAAGCTTCAGCGCAGAAATTAGCGTCGCTTTTTATTTCTCGGTCTATCAGAACAACAAGCCAAGCGTGGGCAACTCAATATTCGCGTAATCCATGATCACCTCGCGACGACGTATACGAAAGCCATCTTCTGTAGAGAGCAGCAAGTCCCTGCGCTGGCCACTGTAGAGCGCATTTTCATGACCAGGGCGCGCGTAGTAGAGGTGGAAATTACTGATCACGGACAAGTCGTCCGCATCGCTGCCAATCATTTCGACATTACCTATCAACCTGCGCGTTCTCGCCGGGGGCTGCTCAGACCAGGAATTAATCTTGAAGGCCCGCTCCACCCTCACCGCAAGATGAATGTACTGCTCTTCTCTTATGGGGCAACCCAGGGAGTCGGCGTCTTCAAGCTCAGCCTGGATGCCGATAATCTCCTCTCGACCTCGAGCCCGATTATCAATCATAGGGTTCACTCGAGACGGCATAAGGTAGCTGATATCGTCAGTGACCAGGGCGAGCCAGTGTTGAAACTGGCGGCTGTCGAGCAAGCGCGCCTCGCGATAATAGAAGCCCTCCAGAGAGCGCTGCATTTCAGGTGATGTCTGCTCTGCTTCAATCATCCCAGGTCCTCCACTGTTTGCAGCTCTTCCCGCCAACGCTGGTAAAAGTGCCGTGCATAAAATTCATTGGCGGTGACGCTAACCAGCCCTGGCAATTCCGGGTGCGGTCCTTCTTCGCCAAGGCCAAGGCCGTAGTAATAGGGACGGTCCTCCGCAAAGTCGATACGGCTGCCCTGAAACTGCTGAATCCAGGCCTCTGAATCTTCCTGCTCCAACATGCCCCCAGGCCCGAAGAATGAGCTGTAATTCGTTCGCAGGATCTTTTTGATGTGGTCGGGTGCGTCCGCCGGTACCACTGCCCATGACCAGTACTCTACTTTGCCCGGCCCACGGGGGTGCGAGACTTTGAAAGAGGCATTTGACCAGAGAAACGACAAATTGGGGTACACACCGTAAGTCAGGCCTTTCATGCGCGCTCGCAGTGGGCCTACCCGTTCAGCGGCCTGCGCCTGAACCTCTCTCAGGTAAGCCTGAACCTCGTCCCCGCCAAACAGGCCGCCCAACCCTTCCATTCCCCAGGCCACTTCGTCCACCGGGGCGTCGACTGGCATAAGCCTGAACGTCGCGCCATGACCCGGGCGAGTGACGACGCTATAACCCAGGGCTTCAATTACGTCCTGAGCCTCGCGGGGAATAATCGCTCCGTGCAAAAAAGCGCCATGGTTGACATCGCCCAGCTGATTTTCCACGGGAAGTTTCCAGTTGGCGTTCAGCACCCAACGATGTGGCGCTCCCAGGAACTGAATGCCCGACGGAAAACGCTGGAGGAAGGCATCGAGATAGAAGCGCATGTCTCCCAGATAGCTCTCCAGGGGTTCTATGTCAGGGTCAAAGCTGCCAAACACAAGTCCGCGCCAGGACTCGACTCTGGGTATGGCTTTCAGGCCCAGGTCTTTTTTGTCTGGTCGGTTAGCCAACGCACTTTCCTGTGGAATCGTCACCAACTCGCCCTCTACCGAGTACGACCAGTTGTGGTAGGGACAAACAAAGCGTTTGGTATTGCCGTGGGCTGCCCGACAAACCGGCAAGCCCCGGTGCGTACAGCTGTTAATGTTGGCATACAAACCGTGATCTTCGCCGCGCGATAAGATAACCGGCGTTTCGCACATATACGCCTGCACGAAATCACCCGGCTGAGGAATTTGCGACTCATGACCCAGGAACAGCCAGCTTCGGGCAAAAATCCCCCGTTTCTCTAATTCGTAGACCTCACTGTCTGACCAGCAACGCCGGCTGATCAGGCTGGCATCCTCGTTGACCAATTCAGAGACGCTGTAACGCATTACTTGCTCCAAAAATTATCAAATGTTAATTTTTATCCAGTATATACCGGTGGATTTTCGGAAATCGACCCAACCGAGACTGCCATAGCCCAAATATTAGCTATCGTTTGATAATTTTTACCAGGGGCGCCTATGACGACCCGTTCAGAGACCAAAGGACAACGCACGGCACGCCGAATTATGGATGTGGCTGAAGGTTTGTTTGCGCGACAGGGATACGATGGCACCAGTTTGCGACAGATTGCGTCCGCCGCAGGTTTGCAGGAGCCCGGCCTGTACAATCACTTCAGCAGCAAGCGGGCCTTGTACGAGGCTATTCTCAATCGCGGACTGGACCCGATGTTGCAGGCGCTATCTCGCCACCTGGAACAGGCTGAGGACTTACGCGATTACACAGACCTGCCCTCAGTCATGACCGACCTGCTCCTTGACCACCCGCAAATGGCCGCCCTCTTTCAGCAGGCAATGCAGGGCGACGAAAACTCCGCAGGCAACCAGATGGTACACGCCTGGTTGGCGGAGCTATTTGGCCAGGGGGTGAAGACAATGGTCGGTGCAGCCGAAGACACAGATGCACAAACCCTGGCGATCAATGTGATTGCCATGTTTAACCTGACGACAGGTTACTTCCTGTCACAGCGAGCTTTTGACATGCTCTGTGAGGGCAGTCTGGAAAATGCGGATAACATTGCGCGGCAGAAAACACTGCTGCGCAAGGTTATCCGCGCTATGCTTGTCAGCTAGGCCGGAGCCCGTTACTGGACCTCAATGCGGCGCCGCTCTGGTACTTTTTCTACCATCTTGGGCGCTTGCAGGGTAAGAACGCCATCCTTGAATGACGCTTTGATGTCGTCCTCGTGAACGTCATTGCCCAGGTTAAAGCTGCGCATGAACTTACCGTAGCGACGCTCCTGCCGAATGACCTTACCGTCCTTCTCCTCCTTGTCCTCCTGGCTGGTTTCCGCTTCCAGGGTCATGATGCCATCCTTGACGTGAACGTGAATATCGTCCTTGCTAACACCCGGTAGCTCAGCCGTAATTTCGTAGTGACCGTTGCTCTCGGTGATATCCACCCGAGGCGCAAAAAATGTGCCTGCCTGGGATTGCCCGGGCTCCGGGGCCCAGACGTCGTTGAAGAAACGATCGATATCGAACAAGTTATTTCGTGGTACTAAAGACATACGACACCTCCTTCAATTACGCGTGCTGTCTCTTTCAACTCTATACATAGTGTCCCAAAGAGTTTTTTCAAGAGTGAGAAAAGCTCTCCGAAAACTTATTTGATATGAATCAATTCCCGGGCCTGCTATCTTGGATGACTTAGTTATGGCTACCTTCCTTTCCACCAGGCAGATCACAGATAGCCGAAATCGATAACGGAACGTTTATGGCTTGTAAGCTAAAACCGCTGATGGTGTTTGTGGCAGCTATCTTAAGCACCTCTCTTGCTAGGGGATCCGAACACGCCTTGCAGCCCGAAGCCACCGCTGCGGCCTTGGGGAAAACTCAAATCGAGGTACTGGCGGACGAGTACTTGGCCGCTGCCTTTAAACGCTACCCCGAATGGACCACTTTCCTTGGGCTGGAGGATGCCTACAACGGACGTCTGTATGACAATTCACTCTCTGCCGTAGCAAAGTGGCGAGTAGAAGAAGATACCTTCCTCGCCCGCCTTAAAGGTCTGCAAGCGCCTGCTGAAGTGGGCAGTCGAGACTGGATCACTTACGGGATATTGTTAGAAACGCTCGAGGCATCGGTTGCGACACGAAGCTGTAAAGAGGAACTCTGGCAGGCCAGTACAGAGACAAACTGGCATCGAAGCCTGCCTTTCGTATTTGAGGTCCAACCGGTTGCGACAGCGGAAGACAGGCAACAGGCCATCAGTCGACTTCGCCAGGTCGACAACTATCTTGATACCGAGGTCACAAACCTGAAAAGAGGTCTCTCGTCGGGTTACAGCGCACCGCGAGTGACGGTCATCAAGGTGCCGCAACAGGTACGCAGCCTGCTGCAGGAAGATTCAATCTTTCTGAGTCCCGCCAGTCGTTCTGACAACGCCACATTCAAAACGCAGGTACGGAAAATATATGACGATGAGATCGCTCCCGCTGTCGCCAGATACGCCGATTTTATCGAAGAAGACTACTTGCCATCGGCACGAGAGACGCTCTCTGTTATTGCTCACCCCAAGGGTGAGCAATGCTACCCGGCACTGACACGGTCATTCACAACAATGAATATGTCAGCCGACAGCATTCACCAGACTGGGCTGGAACAAGTGGCCATAATCAGGGAGGAAATGCAGCGCGTACTGGACGCGCATTTCGGTGGGGGTGATCTCAAGCAATTTATTCGCAAGATAAACACCGACCCCCGTTTTGCATTCAAGACAGAAAGCGAGGTGTTGAATCACACAGTCAGTGCCCTGGATAGCACCAAAGCGGCCATGCCAGCTGCATTCGGGCGATTACCGAGCGCCAATGTGGAGATTCGCCCCTATCCTGATTTTGCCCAGAGCGGTATCGGCGAGTATCGCCCTCCCTCGCAGGACGGCAGCCGCCCCGGTATTTTCTTTATTGCTGTAACCGAACCGAAAACTCGCCCGCGGGCCGAGGCAATGGCCACACTTTTTCACGAGACCTATCCTGGACATCACCTGCAAATCGCGGTCGCGCTCGAGTTAGGCGATCAAGTCCACCGAGTTGCCAAATACTTCTCAAACTCCGGTTTTATCGAGGGATGGGCGCTTTACTCAGAGACGGTGGCAGATGAGCTGGATTTATACGAGCAGCCTATCGACTACTTTGGGCTGCTCTCCAGCCAGGGCGCCCGCGCAGCTCGTCTCGTGGTGGATACGGGTTTACACACCAAAAACTGGACAAGGCAACAGGCGATCGATTACATGATGCTCAATACAACCTGGGCTGAAGTTGACATCGAAAACGATGTGGATCGCTACATCTCATGGCCGGGGCAGGCGACCGCCTACATGCTCGGAGCTTTGGAGATACGCCGATTGCGAACCCTCTCAGAACAAACGCTGGAATCGCAGTTCGATATCAGGGACTTCCATGATCGGGTACTGGGCTTCGGCAGCCTCAGCCTACCCATGCTAAACCTTTCCATTGCTACCTGGCTGAAGGGCTACGCAGGCGATTAGGAACCTTAGCTGATCGCTTCACTGCCTGAGTCACCAGGGGATCGCCTTGCCCTGCCAGTCAAGGAAAGACCCGGTGTCCTTGGCATTTAACCCGCCGATTACCGCCAGTAAGGCTTCGGCAGACTCTTCTCCAGCGAGCACGCGATTGCGGTAGCGCGCCGTGACGAATGGCTCGGACAATCGCGACTGCACGGTACCCGGGTGCAATGCCACCACTGCGACATTTTTATGACTTACCCGCCACTCCCTGGCCAGGGTCTTCAACAGCATGTTATGCGCAGCCTTGGACGCTCGGTAGCTATACCAGCCACCCATCTGGTTATCCTCGATACTTCCGACCCGTGCCGAGAGACTGGCGAGCATCGCCGGCTCTCCGTGCTTAAGCAGGGGACCAAATGCCTGTGCAATCAGGGGCAGCAACATGGCATTGGCGGCGAAAGATTGCTGCATATTTCCCAGTGTCAGCTCAGACAAGCGTTTCTCGGGCTGCAGGGCCGGTCCGTGCAGTAAACCGACGGTATTGATGACCAGGTGCAGGGGCTTGGCACCGAACTGCCCGGCCGCCGCCAACAGGGTCTGCGGGTCATCGATCGACAGCCTCGCGTCGACCACCCGAGGGTCGCTTGGTGCAGGTATCGGTGAACGACTCAGGATCATCAGCCGTACCAGGTTGTCACGTCGCAGCAACTGCTCTGCCAGGGACATCCCAACCGTACCATTACCGATTATCACTACGGAGAGCTGCTCACAGTCGAGCACAGAGTTCGTCATATCCTGTCGCCCTCGCCTGCCAGCCTGGTCCTTTCCCGGTGGGCCCACTGCAAAATACTGGCGCGCTCCGCCTCGGGTTTACGTTGCCAGTTTGCCTGGGTGAGGCGCATACGCGGATTCCCGGAGAAGCGCTCCTGGTGTCGTTCGATAAAGTCCCAGTAGAGGCTATTGAAAGGACAGGCGCCTTCTCCAGTGACCTTGGACGGGCTGTAGCGGCAGGAGCGACAGTGATCGCCCTGGCGCTGAATGTATTTACCGCTCGCTGCATAGGGCTTACTCGCCATGATGCCACCGTCACCATGCAGCGCCATACCCAGGGTATTGGGCAACTCCACCCACTCGAAGGCATCGACATAGACCGCGAGGTACCAGGCGCACACCTGCTCGACATCTAGGCCAGCCAATAATGCGAAGTTACCAATGACCATCAAGCGCTGTATATGGTGCGCATAGCCCAGGTCGAGCGACTGCCGCAGCGCTTGCTGCAGGCATCGCAGGTCGGTCTCGCCACTCCAGAAGTAATCGGGCAGCGGTCGATCGGCCTGCAAGGTATTGAGCGCCGCGTATTCTGGCATCTTCAACCAATAGATACCTCGCACATACTCTCGCCAACCCAGTATCTGGCGGATGAACCCCTCGGCGGCGGCAAGTTCACACTCACCAGCCTCCCACGCTGCCTGTACCTTCAATACGGTAGCCAAAGGGTCAAGAAGCCCAATATTGAGGTACATGGAAATCAGGCTGTGAAAGAGCCAGGGCGACTCCTCCGCAAGCGCGTCCTGGTACACGCCGAATCGGGGCAATGCCTGCTGAATAAACCAGGCAAGCTGATCCTCCGCGTCCCGGTGGGTTACGGCGAAGCAGAAACGAGACAAGTCGCCAGGGTTGTCAGGAAAAGCAGCCTGTACCTCCGCCAACACCTCACGGGTACTCTCATCCTGGGGGGGCTCGGGTCTCGGCGGTATAGTCTCCCCGCCTCGCCAGCCACGCCGGTTCTCGGCGTCATAGTTCCATTTGCCGCCAGCTGGAGATCCGTCCACCTCCAGCAGAATACCGTAGCGCTCACGCATGCGTCGGTAGAAGTACTCCATACGCAGCTGCTTCCGACCCTTGGCCCACTGGGCAAAATCGGCGCAGCTGGCCAGAAATCGATCGTCCGGGACCCACTCCAGCGGTACCGGCAGTTTCGCGGCCTCAAGTATTTTCCTGACCCGGTACTCGCCGGGCTCACAGATTCTCACCCGCGAATAGCGCCCCTCTTTCACCGCCATGGTCAAGGCACTGGCCAGGGATTGGACACCCTGCCCATACTGCAGGTAAATCACCTCGAACCCCTCGTCATCCAGCGCAGTGGCAAAATGTCGCATGGCGGCGAATACCAGGGCAATCTTATGGCGGTTATGGTTTACATAGCCGGCCTCCTCGGCCACTTCAGCCATGAGCACGGTGTCGCGACCAGGCACGGCACCGTGCAGTGCGCCCCTGTCCAGCGTGAGCTGATCTCCAAGCACCAGTATAAGATGTGATCCGTTCACCGGTGCAATGTACTCCGATTATCCATGCGATTAATACGTCAGCGCGCAGCTCCCAGGTTGATAACGCACTGTACACAAGCTGGACGTCTTCAGAGCGACCCCACTGTCTCGCAGGCATCATCAGCAACTGCTGCTATCATCAAAGCATACTAAGGCCGTCCATCGAGGTAATTTATGAAACTCTTTTACTCCCCATTTCACACATTCATACACAAGGTGCTGGTAACCGCGCACGAGGCGGGCCTGTGGGAAGAGATTACTTTTGTCCCAACCTACCCCTTCAAGAACCGTGAGGGTGAAGACCAGGGTGACGCCTACTCTATTGCAGCGCTTAACCCGCTTGATAAGGTTCCCACACTCGCGTTGGACAGTGGCCAGGTGGTTTACGGTAGCCAGGCTGTTGTGGAATGTCTGGACAGTATGAGTCGATCCGGCAGGCACCTGTATCCAGCGGCCGGTGAAAAGCGCTGGGACGCGGTTACCCGCCTCGCCTTGGCTGACACGATGTTTGAAACAACGGTGATGCTGGTCATGGAGGGATGGAACCCCGAGGAGGAACAGCGGATAGCGTTCTTTGAATGGATATGGCCCAAGATCATCCGCGGCTGCGATACCCTGGAGGCTGCCTGCAAGCGCGGCTTTGACGACTTCGATATCGGTCAGGCCTCGATGCTTCATGCCATCAGCTACATGGATTTTCGCGTTAACTTCTATGATGCCAAGGACCCGCTGCACCCGGACTTCGACTGCTTCGAAGGACGCCCCAACCTTCGAGCCTGGTGGGAAGAGTCCATTCAGCGCCCCTCGGTCACCAGCCACTACAACGTGGATTTCGCAGGGGACGACTCTGCCGACTTCCTGCAGGCCAATGTCCAGGCGGTTCTGACAGCACAGGCAGAAAAGTCGTGATCAAGCACTTCTACTGGCCCACACCCAACGGCCACAAGACAGCGATAATGCTGGAAGAAATCGGTGTGGACTACGAGGTCTGCCCGATTGATATCTTGAATGGTGAGCAGTTTGCCGATGCGTTCATCGCAATCAGTCCCAATAACCGGATACCGGCAATTATCGACACAGACGGACCCAACGGCGAGCCCTATGCCGTGTTCGAATCCGGCGCGATACTCATGTACCTGGCAGACAAGACCGGACTGTTTTTGCCTGCCGACACGGCTAAGCGCTACGAGGTCATTCAGTGGTTGATGTTCCAGATGGGCAACGTCGGTCCAATGTTTGGGCAGAACGGCTACTTTCAGGGCTACTGTCCGGAAGACGTTCCGCTGGCCCGCGAGCGCTATCATAATGTTACTCAACAACTTTACAGCGTGCTGGATAAGCGCCTGGGCGAAACAGAGTATCTTGCCGGCGGTGACTACTCGATCGCTGACATCGCAACTTTCCCGTGGACAATGCCAAAACAGCAGGAGATGCATCGCATAGATGGAGACAAGTACCCAAACGTGAAACGCTGGGGTGAAACCATTGGTGCAAGGCCCGCGGTACAGCGCGGCGTAGCCGTGCTAGCTGAAGATATGAAAGTCGGTAATCCCACAGAAGAGACCTATGCCAATATGTTCGGCAGCAAGCAGTTCCAGAGAGAGTCGCAGGACTAGCGTTGTGGGCACAATCTAAAGACTGAGTTCACCGCAGAAGACCGGCTGCACCTTGCCCCCCACTTGCAACGAGTCTTCCACAAACAGGTAAAGTCGAGACGGTCGGTTAATTTCCATACCCTGCTCCACGACAACGTTACCTATATTGCCTCGATGTTTTCGAAGGTAGGCCGCGAATGCGGTGTTGGCGCTTCCCGTTGCGGGATCTTCCCGGATACCGCCAGATTCAAAAAACATGCGGGCAGAGAAGTCAGCATCTGCGGAATAGGGTTGGTCACAGAACAGGAAGACGCATTGCACGCCAACACCCTGTGCAAGCAGGGCCTGGTGTAGATCGCCGTTCAGCTTTGCCCGCTGAAGTGCTTCCAGGCTGTTAACCGGCAGCAATACGAAATCGGGGCCAACACGGGCCAGTTCCACAGGCCAATCAGGTGAGAAGTCTTCCGGCACCAGGCCGGCCAGTTGCGCCGCCCTATCCCGTTCAACAAGCCCTCGAAACTCCACCTCGGGCGGCGTCATCCAGGCAATGTCGTCACGAATAACAACGCGTACCGGCCCCGCCGGTAAATCCAGGGTTATCTCACCGCTGCCTCCAGTGAGTACCCAGGCCGTGCCGATCGTTGGATGACCCGCAAACGGCAACTCCCAGGCTGGGGTAAAAATCCTGACCGAGGCGCGGCCCGTTTGCTGTGATAGCACGAAGGTTGTCTCTGAGAAGTTTGTCTCCAGCGCTATAGCCTGCATTTCCTCGTCAGACAGGGTGGCGGCATCATGCACCACCGCAAGCTGGTTGCCGGCCAACTTGCGCTCGGCAAACACATCGACAATGGTAACTGCAAAGTTTCTTGCCACGCTGCTCACCCCGTTTACCCCTCCAGCAGCCAATGTACCCTGCCTGGCCCATTGTCGACCAGCCCCAATGAATACAGGGCTATACCCAGCCAATTTCCATGGAATATTTCTTCATATACTTCATGTACTTGCGTGTATTTTGCAAGGTAATATATGAGGCTTTATCGGGCTGCCGAGACGCCCAGGACACGGGTGACTTCCAACGCGCAAGGGTCGCTTGCTATACTCCCCCGCTTCCTGCCCCGGTAGCTCAGCTGGATAGAGCACTCCCCTCCTAAGGGAGATGTCGGACGTTCGAATCGTCTCCGGGGTGCCACATTTTTTATCCGCTGACGCCATCTGTTGCATGGACCCACAGCGGCATTGCCAGCCAAACCGGGGCCAGGGCATTTCTGACAAAGCCAACACAGGACAGGACACCATGCTTAAATCACGTCATGTACTCGCCGGACTCGCGCTTTTTGCCACAGCGACCACCCTGCACGCCGAATTACCAGCTGAGCTTGAGGGGCTGGGGCTGCGCGAGAGCAAGACCGCCAGTCGCGACCTACCGGGGTGGACAAAGCCAACCCGCGTACTCGTTTCAACCATGTTCGGACCGCAATTCATCGAGCCACTACAGGCCGTTGCGCCAGGAGTCGAGATAGTTCCGGCAGCCAGCGTCGAAGAAGCGGTAGCGACAGTTCCCGGAGCACAGGCGGTCATTGGCATGTGTAACCAGGAGGTCCTCGCCGCCGCCCAGGAACTACATTGGGTTCAAACCTATTTTGCCGGCGTGGAGAATTGCGTATCCCTGCCGGCCTTGCAAGGTAACGTCCTGCTGAGCAATGGCCAGCGCCTGAGTAGTCCAACCATCGCGGATCATGCCATAGCGCTGAGCTACGCACTGGTGCGCAACACGGATGTCTTTGTTGGCAACCAGGCCGCTGGCAACTGGGATCGGGGCAGCGCGAACTCCCTGTTCAGCTTTGGTGAGCTCTCCGGCCGCACAATGCTGGTCGTAGGCCTGGGGGGAATCGGCACGCAGGTGGCACAACGCGCCCACGCCCTGGGTATGAGAGTACTGGCTACCCGGGGCAGCCGCCGCGAGGGGCCGGACTATGTTGACTACGTCGGGCTTGCGCACGAAGCTATAGAACTCGCTCAGCAAGCTGACATCGTGGTCAATGCCGCGCCGCTCACCGACGGTACCCGGGGCATGTTCAACCAGGCTTTTTTCAAAGCCATGAAATCAAGCGCCTACTTCATCAGTGTCGGGCGGGGCCAGAGCACAAATACGGAGGATTTACTGGCAGCGCTGCGTGACGGCGATATCGCCGGGGCAGGCCTGGACGTCACTGATCCGGAACCATTGCCCTCCGATCACCCCCTGTGGTCAGCACCCCGGGTGATTATTACGCCGCACGTCGCGGCGCTGTCGCAGGAGACTATAGTGCGCATTCAACTGCTGGTGGCCGAGAACCTGAAGCGGTATGTGGCGGGTGACCCGCTGCTATCAGTCGTCGACATAAAACGCGGCTACTGACAGCGAGAAAGGCTGGTTTTATCT
>CAZPVJ010000127.1:0-46773 GCA_964590005.1 uncultured Alteromonadaceae bacterium | reverse complement strand
ACCGAGGAAGCGGTGCAGCACGCTCGCGCCGCGGATGTGCCACTCATTGTTGCCATCAACAAAATGGACAAGGAGGGCGCCGACCCGGAGCGTGTCAAGAATGAGCTCGCTGCCAAGGAGGTTATTCCCGAAGAGTGGGGTGGTGATACGCAGTTCATTGGCGTTTCTGCGCTCACCGGTGACGGCGTAAACGACTTGCTCGACGCCGTATTATTGCAGGCCGAATTGCTTGAACTGGAGGCACCACGCGATACTGCTGCCCAGGGGCTGGTCATTGAATCGCGCCTGGATAAAGGTCGCGGTCCGGTCGCCTCACTGCTGGTTCAAAGCGGAACCCTGCGCCGTGGCGACATCGTACTGGCCGGTCTCCATTTCGGTCGCGTGCGAGCCATGTTGGATGAGAATGGCCAGGCGATCGAGGAGGCGGGACCCAGTATTCCCGTAGAGATCCTGGGCCTGGGCGGTACGCCCGACGCGGGCGACCAGTTTGCAGCGGTCGAGAGCGAGCGTAAGGCTCGTGAAATTGCTGACTTCCGCAGTGAAAAGAGTCGCGATAGCAAGTTGCAGCGGCAGCAGGCCGCGAAGCTGGACAACATGTTCGAGAGCATGACGGCCGGCGATAAGAAGACGCTGAATGTCGTTGTTAAGGCCGATGTCCGCGGTTCACTGGAAGCTATCCAGAGTGCTTTGCTGGACCTGGGTAACGAGGAAGTCCAGGTCAACATCGTCTCTGGTGGCGTCGGCGGTATCGCCGAGACGGACGTCACCCTGGCACTTACTACCAGCGCTGTGATTTTCGGATTCAATGTTCGTGCGGATAATGCGGCGCGGCGCCTCGTCGAAGAGGAAGGCGTCGACATGCGTTATTACAACGTGATTTACGACCTGATTGACGACGTTAAGCAGGCGCTTACCGGTATGCTGGCGCCCGAGATGCGCGAAGAAATTATCGGTATTGCCGAGGTACGCGATGTATTCCGTTCACCCAAGTTCGGCCAGATTGCTGGCTGTATGGTAACGGAGGGTACGGTCTACCGATCCAAGCCGATCCGCGTACTGCGCGACAACGTCGTGATCTACGAGGGAGAGTTGGAGTCTCTGCGCCGGTTCAAGGACGATGCCAACGAGGTCCGCAACGGTATGGAGTGCGGTATTGGCGTGAAGAACTACACCGATGTGAAGGTCGGCGACCAGATTGAGGTCTATGACGTGAAGGAGATCGCCCGCTCATTGTAGCGGCTTAGTCTCATGGCCAAGGAATACAGCCGGACACAGCGGGTTGCGGATTACCTGCAGCGCGAGCTGGCCGGCGTGATTCAGCACGAGGTCCGCGATCCGCGACTGGGTATGGTCAGTATTACCGGCGTGGAAGTGAGCCGGGACCTGGGTTACGCGAGGGTGTTTTACACCTTGCTGGGCTGCGATTCAGACCAGGACGCGGCTGATTCAACTGACGTATTGAATAAGGCGGCGGGGTTTCTGCGAACCCAGTTGTCACGTGACAGCAGTATGCGCACCGTGCCGCGCTTGCGCTTTCAGTTCGATAACAGTGTTGGGCGAGGTCGTTTCCTAGAGGGCCTGATCAGCGAGGCTGCCGACGCTGACCGCAAGCTGGGCCTGCGGGTAGAAGAGCGGGACGATGAGAGCTGAGCGACGTGGCTAGGCGCCGGCGCGGGCGGCCAGTGAATGGCATCCTGGTGCTGGACAAGCCGGCAGGTGAAAGCTCAAACCGGGCATTGCAGCAGGCCAAGCGCCTGTACGGTGCCGCGAAGGCAGGGCATACCGGCAGCCTGGATCCACTGGCTACGGGCGTGTTGCCACTGTGTTTTGGTGAGGCAACCAAGTTTTCCCAGTACCTGCTGGATGCCGATAAGGGCTACCAGAGCACATTTGTCCTGGGACGCGAAACAGATACCGCCGATGCCGAGGGCGAAACCCTGGCAGTGGGCGATGCATCGACAGTGACCGAGGCGCAGGTTGAGAAGGCGATGGCGGGCCTTCGCGGTGCGATAGAGCAGTTGCCGCCGATGTACTCGGCGCTGAAGCAGAATGGTCAACCCCTGTACAAACTTGCGCGACAGGGCATTGAGGTGGAGAGAAAGCTTCGCCCGGTCGTGGTCAGTACGTTTGAGCTCACTGCCTTCAGGAGCGGAGAGCAGGCGGAAATCGATGTCATCATCGACTGTAGCAAAGGGACCTATGTTCGGACCCTGGCACAGGACCTGGGGAAGGCGTTGGGGTGTGGTGCCCATGTGAGCGCTTTGCGAAGGACGCGCTCCGGGCCTTTCACCCTGGCCGACAGTGTCACGCTGGCGACACTGTCGGCATTGAAGGACAAGGAACAACTGGCGCAAATGGATCAATTATTGCTGCCAGCAGATGCTGCTCTGGGTGGTTTGCCACTGGTAACCCTCACCGAATCCGGCGGATTTTACCTCCGCCAGGGGCAGCCGGTACTAGTGCCAAACGCGCCCTGTAGTGGTATGGTGCGCGTCGCTCTCCCGGATGGTGAATTTCTGGGGGTAGGAGAAATATTGGACGACGGGCGAGTAGCGCCGCGTCGACTGATAGTCGCCAACAGGTGACACGAACCTGTCTGTAAACCTGCACGGACGGGCTCTATCGATAACAGGGGTGCGAAATACCCCTTGCAGGTTAAGAGGAAAGAGAAAATGGCTTTAAATGCAGAAAAGAAAGCAGAAATCGTAAAAGAGTATCAACAGGGTGATGGCGACACAGGATCACCGGAAGTACAGGTAGCGCTGCTCACCGCAAACATTGAGCAGCTCCAGGATCACTTCCAGTCGCACAAGCATGATCACCACTCCCGCCGCGGATTGATCCGCATGGTAAACCAGCGCCGTAAGCTGCTGGATTATCTCAAGCGCAAAGATGCTACACGCTACACCGACCTGATCAAGCGTCTCGGTCTGCGTCGATAGGCTGCACTCGAAACCGGGGCATAGGGCCCCGGTTTTCATGTCAAGAATTGGAGAATAATTGTGAATCCAGTAACTAAATCATTCCAGTATGGTGGCCAGACGGTCACCCTGGAAACAGGGCGTATCGCCCGCCAGGCGACTGGCGCGGTACTTGTAACCGTAGAAAATACCTCGGTACTGGTTACCGTGGTAGCCGAGAAAAATGGCAAGGAAGGACAGCCGTTCTTTCCGCTGGGCGTTCATTACATTGAGAAAGCCTACTCAGTCGGCAAAATTCCCGGAGGCTTCTTCAAGCGAGAAGGCCGTCCCAGCGAGAAAGAGACGCTCACCTCCCGCCTGATTGACCGTCCCATCCGTCCTCTGTTCGAGGATGGCTTCATGAATGAGGTGCAGGTTATCTGTACGGTTATGTCAGCCGACTCGGATATCGACCCTGATATCCCTGCCATGATCGGTACCTCAGCGGCGCTGGCCATTTCGGGCTGCCCGTTCAATGGTCCGATTGGTGGAGCCCGTGTCGGTTTCACCGAGTCTGACGGCTATCTGTTGAACCCGACTTTCAGCCAGCTGGCGGACAGCAAGCTGGATATGGTTGTGGCCGGCACCAAAGACGCCGTACTCATGGTGGAGTCGCAGGCGCAGGAGCTGACCGAAGACCAGATGCTGGGTGCAGTATTGTTTGCCCACCAGGAAATGCAGGTTGTCATCCAGGCGATCAACGAATTGGCCGCAGAAGCTGGCAAGCCCCGTTGGGACTGGCAGGCACCACCCGTTGACGAAGCGCTGCTCGCAGCCGTGGAAGAGCAGGTCAAGGCTGACCTGGGAGAGGCGTATCGGATTACCGATAAGGCCCAGCGCTATGAGCGTGTTGGCCAGGTGCGTGACGCTTGTATCGAAGCCCTTGCAGTCGAGGGTGGACCCTCTGCTGACAAGATCAAGGACGTGTTCAAGAGCGTTGAGAAGAACCTCGTGCGCAAGCGTATTCTTGCTGGTGAGGCGCGAATAGACGGTCGCGACAACCGTACCGTCCGGGCGATTGCCTGCGAAACCGACATCTTGTCCAAGGTACATGGTTCGGCGCTGTTCACCCGTGGTGAGACCCAGGCTATCGGCGCGGTAACACTGGGTTCGACCCGTGATGCGCAGATTATCGACGCGCTCCAGGGCGAGTCACGTGACCCGTTCATGCTGCACTATAACTTCCCTCCCTATTCGGTGGGTGAAGCTGGCCGCGTTGGTTTTACCAACCGCCGGGAAGTGGGGCATGGTCGCCTGGCCCGCCGTGGCTTGGCCGCGGTGCTGCCCAACAATGATGATTTCCCCTATACCATCCGCCTGGTATCCGAAATTACCGAATCCAACGGTTCCAGCTCCATGGCGTCTGTGTGCGTTGGCTCACTGGCCATGATGGCCGCTGGCGTACCCCTGAAGGCACCGGTTGCCGGAATCGCGATGGGTCTGGTCAAGGACGGCAACCAGTTTGCCGTATTGACCGACATCCTGGGTGATGAGGATCACCTGGGCGACATGGACTTCAAGGTCGCCGGTACCGCCGAGGGCGTGACCGCCCTGCAGATGGATATCAAGATCGAAGGTATCAACGAGCAGATCATGGAGATTGCCCTCGAGCAGGCCCAGCAGGCTCGTTTGCATATCCTTGGCCAGATGAATGAAGTGCTGCCCGAAGCCAGGACCGTGACCTCAGAGAATGCGCCCAGCATGGTCACTCTCAAGGTCGACTCCGACAAGATTCGCGACATTATCGGTAAAGGCGGCGCAACTATCCGCTCCATTACCGAGGAGTCTGGCGCGACAGTTGATATCGACGATGATGGCACCGTGCGCGTGTTCGGCCAGAACCAGGCCGCCCGTGACGCCGCCGTCGCCATGATCGAAGAAATCACTGCCGAGGCGGAAGTCGGTGCTGTCTACAAGGGCACTGTCGCCCGGATCGTTGATTTTGGCGCCTTCGTAAACATCCTGCCCGGCAAGGATGGCCTGGTTCACATATCCCAGATCGCCAACGAGCGAGTTGAGAATGTGACCGACCACCTGAGCGAAGGACAGGAAGTCGACGTGAAGGTACTGGATGTCGATCAACGCGGCCGCATCAAGCTGTCAATCAAGGAACTGCTCGAAGACGAAGCGCCAGCGGAAGCTAGCGCAGCGGAGTAAGTTTCCCCAGCGTGGTTCTGTCGACAGCGGAGCCGATAGTAAAGGGGCGTATCGTAAGATGCGTCCCTTTTTCTGTTTTAAAGGCAGCGTGATTTACGCAGAATAGGCGTTAATGCCTGTTTTATTGGATGGGCTCGGAGTGAGTAGCCTAGAGGTTAAACAATGCAGATTGGGCGAAATTCGCCGTGCCCCTGTGGCAGTGGGAAAAAGTACAAGCGATGTTGCCTCGCCAGCGGCGAGTACGAGCAGCCGTCCAAGGCTACCCGTTCCGCGGATGAGGCTATTGCGATGGCGACATCGGCCCTCTCTCTGGCTGACTTGCCGCGGGCGCGCAGGGCACTCGAACCAATACTGTCCAAGTCTCGACCTCCGGCAGAGGCACTGAACCTTGCTTACAATATTGCGATGCGGGATGGGGATTATTCTGCTGCCGGTAGCTACATGTCCCGGCTTATCGAACTCAACCCGGGTGACCCGGCCAGCCGGGCCAACTATGCGACGACGCTGGCCCTGGGAGGTGATCTGGCGGCGGCAGCGGAGGCCTTCGAGGCTGCGCTTGAATTAGCCCCCGACCTCTGGTCTGCCTATCCCAATTACGCTAACACCCTGCGTGACCTTGGCCGCTCCCACGAGGCAGCGGTTCGCTACCAACAAGCCTTTAACAGTGGAACGCTGGACCTGGTGACCATGAGCCAGATTCTGCTGACCATGCATTTGTTTGTCAGCGATGAACACGACATGCTGTTCGCAATGCACCAACGACTGGGAGAGGAGCTGGTTAAGGCCTGTCCTGATGGCGCACCCACGCGTGAAGCCGTGGGCGGCCGCGAGAAAATCAGGATTGGCTACCTGTCCCCGAGGTTTTCAAGACAGATTGTGGGCTACTTTTTCAAGCCGCTGTTTGATAACCATAACCGCGAAAAATTTGAAATCTATCTTTATAGCGCAACTCAAAAGACGGATGACCTTACAGAGTATTTCTCGCAGCACGCCGATTCGTGGAGAGATATAACAGCCCTTACCGACGCCGCACTGCGACAACAGATAGTTGATGACGAAATCGATATTCTCGTTGATCTTGCGGGCCATGCTCCCGAAAATCGCATGGCCGCTCTCGCCGCAAAGCCAGCGCCCGTTCAGATTTCGATGATAGATTATTTCGATAGTACAGGTGTTGATTCCATCGATTACTACGTGACTGATCGCTATTCCACGCCTGAGGACGGGTTGCAGCGGTTCAGCGAGGCATTGCTGTACCTGGATCAACCTCGCCTGGTTTACGAGGCGCCGCCTTACGCACCGGAGGTGACCGTTAGACCGCTGGTGCAGAGTGATATTGTCTTCGGTTCGTTCAATCGGCATCACAAAATCGTACCGGATGTTGTTCAGACCTGGGCGAAGCTGCTGTTGGCCGTTCCCAATTCAAGATTACTGCTGAAAAGCGCCTCCTTTTCCGCCCGCGATGTTCAACAACACTTTCTGTCTCGTTTTGCTGAGCTAGGTGTTACAGAGTCACGCATTGAGTTCAGGGGTGCCACGCCTCACGAAATCATGTTTGGCGAATATGGTGATATCGATATCGCACTGGACACCTTCCCCTACAACGGCGGGCTGACAAGCTGTGAAGCACTGTGGATGGGCACGCCCGTGATCACCCTGCTGGGTGAGCGGGTTATCAGCCGCCAGACAGCGGCCATGCTGGATGCTTTGGACCTATCGGAGTTTATCGCGGCCGACAGTAATGAGTTTGTGGAGATTGGCCGTTACTGGTCGCAGCATAGGGAACAATTGAACACGTTGCGCCTTGGCTTGCGAACCCGAATGGCCGAGTCCCGGCTAACCGATGGCCCGCGTTACGCAGCGGACTTTGAAGCCGAGCTCAATACGATCTGGCAAGAGACCATCCGGGGAACCTGATCGCCGTCTGTAGAAGCGGTTGACGTCGCTCAGCCGTTACTGGCTCAACTGATACGGCTAGTGAGAAGCCAGCATGCCCCAGTCGGATACCGGGTTCAGCGCCAACCTGACGTTATCGATAAGCCGGGTTGGACCCAGGCGTGCGGCTGCCAGAATGGCAATTTCCTCGGTGTCTTCGGTGACGGCGCGAAGAGTGCGTGCGTCGCGGATGGCGAAGTAATCCGGTTCAAATCCGGCTTGCAACAGGCGCATACGAGCGTGGGACTCAAGTTGCAGGAAATTATCGAATCCGCAGGCGATGGCCTCGCGGCAACTGTTGAGCGTCTGATGCAGCGTGGGTGCGATTTCCCGTTGCTCATCGGTCAGGTAGCCATTGCGCGAACTCAACGCGAGTCCGTCGTCTGCGCGAGCCGTACGGACACCGATAATCTCAATCGGCACATACAGGTCGCGAACCATCTTGCGAACAATCGACAACTGCTGGAAGTCCTTCTCACCGAAAATAGCCATATCAGGCTGGACGATATTGAACAGCTTGGTGACAACGGTCGACACGCCGTCGAAGTGACCAGGGCGATTGCTGCCGCACAGGGTCTCTGAGAGGTCAGGCACTCTCACCAGGGTCTGGTTCTCCATGCCCTCGGGGTAGATCTCCTCGACGCCAGGGGCGTAGAGAATCTGGGTACCCTCAGCGAACAATTTCTCCTTATCGGCGGCCAGGGTACGCGGGTAGGCGTCCAGGTCCTCGGAAGGGCCAAATTGCAGAGGATTAACGAAGATGCTGACGACGACGATGTCGGCCAGCTCACGGGCCCGACGAACCAGGTCGAGGTGGCCTTCATGAAGGTTGCCCATGGTCGGGACAAACGCGATGGTCTGGCCCTGGCTGCGGCTCTTTTTCAGTGCCTTCTGCAGCGCGGCATTTGTTGTGTAAGTTCGCATATCTACACTATCTCCGTGGCTCGGAAATGGCTGACGCTAAACCCCTGCAGTCGTTGCGCGTTACCGGGCAATGTCCGCAGGTTGCGGGTCGAGAAGTATGCCCGAAGGGCCATATCCCAGCAACGGATTTTCATTAAATATTCACACTTTTTTGCTTCCTTAGGTAACAAAAGTGACCTCGCAACGGCAAAAGTGCTACGAAAAGTAAGTGAGTGCTCACTTAATATACGTTGAGGGCTGCCCAGGTTTGGAAAGGTGGATCGCGGCAGGCCGGGTCCCCGGCTGCGGATCAGCTGTAGGTGTGTTCCTCGCGCGGGTAGTCGCCGGATTTTACCGCGTTTACGAAGGCTTTCAGGGCGCCCTGGATGGTGTCCTGGCCTTCCATAAAGTTTTCGACAAAGCGTGCCGCGTGCGAGGAAAGGCCAAGCATGTCGTGCAACACCAGGACCTGGGCGTCGGTACCCGCTCCCGCGCCGATACCGATCACGGGAATATCGAGCTTGGCGCTGATATCACTGGCCAGGTGGGCCGGAATACACTCCAGCACCAGCAGGCTGGCGCCGGCGTCCTGGATTTCGACCGCGTCGGCCAGGATAGATTTCGCTTCCTTGGGCGTCCGGCCCTGTACCTTGAAGCCACCGAAGGCATTCACTGATTGTGGGGTGAGCCCCAAGTGCGCACAGACCGGCACGCCCCGCTCGACCAGCATGCTGATACTGTCACTGAGCCAGGTGCCGCCCTCCATTTTCACCATCTGGGCGCCCGCCTGCATCAGGGCCGTGGCGTTCTCCATTGTTTGCTGCGCCGAGGTGTAACTCATGAAAGGCAGGTCGGCGATGATTAGCGAATCCGGTTGCCCGCGCGTTACACAGGCGGTGTGGTAGGCCATTTCTTCCATGGTCACGGGGATGGTGCTGTCGTGCCCCTGTAAAACCATGCCAAGGGAGTCGCCAACCAGAATGGTCTCAGCACCAGCTTCACTCACCAGTCGGGCAAAGGTGGCGTCATAAGCAGTAATGCAGACGAATTTTTCCCCTGCGGCTTTCATCTTGTCGAGTGTGCTGATCGTGACTTTGCCCATCGCACTGCTATCCAAAGAATGTGGGGTTGAAGTAGTGGCGGCCGCTGCGAATGTCCAGCAGATAATCGACCAGGTGCTGGTAGTCTCCGTCGCCATGTACCAGGTCGATTTCGCTGGCGTTGACGATCAGTAGAGGAGCGTCATCGTAATACAGAAAAAACTCACTGTACACTTCGTTCAGGCGCTCCAGGTAGTCCCTGTTGATGCTCTGTTCGAACCCGATTCCACGGTTTTCTATGCGCGATAACAGCACGTCAGTGGAGGCCTGCAGGTAGATAACCAGGTCGGGTTTCGGCGCGTCGATAGTGAGCTGGTGGTAGACTTTTTCGTAGAGCTGGAACTCGTCGCTGTCGAGGTTGATGCGGGCGAATAGCGGATCTTTTTCGATAAGGAAATCGGATACCCGCACCGGTTCAAAAATGTCCGCCTGCCGCAGGTCCTGGATCTTTTGCGCCCGCTGGAAAAGGAAGAATAACTGTGTGGCCAGCGCTGCCTGCTTACGGTTGCGGTAGAACTTCTCCAGGAACGGGTTTTCTTCTGCTTCTTCGAGCAGCATCTGGTAATTGAAGCTGGCAGCGAGTCGCTTGGTCAGCGTGGTTTTGCCGACTCCTATGGGGCCCTCAACGGCGATGAATGCAGGCGGTGTGCGACCTTTGAGGTCAATATTGATTGCGCCGCTTTGCTCCATCAAGCCCCGGTTCCCTGTTTACTTGCAGACGTAGTGATCGAGTCGCTGGGAGGTGCGCTGCAGTGTGCGCCCGCGACAGCCGGCTACTAATGTACCAAGTTCTTCCCCGCCGGGCAGCACCAAATTTGGTCCGGCGATCTCTAGCAGCGGTTGCAATACAAAATTGCGCTGCTGCAAGCCGGGGTGAGGTATCTGCAGGTGCGCCAGCGATACAAGCTGGTCACCGTAGAGCAGAATATCGAGATCCAGTGTCCTGGGCCCCCATCGTTCACCGCGTTCCCGCCCCTGCGCGTTCTCTATGTCCTGTAGTACAGCCAGAAGTTCGTCGGGTGTGAGTATGGTGGCCAGTGCCACGACGGCGTTCAGGTAGTCGGGCTGATCCATGGGTCCCATGGGTGGGCTCTGGTAGACGCTGGATACAGTTTCGATTTTCGAACGCTCAATGGCGCTGATGGCTGTGATAGCCCTGGCCAATTGGTCTGCTGGATTACCGAGGTTGGCGCCAAGGCCGATGTAGGCTCGAATCATGAGTCGCCAGGCGGACGCCGCTTTCGTGGTCGCCGTCGCGACCGTTTCTTGTTGGAGTCTCCAGTGACCTGTTGTAAGCGCTGCTCCAATGGCAGGGTCTGGAATTCGGTCCACCACTGTCCCAGCCCCCCGGTTTCCTCGCCTGCCTGCTCTCTCAGCAGCAGGAAATCGTAGGCCGCGCGAAAGCGCCGGTGATCAACCAGTTCGGCGGCGCGGCGCCCCTGGCGTCGCTCCAGGCGCAGTTGAAACTCCCAGATCTCTCGCATGGGCATGCTGAATCGCTTGGGAATCGACAGCGATTTGGCCGCTTCCGCAACGGTTTGCTGCCCGGCGCTATGGAGTGCCGCATGTGCCGGCTGCCCGTGGTCGCGGAGTTGGGTGGCCAGACGTTCGGTTACCGGCCATAGCAGGGCGGCGAGAATAAAGGCGGGTGTTACGCCTTTACCCTGCTCCAGCCTTTCATCGGTGTTGTGCATCGCGGCCTGGACCAGCGCCAGCGCGCCGTGATTACGATTGATCAGTTCACTGCTCGCCGGAAAAAGGTATTGCAGCAGTCGGTATTCGATCAGGAGCGCCAGGGTGCGCTCTGCATAGCCCGCCAGGAATAGCTTCAGGAACTCGTCAAATAGTCTAGCGGCGGGTATCTCGGCCAGTAAGTCTGCGCACTGCGGAATGGCCTTGGCGGTTTTGTGATCAATGGTGAATCCCAGTTTGGCGGCAAAACGCAACACCCGCAGCATGCGCACCGGGTCCTCCCGAAAGCGTTGCTGTGGGTCACCGATAATGCGGATACGCCTGCGCTCCAGGTCCTCCAGCCCATTGACGTGATCGAAAACGGAAAAATTGCCGGCATCATAGTACAGGGCGTTGACGGTGAGATCGCGGCGCGCCGCGTCCTCCTCGAGTGTGCCAAACACATTGTCCCTGAGTAGCAGGCCCTTGTCGGATTGGTGTGATTGCCTGGCGCTCTGTGATTCGTCGCTGTCATGGTGACCACGGAAGGTAGTGACCTCAATGATCTCGCGCCCGAACCGCACGTGGACAATGCGGAAACGTCTTCCGATGATGCGCGAGTTGCGGAACAGGTTGTGTACTTCCTCGGGCGTTGCGTCCGTGGCAATGTCGAAATCTTTGGGATGACCACCCAGCAGCAGGTCGCGAACGGCGCCACCAACCAGGTAACCCTGGAATCCCCTGCTGCGTAACCTCGACATAACCTTGAGGGCGCTGTCGCTGATGTTTTTGCGGGAAATACAGTGTTGGTCCCGGGGGATGACGTTCAAACGGGGTTACGCCTGTTGGCTGGACTCTGTGGCGCGAATAGTAGCATAAATGGCACGGCTGCCGGTGGGCGCTAGCGGTATACACGGGTGGAGGCGAAGGTGATGGGGGAAACGGTGTTTCCCCCATCCAGGTCTCTCTGGAGTGTTATTTTTATTTCTTGGTGCGATTATTATTGTTATCGCTAATTATAGAAACACAGTTTCATAGTCTGTGCCTAGAGCAGCCGCTGGTTATACGAAATATTTACGAACAACACGCGGTTGGAGGGATAGGTAACACAAATCCCATTTGGCAAAGCCAAAAAAAGCAAAGGAAATTGAAGGGGAAGCGAACTTCCCCATCCAGGTCCATAGTGAGTATCTTATTGTTATTACAGCAGATTTTTATTTTTATTGTTGAAGCTGCGGCCGTAGTTGCATCCCGCGTGCCAGAAATGGGAAATGGCATAAAAAACAAAGACTTAAGATAATTTTAAGATTCTGTGGGTAGTGTTACCAGGGTGCTTTGTTACCTTTATACTCCGACTTTTGTAACGGAATGGGGTGCAAGTAACGCTCAGGAGGCCGCCCGTTTGCGTCTGCTGCCGCCCGCCGCACCGGACTTCTTACGCGGAATGTCGAAGCGTTGCCGCCGCTCCCACAGGCATTTGCGACTGATCCCGAGTTTTTGCGCCAGTTCGGTTTCGCTCATTGAATCCTGGTGCTCCAGCACGAAACGTTGGAAGTAATCTTCCAGCGACAAGTCTTCAGCGGGGTCACTATCGAGTTGCTGGCTGCGGGTGGCCTGTTTGGTGGTAATACCCTGGCCGCGAATCCGGTTGATATTGACCAGTTCCAGGTCGATACCCAGTGCCTCGTTGTCTATTTCGTTACTATCCGACAGCACCACCGCGCGCTCTATGGCGTGCTCCAGTTCTCGCACGTTGCCTGGCCATTGGTAGGTAGTAATGGCCTGTATGGCACGTGGAGACAGTATCAGGCCCTCGCGCCCGAGGCGCTCGCCTTGCTCCATGAGCAGTCGCTCTGCCAGATGGAGGATGTCCTTGCCGCGCTCGCGCAACGGCGGTAGTGACAGCCGCAAGACGTTGATTCGGTAGTACAGGTCCTGGCGGAATTGACCCTCTGCAGCGAGGCTGGGCAGATTGCGATGGGTCGCGCAAATCAAGCGAACATTGACCTTGCGAGAGTGCACTGAGCCGATTCGTCGAATCTCACCCTCCTGGATGAACCGCAGTAAACGTGCCTGGGCCTCCATGGGCAGTTCGCCAATCTCGTCGAGGAACAGGGTGCCGCCATCGGCGGCCTCGATAAGTCCCATCCGGCTGGCGTTGGCGCCGGTAAAGGCACCCTTTTCGTAGCCGAAGAGTTCCGATTCTATCAGCGTCTCGGGGATGGCGGCGCAATTCACCGAGATCAGGGTTTTGTCCGCGCGGCGACTGTGCTGGTGAATGCTGCGTGCGACCAGCTCCTTGCCGGTTCCGGTCTCGCCCAGCACCAGCACTGTTGAATCGGTTGGCGCGACGCGCTCTATGTGGTTGAACAGGGTCTGCATTGCCGGGCAGTTGCCGATGATCCCCGCCGGCAAGCCGCCATCACTGTCGGCCTTGGTGGTTTCGGCTTCTTGTTGGCCACTGGTTGGGTGGTCAGCGATGATGCGCTGTACGGAGCTGATCATATCGCCGTGATCGAACGGTTTGGCAATGTAGTCGACAGCTCCCATGCGCATTGAGTCGACGGCGGAGCGCAGGCTGGCGTAGCTGGTCATAATCAGCACCGGCACATCGCCCGCGCTTTTGATCAGATCGGTGCCCGGGGCGCCTGGCAGGCGTAAGTCACTGATAATAAGGTCATAATCGGTCAAGGTATGTTTGCTTTCAGCCTCCTGAACCGATGCGGCCTCAGCGACGGTGTAGCTGTGTCGTTCGAGCAATCGGCGCAGCGCAGTGCGGATAACGGATTCGTCTTCGACAACGAGAATCTGCTGCATCAGGTGTTACCTTTTTGGATCAGGGCACTCAAGATACTCCTGATTTATCCACTTTTCCAGTAAATACAGGGAGTTGCGGTGTAACCCCGTTACACTTCGAAAGTTTGACCGTAATCTCCCACGGCCAGTTGCAGCGTCACGCGGGTTCCGGTGCCGGTGTCCTTATCCACCGGGCTGTGAATCTGCAAACTGCCATTCAGGTCTTCCATGATGCTGTAGACCAGTGCCAGGCCCAGGCCAGTCCCGTCACCGGGATCTTTGGTGGTGAAGAATGGCTCCAGTACCCGCTCCAGTGCCTCCTGGGGTATGCCCGAGCCATCGTCCAACACCTCAATCTGTACTCTGTCTTGCGTCAGGGCGGCGCTGATCACTATGTGACCACCCTCGCTGCAGGCATCGCGAGCATTGGACAGCAGGTTGATAAATACCTGCAACAGTCGCTGGCTATCGGCCAGTACCAGTTGTTCGCGATCGCAGTTGTTTTGATACTGGATCGCTTTTGCCTGTCGGTCCAATTGCATCAGGTGGATGGCTTCATCTATGCAATCGGCAAGATTGCAGGGGAGAAGCCGTATGTCCCCGGCGCCGGAGCCGGTATGGGAAAAGCTCACCAGCGACTCAACGATCCGGGTCACCCGTTCGGTTTGTTTGAGAATATCCTCGGCGGTATCACGAATTTCGCTTGGGTCCTGATCGTACGCCAGGTTCTGGGCCAGGCAGGCGATACCGGTGACCGGGTTGCCAATTTCGTGGGCAACGCCCGCAGCCAATCGGCCGATCGAGGCCAGCCGCTCATTGTGCAACAATTCATGCTGGAGCATTTCATAGTCGGTGACGTCTTCAATCAAGATCACGCGGTCATTGCCGCCGCCGTCTGGCGTCTGAGATGCCTTGTGCAGGCTGATCCACCGGGAGCTCGCGTGTGGAGCCGTGACCTCACGCTTGTCGACGGTCTCGCCACTGGCCTCGCTGAACTCGCTGATGAAGTCTCGCCACGGCTCTGGCAGGGAGCCAAGCAATGAGCCCACCACCTGTCTTGCGGGAATGCCGGTAATGTCTTCCATGGAACGATTCCACAATAACATCTCACCGTCCTGGGCGATGGAGCATACTCCTACGGGCAGGTTGTCCAGGGTCTCCCGGTAGTGCCGCCGCAGATTGTCCAGGTCAGCAGCCATGCCCGTGAAGCGTCCCTGCGCCTTGTCCAGTTTACGCTCAAGCAGGGTGAAGTCATCGGTGTTGTCGTGCACCTCGCCGCGAAATGGCAGGCAGCGATTGACGATACTCAAGGCAACCGCGGGGCCCAGTAAGCCAGACAGGTTGGCTTCGATTCTGCCGCGCAGGCGTCGCAGGGCGTAGGGTCGCGCTTCGTCGTAGCCAAATTGCAGCTCCGCCAGGGCGCGATCCACCTCCGATTGTGCGGTCTGCTCACCGAGCGCCGTAGCGAGCAGGGCGGGGAACCGGGCGGCGGAGTCAACAGCCAGGGTCTGCCGCCGGGTTCGGCTGCGGTCATCCATGGAGCAGATCTCAGCCGCCACCTGTTCGTCGTTACTGGCGCGGGTTATCAACGATACGAACAGGAAAGCGGCGATATTGCAGATCAGGGCCAGTACGCTGCCCGCCGCCCAGGTATTGTTGGCGCCTTCAAACCAGCGCTCAGCGAGCGCGCGCAACCATTCCGGTTCCGCTGTACCCAGTACCGGTAATAGCAGGGTAATCGCCCAGATCGACAAGCCTGCCGCCAGGCCCGCCAACAAACCCTTGCGATTGGCCCCAGGCCAATAGGGTGTGGCCACCAGGCCCGGCAAAAACTGCAGGGTGCCGGCAAAAGCCACGAAGCCAAGCTGGGCGAGGCTCTGGCGTCCGTTAACGATAACGAAGAACAGGTAACCGGCGGCGATCAGCAAGGTTATCAAGCCTCGGCGCAACCACTTCAACTGCATATAAAGGCTCTGGTCGCGATTCAGTTGCCGGACGGTCCGCGGTAACACCAGGTGATTCAGGCACATATTGGCCAATGCCAGGGTGGTAACAATGATGGCTGCGCTGGCCGCTGATAGCCCGGCGCCAAAGGCGGCGGCACTGATCACTGTGGAATTCAGTCCCAGGCCAATTGCGATGCCCGAGTATTCCACCGGCAGTTCATGGCCCAGCCTCAAGCCCGCCCAGGTGATCGGCAGTATCGGCAAGCTCAGGAGCAACATGTAGAGAGGCATGCCCCAGCTGGCGAATTTCAGGTCCTGGCTCTCCGTGTTTTCTGCAAATGCCATATGGAAGATGTGTGGCATACACACCGCTCCAGCAAAGAACAACATCAGCATGGTGCGGGCTGCTTCCCCTTCCATGGGGGTCACCAGCATGCTGGTAATGGCGGGTTGGGCTGACAGCCAATCCTCCAACTCGGAGAATCCCCCAAACACCTTGTGCACCACCATGAACATGAGCACCAGCATGGCGGTCAACTTAACCAGCGACTCAAAAGCGATCGCGGTGACCATGCCCGTATTACGGTTGGGAGTCGACACATTACGGGTGCCGAAGAGGATAGAGAAAACAATGATGATCACACAGAAGAGTAGTGCAAACCCATCCTGTCGGTCGCTGGTTGGCAGCAGGCTTGCGGTATCTCCGGCCAGGATGTGGATACTGTCTGCGGTGGCCTGTATCTGCAGAGCCAGCAAGGGCAACAGGGTCGCGCACATGGCCAGGGTGACGGCGGCACCTACCCACTGGCTGCGAAAGCGGAAGGTCATTACATCTGCCAGGGACGCGAGTTGATAGACCCGGCACAGCCGCAGGATCGGTAGTAGCAGCAGTGTGGCCAGAATGAACATCAACACCGCGCCCAGGTAGTAGAGCATGTAGCTATAGCCGTAGCGCGCCGCCAGGGCGAATACCCCGTTGCTGGCCATGGCGCCCGCTAGAACACCCAGCGACAGGACATAGGTTGCGGGGTGGTGGGTAATCCAGCGCGGCAGGGAGCCGCGATCCGCCAGGTGTGCCACCAGGAACATGATCGACAGGTAGCCGATGGTGGCCACCATGACCTGAGTGAGACTAAAGGTCATCGGGATACCGGGATCGCTGGTTCCAGAAAGCGGCAATGATGATAAGTAGCCACAACAGGTGAGGCCGATACCACGCGGTGCCTCCGGAAAATACCCATTCCAGGATGACCGGCGAAAACAGCAGGGCTAGGCCCAGCAGCAACAGCAGGGCCCTGTTTATATACATTGCGGGGTTCCTCGTGACCGTGGCCAAGGATACTACGTAAGCGGTCACCCGTGGTAAAGCCGCTCAGTTTGCGACGAACGCCATACCGTCAGGGAGCCTGGCGCGAGACCAGTTGGCGGCGGCGAAGGCCAGTAACTCGGCGGGAGTACCCAAGTCTGAAGGTGGCGCCTGCTGGCGCAGGAACGCCAGTGCAAGACGCAAATTCTCCAGGGGGTGATTGTCGTTGATTGGCGCTGCCTTGGTTTGCTTGCTGAGCTTGTAGCCGTCACGGTTGAGCATGACAGGGAAGTGGCCATAAACCGGCGTGGGTAGCTCCAGCAAGGTTTGCAAGTAGATCTGTCGGGGGGTGGAATCCAGCAGGTCTGATCCGCGAACAACGTGGTTGATGCCCTGCGCCGCGTCATCGACCACAACGGCCAGCTGGTAGGCGTAGAGGCCATCTTTGCGGAACACGGGAAAATCCCGAATTGATTGGCCCAACGGCCAGTGTTGTGTGCCCTGCCAGAGATCCTCGAACCTGATATCGGTGGTTGAGGCAACGTCAACCCGTCGGGCCAGCGGTGGCTCCAGACACGCTTGCTGTTCCCTGCAATTGCCGGCGCAGCTGCCACTGGGCCCCATTGCCCGGCGGGTGCAGCCGCAGAGGAACAGGTGCCCTTGTGCTTGCAGTGTGGTCAGTGCCTCGTCGTAGGCGCTCGCCCGGTCGCCCTGCCAGAGTATGTCCTCGTCCCAATCCAGGCCGTGCATTCGCAGGCTGTGCAGGATCGCCTCTGCGGCCCCTTCCGGCTCCCTTGGGGGGTCGATGTTTTCCATTCGGACAAGCCAGGTACCGCCGTGATGGCGGGCGTCCAGAAAACTGGCAACGGCGGCCACCAGGGAACCCTGGTGCAGGGGGCCGGTAGGGGAAGGGGCGAAGCGCCCGCGATAAGGCGTTGAGCGACTCGCCATGATTCAGGGCGGTGGGTCTGGCTGCTTAGCCGAGTTCCTGACGCTCCTTGATTTCGTCCAGGGTCTTGCAGTCAATGCAGAGCGTGGCGGTCGGTCGGGCTTCGAGGCGCTTGATGCCAATTTCAACCCCGCAGGCGTCGCAGAAACCGTAGTCGTCCTGGTCAATGCGCTCCATGGTGCCATCGATCTTCTTGATCAGCTTGCGTTCTCGGTCGCGGGTGCGCAGTTCCAGGCTGAACTCCTCTTCCTGGGTAGCGCGGTCAGCGGGATCGGGGAAGTTGGCGGCCTCATCTTTCATGTGGCTCACGGTGCGGTCTACTTCCTGCATCAACTCGGCTTTCCAGTTGAGCAGCATGCCCTTGAAGTGCTCCCGTTGTTTTTCATTCATGTACTCTTCGCCGCGCTTCGGCTTGTACGGTTCAAAGTTCTTGAACTCTGTCGAAGCGCTGGCAGCTTTCGCCTTGTTCTTCGCGGCGGGCTTCTTTTTTGCGGGGGTTTTCCTGGCTGCTTTCGTTGGCATGGTTGGGTTCCCATACTACCTGTTGTCGATGAACTGATGATGCTACTTCCGTCCGGCTGAGCAATGTGCCCGCCGTTCGAGGGCGGTGAAACTACCAGAATTTTAGGCCACGTGCTACTAAAATTGGAAGTTTTCGGTGGCCTTGGCCCGCAGTCGATTTCCATTGTTAGAATACGGGTTCCAGCCAGCCTACGGAATCGTTATGGCCGACACCAAGCAAGCTCGCGGCTTTGCCGCCAGGGTTGATGACATAGAGCCTTTTCGCGTGGTCGAAGTGCTCGCCCGGGCGACTGAGCTGGCGGCGGCGGGGCGCGATATCGTGCATATGGCAGCAGGGGAGCCTGACTTTGCCACGGCACCGCCAATTGTGGAAGCTGGTCGGGCGGCCCTGGCCGGTGGGGCCACTCACTATTCCCAGGCCGCGGGCATTCCCCCGTTGCGAGAGGCATTGTCGGATTACTACCGCAGCGACTACGGGCTGGATATCGGACCGGAGCGAATCATGGTAACGCCGGGTGCATCCGGCGCCCTGCTGTTAATAACTGCCCTGCTGCTGAACCCAGGCGACAGTATGCTGATGACGGACCCCGGTTATCCCTGCAACCGGCATTTTATGCGGCTGGTAGAGGGTCGAGGTCAATTGGTACCGGTAGATGAAACGAGCCGATTTCAACTCAGCGGTGACCTGGTATCCAGGCATTGGAGCGACTCGACTATCGGCGCCATGATCGCCTCGCCGGCTAACCCGACCGGCACGGCCCTGGATCGCACCGAACTGGCCGATCTGGCGGCGGCGGTGCGAAAGCGCGATGGCTACCTGCTGGTAGACGAGATTTACCACGGACTCGGTTACGACGCGCCAACACCGTCGGTTCTGGAAATCGACGATGACGCCTTCGTGATTAACAGCTTCTCCAAGTACTTCGGTATGACCGGATGGCGCCTTGGCTGGTTGGTCGCGCCGGAGGCTGCCGTGGTCGAAATGGAAAAATTGGCCCAGAACCTTTTTATCTCAATGTCGACCATGGCGCAGCATGCGGCCCTGGCTGCTTTCGAGCCAGCCACCCGGGAAATTCTTGATCAGCGACGCGACCTGTTTCGCCAGCGGCGTGATTACTTATTGCCGGCGGTGGAGGCCATGGGGTTCAAGGTGCCCTGCAAGCCCCAGGGCGCCTTTTATATTTATGCTGATGCCAGTGAGTTCACCCAGGACAGCCAGGCTTTTTGTCTGGATCTACTGGAACAGCACGGGGTTGCATTGACGCCAGGGCTGGACTTTGGTCACTACCGGGCGAATGAACATGTACGCTTTTCTTATACGACTGGCCTGGAGCGTCTGGAGCTGGCGGTGGAGCGCTTGAGCCGGGTACTCAGCTGATGGACCTGCCGCCGTTGGAAGAGGCCATCTTGCTGCGTCGCTACAAGCGCTTTCTCGCCGATGTGGAGTGGCCGGATGGCAGCGTCACAACGGTACACTGCCCCAATACCGGCGCCATGACGGGCTGTACGCCCGAGGGCGGTCGGGTCTGGCTGTCGCGAAGCAGTTCCAAGACACGTAAGTATCCCTGCACCTGGGAGTTGGTTGAGACGCCTGAGGGTACGGCCTGTATTCATTCGGCGAAGGCGAATGCTGTAGTGGCGGAGGCCTTTGAGGCCGGTGTAATTCCCGGTTTTGAGGCCTACCCAGACGTCCAGCGGGAAGTGAAGTACGGCGAGGGTAGTCGCGCCGACTTGCTGCTGTCAGGTCCAGCGGGTCGCGTCTTTGTTGAGGTGAAGTCGGTAACGCTGTGTGATGAGGCGGGCCAGGGTTTGTTTCCCGACGCCGTTAGCGAACGGGGTCGCAAACATCTGGCGGAACTTGCCGGTGTCCTGGACGGAACCACCCGGGCAGTCATGTTCTACTGTGTTTTCCACGAAGGGGTGCAACGAGTCAGTGTGGCGGGTGAGATTGACCCGCGCTACCGCCGGGCCATGGCCGACGCAATGGCAGCCGGTGTCGAAGTGCTTGCCTGGCGCGCCGCCATCAGTCTGCAACAGCTTGTGCTGGCTGGCCCCCTGCCTTTTACGCTAGACCCCCAACCGGACCAGCAGGGGCAATCGGCATGACTCGGCCCCGGGTTACCGATGCGTTGCTGACAGGGCGTGATGAGCAATCCCTGGTAGACATGGCCGGGGGTCATCGATTACAGCAACCCGCCGCCGAGGCTTTCGCGCGACTACAGGCGGATGCCGCGGAGGCGGGTTTTCAGTTGGCTGTTGCCAGCAGTTATCGAAGTTTTGAACGCCAATGCCTGATCTGGAACGGCAAGGCGAGCGGTCGACGCCCGGTGCACGATGATGAGGGAAACCCGGTTGCGATGGACGACCTCCCCGAGGCGCTCCAGCTGCGGGCGATCCTGCGCTTTTCGGCCCTGCCGGGCACCTCCAGACATCACTGGGGAACAGATATTGACGTGTATGATGCGGCGGCGATACCTGCGGACTATCAGGTCCAGTTGACCCCCGCTGAAGTTGCACCCGGCGGATTTTTCGATGAACTGCACTGCTGGTTGGACCAGCGCATGACTGCAGGCCGGTCACACGGCTTTTATCGTCCTTACTCGGAAGACCGTGGTGGTGTTGCCCCCGAGCGCTGGCACTTGAGTTATGCACCGTTGGCCAGAGCCTGTGAGCCAGGGCCGGGGCGGGCAGCGCTGTTGGCGGCCTGGGATACCCTGGCAGCGGGTGAGTCACTGGCCTTGCGCCAGGCGGTGGAGGTGGAGCTGGAGGAAATCCTGGCGCGCTATGTGCGGGTCCCCGCCGATTGGTGTCCGGCGCCCTGAAGGCGCCGGCGGGGGACAGGATTAGCGCTTGGCTTCGTCGTGAAGCTTGCCAAAATGGTGCCAGTAATCCTTTTCCGAAGCCGCGATGACCTTGAGGGCCTCCTCGCGTCCGTAAACAAAATCGACCTTGATATCGACATCTTTACCCGGCTGCATCTTGTAGGTAGAAAAGTAATGTTGCAATCGCTCGGTTTTGATTTCCGGTAGATCAGTGATGTCCTCGACGTCGCCCCAGATATTATCGCCTTCCAGCACGGCTACGATTTTGTCGTCGGCCTCGCCGCCATCGATCATCTGGATACCGCCAACCACCCGGGCATTGAGGATAATGTCAGCGCGGGTGATGTGGCGCTCTGAGTACACGCAGATATCCAACGGATCACCGTCGGCGATGTCGACGTCGGGGCAGCGCTTGGCGACCTCCTCTGCACAGTAGGTACGAGGAATAAAGCCATAAAGTGCGGGCGGGCTTGAGGTTGTGCGCTGTGGCCGATCGACCATCAGGAAGCCTGAATTCTTGTCCAACTCGTACTTGACCACGTCTGATGGGGTCATCTCTACATAGACCTGTACTACATCCTCAGGCGCTTCGTCGCCGCGTGCATGCAGGCCGTGCCAGGGGTGTCTTCGCCAGCGGTTGTAGTCGGTATTCTTGTACATCGGGTTCCTCGAATTGCAGTCACTATGGGGGTGCGGATTGTACAGGGGACGGCCGCTAAAATCTTGTTTCAGGCTTGGCAAAATTCCCGCAGGCGGAGTGCCGCTGCCCGGGCGTTGGGGCGTCGGCTAGACCTTGAAGCGACGGCGGGTTTTTCGTGGCACCGGGGTGTTTTTCAGGCGTACGTAGTTCGGCATGCCACGGCTGTAGCTTGGGTAGGCCTCGCCGGCAATCAGCGGTCGAAGATAATCGCGCGCCGAGTCGGTTATGCCGAAACCGTCTCGGGTTATGAAATTGCGCGGCATCATTTTTTCCCGGTTGGCGACTTTTTCCAGCGGTACTTCCTCCAGGAACCACCGATAGCGCTTACCCTTACCTCGGCGAATGCCCGGCATTACCGCGTTTTTTCCTGCCAGGGCGTATTCAACTGCCGCGGCGCCTACCGCGTAGGCCTGGTCGACGTCGGTCTGCGAGGCGATGTGGCGTGCGGATCTCTGCAGATAGTCGGCAACCGCCCAGTGGTACTTGTAGCCCAGCTCTGACTTGATCATGTTGGCCAGGGTTGGCGCCAGCCCGCCCAGTTGGGCATGGCCGAAGGCGTCGGTGACACCGGAGTCCGTGAGGAATGTACCGTCCTTGTACTGCGTTCCCTCTGAGGCCACGATGACGCAGTAGCCGTGCTGTTTAACCGCGCGCTTTACGCGGGCCAGGAACTTCTTGCGGTCAAAAGCGATTTCCGGAAACAGGATGATATGCGGCGCGTCGCCTTCGTGCTCTGCCGCGAGGCCTCCGGCAGCGGCTATCCAGCCGGCATGCCTGCCCATCACTTCTAGGATGAATACCTTGGTGGAAGTCTCACACATTGAAGCAACGTCCATGGCAGCTTCGCGGGTTGAGATGGCGGTGTACTTCGCAACAGAGCCAAAACCAGGACAGTTATCGGTGAGCGGCAGGTCATTATCGATGGTCTTCGGCACGTGGATTGCCTGCAATGGATAGCCCAGTGTTTGGCTGAGCTGCGACACCTTCAAACAGGTGTCGGCCGAATCACCACCGCCGTTATAAAAGAAATAACCGATGTTGTGGGCCTTGAATACCTCGATCAGCCGCTCGTATTCGGCGCGATTTTCCTCCAGGCTTTTGAGCTTGTATCGACAGGAGCCGAAGGCGCCGGACGGGGTGCTCAACAGGCCACGTATCGCCGCTGTACTCTCCTTGCCGGTATCAATCAGGTCTTCCTGCAACGCGCCGATGATCCCGTTGCGGCCGGCGTAGACTTTGCCAATTTTGTCCCGATTCTGACGGGCTGTTTCTATTACCCCGCAGGCGGAGGCATTGATGACGGCGGTGACACCGCCAGACTGAGCATAGAAGGCGTTTTTCCTGGCCATTGGCTAACTGGTTTCCGTGCTGGCGAGCCGCTATGGACCCTGAAGTAATCGAGAGTCGGCATTTTACGTCAATCAGGGGAGCTTGTGCACAGCGTTTTCCCGGGCGTCAGCTCTCAGCGGGGCGTCGCCACCTGCTGCGTGCTACCATGTGCCGCGTCACGTTAAGGAGGGCCTGTTGAAAGGGCACATTCATATTCTCGGTATCTGTGGGACATTCATGGGCGGCATAGCGCTGTTGGCTCGTGAGTGCGGATACCGGGTCACGGGTTCAGATGCCAATGTCTATCCGCCCATGAGCGATCAACTGCGCGACGCGGGCATAGAACTGATGGAAGGCTATGATGCCTCCCACTTGCAGCCGGCCCCCGATCAGGTCGTGGTGGGCAACGCACTGTCACGGGGTAATCCGGCGATTGAATACCTGCTCAATGCAGGCCTGTCCTATACGTCCGGACCGCAGTGGCTGGCGGAAAACATTCTGCATGAAAGGTGGGTGCTGGCCCTGTCCGGCACGCATGGCAAGACGACAACCAGCAGTATGGTGGCCTGGATCCTGGAGTACGCCGGATTGTCTCCCGGCTTTCTCATAGGGGGTGTACCGGCGGATTTTGGCCTTTCTGCCCGCGCTGGTAGCAGTGATTTCTTCGTGGTCGAAGCGGACGAGTACGATACGGCCTTTTTTGATAAACGTTCGAAGTTTGTCCACTATCGTCCGCGCACATTGGTTATCAACAACCTCGAGTTCGATCACGCGGATATTTTCCCGGATCTTGCCGCTATCCAGCGACAGTTTCATCACCTGGTGCGTTGCGTCCCGGGCGAGGGGCAGGTCATTCACCCGGTGGGCGTCGAAGCCATTGATGAGCTGATGGCGATGGGCTGCTGGACGCCGGTAACCCGTCTGTCAGTCGGCAGCGATGCAACCGCCTGGAATGCGCGCCTGCTCCGTGCCGATGGAAGTGCGTTCAGCGTGCAGGTACCCGGGCAGGAACCGGTGTCGGTCCGTTGGAACCATTGTGGTCAGCACAATGTCGAAAATGCACTGGCGGCGATGGCGGCGAGTCATCATGTGGGGGTGACCCTGCCGGTCGCTGCCGAGGCCCTGGCGTGCTTCAAAGGCGTCAAGAGGCGGCTTGAGGTGCTGGGTACCATCGACGAAGTCACGGTGTATGACGATTTTGCGCATCACCCGACGGCGATAGCGACTACCTTGCAGGGTCTGCGAGCCGGGCAGGGCGAGGGTCGCTTGATAGCCCTGATAGAGCCGAGATCAAATACCATGCGTATGGGTGAACACCGGGCGCAATTGGCGGCTGCGACTGGCGACGCCGATCAGGTGTATTGGTATCAACCGGCTGGGATGGACTGGTCATTGGAGTCAGTGGTCAGTGAAAGCCCTGTGCCGGCGAGTGTGGGTAGCGATATCGACTTGCTGGCGCAACAGGTTGCAGCGGCGTCACACCCGGGCGATCGAATAATCATTATGAGCAACGGCAGCTTCGGTGGTATTCACCAAAAGCTGCTGGCGCAACTGGAAGCGACTAGAAGCTGATGTTCAACTCATTGCTGGCTACCTACGAAACCCTGGTGCTACGCCGACCCGCCCTTGCCCTGACCGTGGTGGCGTTGCTGGTGGTGGCCGCCGCCAGCCAATTGGGCAAAATCAAGCTCGATGCATCGGCGGATTCCTTGATGCTGCAGGGCGACCCGGCCCTGGACTTCTTCCGGGAGGTCAGCGGCGAGTACAGCTCCGAGGATTTCCTGCTGATCACCTGGCAGCCGCAGGCACCTTTACTGAGCGACGCCTCTCTTGAGCCATTGCAGGAGATGGCTGATCAATTGCGCCAGCTGCCCGGCGTTTCGTCGGTGACAACCGTTTGGGATGTCCCGCTGCTGGAGAGCCCGCCCGTATCCCTGGGCGATATCACCTCGCCGGACCCTCTGCCGTCTTTGCGGACCCCCGGACTTGATCGGGATATGGCGCTGGAAGAATTTACCAGCAGCCCAATTTACGCCGACCTTCTGGCCAGTCGCGACGGTACGCTCACCGCAGTGCAGATCAACCTGCAGCGCGACGAGTACTATTTCGACCTGTTGCAACAGCGCGAAGCCTTGCGTGCGCTGCGCAGAGACGGGTCACTGACGGATGGCCAGCGCAGTGAGCTGGCCCGCGTTGAGCGCGATTTCAAGGCGCATACCGCGCTCACCCTGGACCAGCAGGGCGAACTGGTGGCCCGTGTTCGCGAGATTGCCTACGACTATCGCGATCACGCGAAGCTTTTTGTGGGCGGGGTGCCGATGATTGCCGCCGATATGGTCGACTTTGTGCAGGCAGACCTGATCTTGTTCGGCAGCGCAATCCTGGGTGTGATGCTGGTGGTGCTGGCCCTTATTTTCCAGCGGGTTCGCTGGGTGGCGATCCCCCTGGTGACCTGTTCCGCCACGGTAGTGATCATGCTCGGGCTGTTGGGGGCGCTCGACTGGCGGATGACGGTGATTTCATCCAACTTCGTGGCCGTGTTACTGATCATCACCCTGGCAATCGCGATTCACCTTGTGGTCCGCTACCGGGAGTTACACGCTGCTGAGCCCGAGGGAGACCTGTATCTTCGGGTGCGCGATACGGTTCGGCTGATGGCAGTACCCTGCGTCTATACCGGGGTGACCACCATTGTCGCCTTTGTTTCACTGGTCGTGTCGGGTATTCAGCCGGTGATCGACTTTGGCTGGATGATGACCGTGGGTATTGCGGTCGCGCTGTCCATGGCGTTTGTCATTGTACCGTGCATGATGCTGGTCTGGCCAAAGGGCAGGCCGTTCAAGTACAACAAGGTGCATCAGGCGATGACAGTGCGTTTTGCCCGCGTGACAGACCGGTTTGGTGGACTGATTATCGCGATTAGCCTGATGCTGTCGGCTGCCATCGTCTGGGGAATCTCGCGATTGGAAGTCGAGAACCGTTTTATCGATTACTTTCACGACACGACTGAAATCTACCAGGGCATGGAGTTATTGGACTCCAAACTGGGCGGCACGATTCCACTGGATATTGTCATTGACCCGCCGGACCTCGACGCGCCGCTGCCGGGACTGGAGCTTCCCGCTGCGAGCGGCGAGTCCGCAGCGCCGGTAGAGGACGATGACCCGTTTGCCGAGGACGACGATTTCTTCTCTGGCGATTCGGTGGCTGACGACGAGTGGGCGGATGAATTCGACAGCGACGTCGATGATTTTGCCGCCCCCGGCGGAGAGACCTTTGTGCCCAGTTACTGGTTCAGTTTGCAGGGCATGCGCGAATTGGATGCGATACACGATCATGTGAATGACCGCCCTGAAACCGGCAAGGTGTTATCGCTGTCGACGACTTTCGCGGTGGTCAAGGACCTGCTTGGGGAAGATATTGGCTCGGTCGAATTGGCGCTGGTGCAGAAGAGCCTGCCCGAGG
Source organism: uncultured Alteromonadaceae bacterium (assembly GCA_964590005.1). Lineage (GTDB taxonomy): Bacteria > Pseudomonadota > Gammaproteobacteria > Pseudomonadales > Halieaceae > CALJFL01. The sequence goes on along the minus strand of CAZPVJ010000127.1, from coordinate 20,212 downwards.
ATATCGAAAACCTGATGGTAAGCCCCTACTTTTCCGAGAATCTCGAACAGGCCCGGGTCACTGTGAGGGTAATGGAGACCAGTGAGGATTTGCGTCGCAATGAGTTTCTCCAGCAGCTTCACAAGGAGTTGGTCGAAGACCTGGGACTGGAACCCGAGCGCGTTCAGTTCACCGGAATGCTGGTGCTGTATAACAACGTGTTGCAGAGCCTGTTTCGATCACAGATATTAACGCTGGGCGCCGTATTTCTGGCCATCCTGGTCATGTTCTGGTTGCTGTTCCGCTCAGTATCGCTGGCCCTCATCGCACTGGCACCGAATATCCTCGCTGCCGGCCTGGTGCTGGGTGTTATGGGCGGCCTGGGGATTCCGCTCGATATCATGACCATCACTATTGCCGCCATTGTTGTGGGTATCGGCGTCGATGACTGTATCCACTACGTTCACAGGTTTATGCGCGAGTTTCCCAGGGACCGGGATTATCGGGCCACCATGTATCGTTGCCATGACAGTATTGGCAGGGCCATGTATTACACCACGGTGACTGTTGTCATCGGTTTTTCCATGCTGACCTTGTCCAATTTTAATCCCAGCATCTACTTTGGGTTGCTGACTGTCCTGGCCATGATCGCCGCCGTCGTGGGCGCCCTGCTGTTGTTGCCACAACTGATTATACTGTTTAAGCCGTTGGGTCCCGAGGGCGAGTAGCGTGTTGTGTCGGCCCGGTTGCGGCGCCTGTTGTATTGCGCCATCCATTCAGCGGCCCTTTTACGGTATGCCCGAAGGCAAGCCAGCGGGGGTGCGGTGCGTCCACCTGCAAGACGATTTGCGTTGTCAGTTGTTCGGTGACGAGCGTCGCCCCACCGCATGTGCAGCCTTTGTTCCCGAGCCGGAAGTCTGCGGGGGTGATCGTAGCGAGGCATTGACCAATCTACGCATGCTGGAGCTGGTCAGCGAACCTGATTGAGACACCTGGATAACACTGTGACTGAAATACCACTTTTCCCCCTTTCGTCGGTGCTTGTGCCCTTTGGGCACATGCCCCTGCAGATCTTTGAGCAACGCTATCTGGACCTGGTGAAGGACTGTATGCGTGCGGGCAGCGGGTTTGGCGTGGTCTGGATAAGGCGAGGCGCCGAGGTCGTAGAGCGCGGTAGCGCTTCACCGGACCTGGGGGACTATGGCACCTACGCTCGCATCATCGACTGGGACCAATTGCCCAACGGGTTGTTGGGAATCACGATCCAGGGAGCGGAGACCTTCGAGTTGCATGAAACCGCTCGCGCGGAGAGCGGACTGGTAATGGGTAAAGTCAGTATGGCTTCGACGTTGGAGCCGTCGCCTGTGTTGGATGTCTGGCAATCGTTGGTCGATGTGCTGCGTAGCCTGGAGACTCATCCCCACGTGCAGCGCATGAACCTGGCGGTCGACTACGACAATGCGTGGCAGGTCGCTTTCACGCTGGTCCAGCTTTTGCCCCTGGATGAGGCGCTGAAGTACGAGCTGCTTGGGTCGGAAAACCTGGATGCCCTGGTCCGCGAGCTGGATATTATTCTCAACCAGATCAGCGGCGAGGATTAGGCACCGGGGTCAAAATCCGGAAGCCAACCGCCACTCTCTTTCCAGCGGTTAACGATATCGCAAAACAGCTCGGCGGTGCGCTCAGCATCGTAGGCCGCAGAGTGAGCCTCGTTATTATCGAAGTTGATGCCCGCTTCAGCGCAGGCTTTGGCAAGTACCGTTTGGCCGTAGGCCAGGCCGGACAGTGTGGCGGTGTCGAAAAAGGAAAACGGGTGGAAGGGGTTGCGTTTGATACCACATCGCTCTACGGCCGCGTTGACGAACCCGGCATCAAAATGCGCATTGTGGCCTACGAGTATTGCGCGGTTACAGTTCTGGTCGCGGATTTCCTTGCGTACAACACGAAACAGCTCGGTCAACGCCTCCTCCTCCGGCAGCGATTCGCGAAAAGGGTGGTAGGGATCAATGCCGGTAAAATCCAGCGCGGACTGTTCTATGTTGGCACCTTCGAACGGTGTGATGTTGAAGTTGTAGGTCCGGTGCACAGACAGCAGTCCGCTGTCATCCATACGCACGACCGATGCCGCAACCTCCAGAATGGCATCGGTGGCCGCGACGAAGCCGCCGGTTTCCACATCGATGACGACGGGCAGAAAGCCCCGGAAGCGATCGCAGATCTGGTTGCCACCCTGATTGTTCAAAAGTTCAGCTGCCCGCGTCGACAACGCGCCAGGCGATGTCCTCGCCGGCCCGCAGCGGCGTTAATGTTTTGTCACCCAGTGGGAGTTGCGCTGGCACCGACCAGGCTTCCTTGCGCAGCGTGATCGTGTCCGTGTTGCGTGGCATATGGTAGAAGTCCGGTCCAAAGTGGCTGGCAAACCCTTCCAGTTTGTCCAGCGCGTCCAGTTCTTCGAACACCTCGGCATAGAGCTCGATTGCGGCGTGAGCGGAGTAGACGCCGGCGCAACCACAGCTGTTTTCCTTGGTGACAGTGCTGTGTGGCGCTGAATCGGTTCCAAGGAAAAATTTTGGGTTGCCCGAGCTTGCGGCTTCACGCAGTTCGTTCTGGTGGATGTTGCGTTTCAGTATGGGCAGGCAGTAGTAGTGTGGCCTGATTCCGCCAACCAGCATGTGATTGCGGTTGAACATCAAGTGATGTGCGGTAATCGTTGCAGCCACGTTCGCTGGGGCTTCTCGCACGAACTCGACCGCGTCGCGGGTTGTGATGTGCTCGAGCACGATGCGCAGTCCGGGAAAACGCTCGGAAATAGGTGCAAGGTGGCGGTCTATGAACACTTTTTCCCTATCGAAGATATCGATCTCATGGTCAGTGACTTCACCGTGGATCAGTAGTGGCAGGTCTACTTCCTCCATGGCGGCAAGCACCGGAAACAGGCTGTCCAGTTCCGCGACACCTGCGTCTGAGTTGGTAGTGGCACCGGCAGGATACAGCTTGACGGCATGAACATGTTCCGCAGCCGCCGCCAGTTGAATTTCGGCAGCATCGGTCTGGTCCGTGAGGTATAGCGTCATCAGCGGATCGAAGCGACGCGGCAAGCCATCCATAGCGGCCTCGATGCGATCGCGATACGCCACAGCTTCGGCAACCGTGCGCGCGGGTGGTGTCAGATTGGGCATCACGATGGCACGCTGGAAATAGCGTGCCATATCGGCGCAGGTATTGGGCAGCGCATCGCCATCCCGAAGGTGGACGTGCCAGTCGTCGGGTCGTGTGATGGTCAGTTCGTTCACGGGTGGCCTTAAGCAGCTCGGCAGGAGGATGAATGCTACCGCAAAGCAGGCGACGGGTGAACAAGCTGGCGCGGCTTAAAGCCGTGGACTGGGAATTAGCGGTCCTCGAGAGTAGAATGGCCGCCCTTTTGGATGCTGTCATTACGGAGCGACGCATGTCTGATGTGAACAAGGTTGTGCTGGCCTATTCCGGGGGTCTGGATACCTCGGTGATCGTGCGCTGGCTGCAGGATACCTACGGCTGTGAGGTCGTGACATTTACCGCCGATATCGGCCAGGGTGAAGAGGTAGAGCCTGCCCGCGCCAAGGCTGAGGCGCTGGGTATCAAGGAAATCTACATTGACGATCTTCGCGAGGAGTTTGTCAGGGATTTTGTCTTCCCAATGTTTCGGGCCAACACTATTTACGAGGGCGAATACCTGCTGGGCACCTCGATTGCCCGGCCACTGATCGCCAAGCGCCTGATCGAGATCGCCAATGAAACCGGCGCCGAAGCGATTTCTCACGGCGCTACCGGGAAGGGTAATGACCAGGTTCGCTTTGAACTGGGTGCCTATGCGCTCAAGCCCGGTATCCAGGTTATCGCGCCCTGGCGCGAATGGGACCTGGGTTCCCGTGAATCCCTGATGGCCTACTGTGAGGAGCGCAACATTCCTGTCGACTTCTCCAGTTCCAAGAAAAAGTCACCGTATTCCATGGATGCCAACCTGCTCCACATTTCCTATGAGGGTGGCATTCTCGAGGATCCCTGGGCGGAAGCTGAGGAAGATATGTGGCGCTGGAGTGTCAGCCCTGAAGCAGCCCCCGATAAGGCGACCTACATCGAACTGGAGTTTGTAAAGGGCGATATCACCGCAATCGATGGCGAGGCGATGAGCCCCGCGACCGTGCTCGAGCACCTCAATAAGGTTGGGGGCGCCAACGGTATTGGCCGCGATGACATCGTCGAAAACCGCTATGTTGGCATGAAGTCCAGGGGCTGCTACGAGACGCCTGGAGGCACCATCATGTTGAAGGCGCACCGGGCCATTGAGTCGCTGACACTGGATCGGGAGGTAGCGCACCTGAAGGATGAGTTGATGCCGCGCTACGCCAACCTGATTTATAACGGCTATTGGTGGTCGCCTGAACGGCAGATGTTGCAAACGGCGATCGACCAGTCCCAGGACACCGTAAATGGCAAGGTCAGGCTGAAGCTCTACAAGGGTAACGTGATCGTCGCTGGACGGGAGTCGGCGGATAGTCTCTTCGACGAGCATATCGCCACCTTTGAAGAAGATGCCGGCGCCTACGACCAGGCAGACGCCGAGGGCTTTATCAAGCTCAACGCGCTGCGTCTGCGGATAGCGGCCAATCGGGGCCGTAGCCCGCTGTAGGCCGAGTCGTCTTGGAATCCATCTGCCTCTATACGGGCGCGAGCCCGGGAGCGCGTGAGGCCTATCGGTCAGTCGCCGAAGGAGTCGCACGCGAGATTGCGCGGCGCGGTATGACCCTGGTGTACGGCGGTGGCCACGTCGGCTTGATGGGTGCTGCCGCAGATGCCGCACTGGCGGCCGGGGGCCGGGTTGTCGGTGTGATCCCCGCGGACATCGCTGACAAGGAAGTCGAGCACACGGGGCTCAGTGAATTGCTGGTTGTGGACTCTATGCATGAACGCAAAATGGCGATGCTCAAGCGTTCCGATGGAATGATCGCACTGCCCGGTGGCCTGGGGACCATGGAGGAACTCTTCGAAGTCTGGACCTGGAACCAACTGGGTTTTCATCGCAAGCCGGTGGGATTGCTGAATGTTGCGGGGTATTACGATCACCTGCTGCAATTCCTCGATCATATGGCGGCAGAGCGATTTGTTAAGCCAGTGCACCGGAACCTGTTACTGGTGGATGAAGACTACACTGCGTTGCTGGACCGCATGTTGGAGTACCAGCCGCCAGTCGCCGACAAGTGGCTGGATCGACGCGACTAGCGTTCCCCGGTCAACGGTACAAAACGTACCGGCAGCATTGAACGCCTGCTGACCTCGCCCTCCGCATCGACTTCCACCAGTAATAACTCCTGATAGCCGTGTTCCTCGCCGACGGGGATCACCAGTTTGCCGCCCGGTTTCAGTTGCTGCAGCAGCGGTTGAGGGATTTCTTCGGCAGCGGCAGTGACGATGATGCCGTCGAAAGGTGCATGCTCGGGCCAGCCAGCATAGCCATCGCCGGCGCGCACCACCACGTTGTCGTAGCCCAGGCCACTGAGGACCTGGTCGGCGCCAACTGCCAGTTCCTCGATGATTTCGATGCCATAGACCTGCCTTACCAGCGTTGCCAGCACGGCGGCCTGGTAGCCGGAGCCGGTGCCAACCTCCAGTATGATATCCCCGGGCTGTGGATCCAGCAGCTCGGTCATCAGTGCTACGATCAGTGGTTGTGAGATGGTCTGCCCGGCGGCTATGGGTAGCGGGGTATTGTCGTAGGCCAGGTGCCTGTAGGCGGGTGGCACGAACGCTTCCCTGGGTACGCTGGCCATTGCATTCATTACCCTGTCGCTTAGCTGTTCCAGGCCGGTGTAGTCTGCCGAATTCTCAACCGACGCGCGTATCGCATCGAGCATGGCGGCGTGCTGAGGCGGCAGGTCTTCGGGGTATGACGGCGCAGCGGACATGAGCGTGAGCAGCAGTGCCAGCAAAAGCCGGCACTGCTGGCCAATCAGGGGGTGTACCATATGGGGGAGGTGTATGCCCTGTCCTGGGTGGAGACGGGCGCGCCCTCGGGTAGGTCGATGCCAAACCTGAACGCGTCGTGGGTGCTCCACCGCGGGGTGGGTATTTCCAGAACCCGGGCATAATAAAAGGCGCGTTGTTTGGGATCGAAGTCGGGGTCGGTCCAGACCGTGCCCAACTCTGACGCACCAATCGTATTGGTCCAGCTGGCGGTTTTGGCATCCACTGTATTACCGACGGCGGGTAGCTTGCCATCGCTACCGGGTGTGCGGTCGCCAGCCCAGACCACGTCGTACACCTTTTCCCGGGCTTCGTCGCCATCCTGCCAGCCTTTTACGATCTGGATGCGATCCAGGTTGGCGCCGATGGTATCGCGCAGGGCGTAGACCATGAAGCTGGGCGCTTTGCCATTACCGCGTGGGGGCAGATCTGACCCCATGGGCACGCCTTTTTCGTAGCCCGCAAAGGCGGGCTGACGGTTGTTGAGATCGTTTTCCGTGAAGCTCCAGCCGCCAAAAAATCTCACGGACATACGGGTGCCTGTGGTCGCATAGACCTCTTTGCGTTCCATGGCCTCAAACAGCGCTTCTCGGGTGTTGTCCCGCGCCCAAACCGCGGCCAATCCCGAGGCCACCTGCTGCCAACCCATAATGGTCCCGTTCTCGTTGCTCATGAAGGGATGGGCCATTCGCTCGGGACCGGGTTCCGCCCCGGTATGTTTACCGAAGAAATTATCTTCCTGGGCGGTAGCCAGGGAAGTATGGCTGTCGGTTGAGCCGATCATGCCAAATTTATAGGGGTTGGTGCCCAGCTTGTCTTCCAGAAGCAGGCCACGCTTTAGCGCTTCCCTGGCATATTCGCCGGCAAGCATCGAGTCAGTTTTGGCCTGGGATACGTCCAGGTTGCCAATATCCCAGGTCTCGTAATCGGCGAACTCATCGTTCGGCGAAAGCAGCGGATGCGTCTCGCCGTCACCCTTGATCTGGGTTGCCTCGTAAAGCGGTTCCCAATTGGCCCTGCGCTCCACGTAACTGACGTCAATGGCCTTGCCATCGTTTTGCTCTTCTATGGGAAACATGATGCCGTTGGCAAGGTTGCCGTTATGTGCAATGGCCAGTACGTCACCGCCGGTTTTCTCCTCGTAGGTCTCCAGCCAGGTCCACAGGTCGCGAGGATTGGTGCTGCCCTCTGGCGCGACCGTGGTGAAGGGCACCATAGAGCCTCCCTTGTCGCCCCCGTCCTTGTAGATAACGACCCTGTGCATATTGTTGCCGCGCACCAGCGAGGTCCATTCATAGCCGATGAAGGCAGTAAATTTGCCTGGGTCGTTAAAGCGCTCGGCAGCGTCCACTGTCTTGGCCCAGGCGTCCTTGTAGGGCTGAGAGTCCGGTTTATATATCAGTGCCTCCGGGAATTCTCCCTGGGAGAACAACCCGATCAACTCCAGCGCGACCCCGACCCCCTCGCCGCGCTTGATTCGCTCATACCAGTCCTTGCCGGTTGGGTCTGACATAATATGTTCTGCGCCGGCAAACATGTCGGGGAAAAAGCCCATATTGTCCGAGTGATCGGCAATCACCAGGAAATCCAGCGGCCGCGATAGTCTTACCGGCCCACCACTGGTGGATTCCACTTCCTCGCCACGAGCGAATCGATAAGCTTCATCAAGGCCGAGACGGTTGCCGAAGGCACCGGCATCCATGGAAATGTCAGTATGCAAGTGGGTATCGCCCCAGTAGACACCACTGGCAAAATCCCTGCCGGCATAGGGTGAGTAAACCTTACCGGTATATGCCTTGGAGAGTACCGAGGTGTCGCTGGGTGGTGGTATCTGGGCGGAAGCAGTTGACGCCACGGTCGCGGCAATTGTGGCGGTGAGCAGCGTGGCAAGATGTCGGGTTTTCATTGGGCCTGAAGCCTCCCTGATGAACGAGTGTGATCACCAAAGTGTAGTTCATCAGGCTGATTGCGCGATCGAAAATGCTGACCGGCTTGCGCCAGGTCAACTTTTCACAATGCGGCGGCTTGTCTGGCAGCTCCGGCTTCCCCGGCGGTGGCGATCTCCCGGGTCTCGCCCACCTGCATAACCTGGAACGCGGAGTCCGGGATGCCGTTCTCGCGAAGAGCCTGGTCTAGATCGATGAGCGGTTGGTCGATCGCCTCATAAGTCAGTTGAAAGGTGCCAAAGTGAATGCCGACACTGAATTCACTGCGCAGATCGTGATGGGCCTGTACCGCCTCAGCGGGATTCAGGTGCACATCTTTCATAAACCAGCGCGGCTCGTAGGCCCCGATTGGCAGCAGTGACAGGGCGAAGGGGCCATGCTGATCGCCGGCCTCCCTCAGGTGAGGTCCGTAGCCCGTATCGCCTGCGAAGTAGAGGTTACCCTGCGATGTCTTGATCACGAAGGACCCCCAGAGGGTTTTCATCTGGTCAGTTGCACCGCGTCCCGAGCGATGGCGGCACTCGGTAAATGTAAACTCCACACCGCCGCGCTCCGCACTTTCTTCCCAGTCCAGGTCGCGTTGTTCACTATCGCCCAGTGTTGCCAACAGACCACCATTACCGAGTCCGGCTAACAGCAGGGGAGGGGTCGGCTGCTTCGCCAGCAGGGTTTTGAGGGTGGCTTCATCGAGGTGGTCATAGTGATTGTGACTGATAAGAATGACATCGATCGGGGGCAGGTCTTCGAGTGCGATACCGGGATCGTGTACACGCTTGGGTCCCGCCCACTGGAATGGACTCACCCGCTCCGAGTACACCGGATCAGTGAGTATATTGAGGCCATCAACCTGTATGAGGAATGTGGCGTGATTGACAAAGGTCACCGATAGGCCTTGTTCTACCCGGCGATAGGGTACTGTCTGCTGTTCAATTTCCACCCAGTCTGGCCACTTTTCGGCACGGGTCAGGCTGCCCCAACCGAGTTTCAGCAAGTCCCCGGCAGTTTTGTTCATCGGCTCCCGGTTGCGAAACTGTTTGCCGTCAAAGTGGTCAGAGGTCGAGCCGTCGTAACCAGGTGCGGAGGTGCAACTCATAAGCAGGGGTCCAAGCGCGAGGGCAAGAATAGGCAGGATTTGTTTCATGTGTCGGTTACGTCGTTCAATTGCCATCGGATCAGCGCCGGATGAATGTATCAATAGCGGTTTGCTCGATCCGCATTGGGGTAGACAGGGTACAATACACCGGTAAATTGGTGTTGCGGGATTGGTCGTGGAATCCGTCTTAACAGAACAGCAAATAAACTGCCCGTATTGTGGCGAGCGCATAGACATTTTGGTAGATCCTGGCGATGCCGGTGTCGCCTATATTGAAGACTGCCAGGTGTGCTGCCGACCGATAGAATTGGTGCCCATGGTCGACGAAACCGGTGAGTTTAAACTGCACGTCAAACACGAGGATGAGTAAGTACAGTGCCATTTTTCACAATTGCTGATTGTCGGCACGGCCTACTTGCCCTGACCCTGCTGCTCACTGCCTGCGGCGATGGGCCCTGGAATAATCCGCACCCGCCGCAGCCCGCGGGAGAGATGGTGTACCAGTCGGTGATGAGCAGGCCGCCCAAGCACCTGGATCCGGCGCTCTCCTATGCGACCGATGAAAGCCTGTTCCTGATGCAGATCTACGAGCCGCCGCTGGCTTATCACTTCCTCAAGCGCCCCTACGAGCTGGTTCCCGGCGGTGTCAGTGCGTTGCCACAAGTCACCTATCTCGATACAGAAGGCAACCCGGTAGAAGCCGGCAGCGAGGCAGTGGCTTTTACGCGCTACACGCTCGACGTGCGCGATGATGCCCACTACCAGCCGCACCCGGCTTTTGCCACCACTGCCGACGGTAAACCGAGGTATCTTTTTGATGATAGTGCTGAAGCCCGGCGCTACCGCAGCATGGAAGACTTCAGCGAAACCGGGTCAAGGCCGGTGTTGGCGAGTGACTATGCCTACGGCATTAAACGGCTCGCGGACCCCGAACTGGGTTCACCCATGCTGAGCCTCATGTCGCAGTACATTGTCGGGTTTCGGGAGTTTTCAAAGACCGTCGGTGAGGTAAGCCGCTCGGGTTGGTTGGACCTCGACCAGTATTCCATGGAAGGCGTAGAAGTTGTCGACGACCACCGGCTGCACATCACTATCAATGGCGTGTACCCCCAGTTCGAATTCTGGCTTGCGATGCATTTCTTCGCCCCGATACCGCCGGAGGCTGACCGTTTCTACAAGAACCCTGGATTTGACCAGCGCAACCTGACCCTGGACTGGTGGCCCGTGGGTAGCGGGGCATTCATGATGGTCAAGAACAACCCCAACAGCGAAATTGTGTTAGCGCGCAATCCCAATTTTCGGGCAGACTTTTATCCTTCCGAGGGCGCTCCCGGTGATGCCGAGCTCGGCCTGTTGAATGACGCCGGGAAAAGGCTTCCCTTTATCGATCGAGCCGTTTTCACCATAGAAAAAGAGGTCTTGCCGCTGTGGACCAAGTTCCTGCAGGGCTACTACGATCGATCCGGGGAGGTCCACGCCAACACCACCGGGGTTTTTGACCAGGCCTTTGTCGTGGGCCCGGACGGACTTCAGATGTCGGGGGGCATCGCCAACCAGGACATCACCATGACGCCGGACGTAAAGCCCGGGATCTATTACTACGGCTTTAATATGCGTGATCCGGTTGTCGGTGGTTATACAGAGGACAAGAGAAAGCTCCGCCAGGCGCTGCAGATAGCCTTTAATATGGAGGAATACCTGGCGATTTTTGCCAAGGGCAACGGGGTGTCCGCCCAGACCCTGATCCCGCCCGGAATCCCTGGCCACCTCGAGGGTGAGGCGGGGATTAACCCGTATGTATACGACTGGGTTGATGGTGAGGCGCGGCGCAAGCCCATCGAGTATGCCCGCCAGCTGATGACCGAGGCCGGGTATCCCAACGGTCGCGATGCGAGGACGGGCGAACCACTTAAAATCTTTCTCGATGTCCAGTCGCAGGCGATTGGCACCACCAGTATGAATTGGATGAAGCGCACCTTCGCACCGCTGGGAGTGCAGGTAGAGTTCAGGCCCGCCGACTGGAATCGCACCCGGGAAAAACTCCTGACAGGCAACAGCCAGATTTATTCCTACGGCTGGCTCGCCGACTACCCCGACCCGGAGAACTTCCTGTTTCTGCTCTATGGGCCTGAGAGTCCGCTCGTGTGCGAGTGCGACGGTTCCAACAATTCCAATTACGAAAACCCCGAATACGACGCGCTGTTCGAGAGGATGCGCGTGCTTCAGCCGGGTCCCGAGCGGGCGGAGCTGGTTGCGCAAATGGTCGAACTGTATCGCCGTGACGCGGTCTGGCTGAATGCCTTTTTCCCCAAGGAGATATACCTGAACAACGGCTGGGTGCATAACACCAAGCGTCACGGTATTTCCAAGGGAACGCTGAAGTATGTGAGGTTGGACGTTGAGAAACGCGCCGAGAAACAGGCCCAGTGGAACGATCCGGTTACCTGGCCCCTGTTCGCCGGTGGTCTGTTACTCGCCGCCATGATATTGCCGGGCGTGACTGCCTACCGGCGCCGACAAAACCAAACTGCACGTTAGGACCTTTTGATGCTTGCCTATATCGTTCGTCGGTTGCTCTATGCCATTCCCATACTGGTGGGAGTAAACCTGCTTACCTTCGCGCTGTTTTTCGTGGTCAACTCTCCGGATGACATGGCGGTGTCCCAACTGGGTGAAAAGTACGTTACGCCAGAGGCAATCGAAAACTGGAAGCGCAAGAACGGCTACGACAAACCGTTGTTTGTTAACGATGAAGCCGCGGGCCTGTCTCAGGTCACCGAAACGATATTTTTCAGTAAGTCCGTTAAGTTGTTCGCCTTTGACTTCGGTCGCTCGGAGAGCGGCCGCGATATCACAACCGATGTATCCACTCGCATGTGGCCCAGCCTGGCGGTGGCCTTACCGACTTTTTTGGTCGGTATCGGGATTAATATCTCGGTGGCCCTGATGGTCATAATGTTTCACGGTACGCGCCTGGATCGCTGGGCGGTTTTGGTGTTTGTCGGCCTGATGTCTATTTCCTACCTGTTTTACATCATTGGCGGGCAATACCTGGTGGCCAAGAGCTGGCAATTGGTGCCTATCTCGGGTTTCAGCGCAACCGGGCAACCATGGAAGTTTCTCATCCTGCCCGTGCTGGTGGGCGTTGTGGCCGGTATCGGCACTGGCGCCCGCTGGTATCGCACCTTGTTTCTGGAAGAATCTACCCAGGACTATGTCCGTACTGCCAGGGCGAAGGGCTGCTCCGAGCTCACCATTCTGTTTCGGCATATTCTGCCCAACGCGCTGATTCCGATCCTGACAGGCGTGGTGGTCGTGATACCCGCCTTGTTCATGGGGAGCCTGTTGATCGAATCTTTCTTCGGTATCCCGGGCCTGGGTAGTTACATGCTTGATGCCATCAATTCCCAGGATTTCGCCATCGTTCGCAGCATGGTGTTCATCGGCTCCATCCTTTACATCATCGGCCTGATCCTGACCGATATTTCCTATACCTGGGCTGATCCCCGGGTGCGGCTTAACTGAGGCGACAGGTATGAAGCCGGTGGTACTTTGGTCCGACGCGCTCGTCTACCTGTTGGTTGTGGCCCTGGTGACGTTCTTTTACCTGCTGCGCCGCGATCCGCAGATTCGCGAACGCTGGGGGCAGGTGTTTTCGTCGACGCTGGGGATGGTGACTTTTACCGTCATCATGACCTATGTGCTGGTTGCCCTGCTCGACTCGCTGCACTTCCGCAAGGCGTTGCCGCCACCGGAAGGCCTGGTGACCGATGAGATCTTCTACGACAACAAGGTGACCAGTGTCCTTGATGTGGCATTGGTGGGCATGGGCGATCGCTTCGAGCGCACCTACTCGGCGCCTTTTGCACTGAAGTCCTTCGCCAAGCAGAACATGAAAGACAGCGAGGGCCGGGATATACGGGATTACCCCCCGCTTAACCACGCCGGGCAGCATCTGGCCAACCCCGCAGATCTCTGGTCTGACGTCATGAGTAAGTCCGTTTTTGCGATTGTGCTTGGCGTGCTGTTGGCTGCTCTATTGGTCTTGCCGCAATGGTGGTTTTTGCGCGGCAGTCCCTTGCCGTGGCATGCGTCCTGGATGACCCAGGCGGTTATTCTCGTTGCCGCCGTCTGGTTTGTTCGGCTCAGCCAGCATTACCATGTGCTGGGCACCGACCTGGGTGGTGCCGATGTGCTTTACCAAAGTTTGAAAGGTATTCGAACCGGGGTTTTGCTGGGAACACTGGCAACCCTGATCATGTTGCCCATCGCCGTCACACTGGGTGTGATGGCAGGTTACTTCAAGGGCTGGGTCGATGACGTCGTGCAGTATCTTTACACGACGCTGAGCTCGATTCCCGGCATCCTGTTGATTGCGGCGTCGGTGTTGCTGTTCCAGGTGTACATTGATATCAACCCCGACTTTTTCTCGCTGGGAATTGAGAAGGCCGACGCCCGCTTCATCGCGCTGTGTTTTATCCTGGGGGTAACCAGCTGGTCTACCTTGTGCCGCTTGATCCGGGCAGAGACGTTAAAGATCAGCCAGCTGGACTACGTGCAGGCGGCTCATGCCTTTGGTGTCAGCCACTGGCGCATACTGGGACGACATATAGTCCCCAACGTCGTGCACATTATCCTCATTACCTTTGTCCTGGATTTCAGTTCCCTGGTTCTGGCCGAGGCGGTGCTATCCTATATCGGTGTTGGTATCGATCCCTCCATGGGCAGTTGGGGCAACATGATCAACGGCGCACGTTCCGAGCTATCGCGGGAGCCGGCCGTCTGGTGGACGCTCTGTGGTGCATTTTTCTTTATGTTCACCATAGTCCTGGCGGCCAACCTGTTTTCCGATCTTGTCCGCGATGCCTTTGATCCGCGCACCAGCATGCAGAGGGCTGAAGCATGAGCACCCGTGACAAGGGGCAGGTCAGGATGCAGGTCCAGGATCTTGCTGTTGAAGTGGTGCAAACCGGCGAGCCCATACTCAAGAATGTGTCTTTCGAGTTGAAGGCCGGCGAAGTGTTTGCCCTGGTGGGTGAGTCTGGCTCCGGCAAATCGGTGACGTCGCTGGCGACAATGAGGCTATTGCCGGAGGCGTTGGCTATTACCGGCGGTACTGTGTCGGTGGAGGGGACTGATTTATTTGCATTGCCCGAATCGCAAATGCAGACCGTGCGTGGCAGGCAGGTGGCGATGATATTCCAGAACGCCATGACGGCCCTCAACCCGGTGCAGATGGTGGGTGAGCAAGTGGCCGAGACCTTGCGCTTGCACACCCGTTTGGGCGGTTCTGCCCTGTATCGGCGGGTGGTAAGCCTGTTCGAGGAAGTGGGGATACCGCAACCGGAGCAGCGCTATGGTTTCTATCCTCACCAGCTCTCTGGCGGGCAACAGCAGCGCGTCATGATTGCCATGGCCTTGGCCTGCGAGCCAGATGTGTTGATTGCCGATGAGCCCACTACTGCCCTGGACGTGACGATCCAGGAGCAGGTGCTGGCGCTCATCAGGGAACTGACCCGTTCGCGGCAGCTCGCGGTCCTGTTAATCACCCATGATATGGGTGTGGTTAAGCAGACGGCGGATGAAGTGGGGGTTATGTATCGGGGCGAGATTATCGAACGTGCCACGGTGGATCGTTTCTTTCATGCGCCGCAGCAGGAATACAGTCGCCAATTGATTGATGCCCTGCCGGACCTCTCCAAGTTTCGCGCCGAGCGGGACTGCGAGTCCCTGTTGGAGCTCAGTGACGTCAAAGTCCATTTTCCGATAAGGCGCGGGGTTCTGCAGCGAGTGGTTGACCACACCAGGGCCGTTGACGGGGTGTCACTTAAAATCGGCCGCGGGGAGACTTATGCCCTGGTCGGTGAGTCCGGGAGCGGCAAGTCAACGCTGGGGCGCGCCATACTCAATCTCGAGGAGACCGCTGACGGCGAAATTCGCTTCGCCGGTGTGTCACTTAACTCGCTGTCGCGCAGGGCGATGCTGCCCTATCGCAAGCGGATACAGGTGATTTTTCAGAACCCGTACTCGTCCATGAACCCGCGGCTCACGGTGGGAGAAATTATTGCCGAGGGTATGATCAGCCTGGGTGTGTCCGGCTCGGCCAGTGAGCGCGAGCAGCGCGTCGCGCAACTACTGCAGAGGGTGCAAATGCTGCCAGAGCACGCCAGGCGTTACCCTCACGAATTTTCGGGCGGCCAGCTGCAGCGTATCGCAATAGCACGTGCCCTGGCGGTAGAGCCCGAGTTGATTATCTGCGATGAGCCGACCAGCGCGCTGGATGTATCGATCCGTGCCGAGGTGCTGGACCTATTGCAGAATTTGCAGCGTGAGGACGGCGTGTCCTACCTGTTCATCACCCATGACCTCTCGATCGTACCGACCCTGGCCGATCATGTCGGCGTTATGCAGTATGGCAAGCTGGTAGAGCAGGGCAGTGCCGAGCAAATTCTTACTCGTCCACAGCACCCTTATACCAGGGCGCTGCTGGAATCCGTGCCACGCATAGATTGAACCCGGGCGGCTACTGCTGCTCGCAGGGGCTGACCCCTGCCTCTTTTTCCGGGTACGTCGTTTGCTGGCCCTTGGCACCGGCGTAGAAAACGAGCAGTTCCACGGGCCCCTCGATAACTGTTCCCCGGTGCAAGGTGTTCATCGCCTCACTCACCACGTCGCCGGCAGTAAACTCGGTACTCTTGCCGTCGCGGGTATCGACGCGTAATCGGCCGCTGGCGATATAGCCGAAGGTCGGCATCGGGTGGCAGTGATAGTCCGCCTGGTGGCCGTCTGGCATTGAAATCCGCACCGCGGTGACTTCTGCTTCGCCGTCAGGGTAGGCGAAACTGCCGCCATCCCAGCTCTCGCTTGTTTGCATAAGCACCTGGCTACGCGGGGCGTTACTGTGAATCAGCGCCCGTGATAGTTCCTCGTCCATGCGAGTGTCATTTTCCGGGTAGGGGATGCTTGCTGAATCGATTGGAGCATCGGTGATCAACGGTCCGGCGGCATATACGGCTCCAGCCAGACAGATCGCGCCTACTAGTGCGCCAGCGTGCTTTTTCATAGAGCAATCTTTCCTTGGATGTAGTGTGTTTCCTATTTAAGCACGACAGCTTCTGCGATGGGGATGCCTATCTGGTCTGTCGTGGAGGGTTGTTACTCATGGTTCCAAAATATCTATCATATTGATGTATTTATTCTAATTTATCTATCGATACTGAAGCCCTAACATGTTCCCCAGTTAAGTCATTCAACGAGGAGAATCTCATGACAGTTACTAACCGCGTACCCAGTGTTGTTTTCAAAACCCGCGTGCGGGACGAGTCCGTTGGGGGTGATAACCCCTATCGCTGGGAGGACAAGACCACCGAAGACCTGTTCGCCGGCAAAAAGGTAGTGGTATTTTCATTACCCGGCGCATTTACGCCAACCTGTTCCTCCAACCACCTGCCTCGCTACGAGGAACTCTATGACGAGTTTCGCGCCCAGGGTGTTGACGAGATCATCTGCGTTTCCGTTAACGATGCATTTGTTATGTTCAAGTGGGGCAAAGAGCAGGGCAGTAAGAACGTTTTCCTGCTCCCGGACGGGAACGGTGAATTCACCCGGAAGATGGGAATGCTGGTGGATAAGTCCAATATTGGCTTTGGTATGCGCTCCTGGCGTTATTCCATGGTGGTCAATGACGGCACCGTTGAGAAAATGTTTGTCGAGCCGGAGTTTGGTGATAACTGCCCGACTGACCCGTTCGAGGTGTCCGACGCCGATACCATGCTGGCCTACCTGAAAGGTGAAGATTCCGAAGGCGTGTCCGCGCCTCGCCTGGCCTTCGTAGGCTAAAACGCGTCGCTCTACCCACCCCTGCTGCCGCCGGGTTCCCGGCGGCAGACACTTTTTTCCACATTCGCTATTTGTTGATCCCGGTTAAGGCGCTTGTCCAAGCAATCGTTTGTACTCCTGTGCGAGTAATCGTTGTTTCGACGGTGGGAGCAAGTTATGCAGATAGGCGTAGTCCGGGAAATCAAGAACAAGGAAAACCGGGTGGCACTGACCCCAGAGGGCGCCGCCCGATTAGTTGCATCCGGGCACTCGGTGATCGCACAAGAGGGTGCAGGGCTGGGATCCGGGTTCCCTGATACCGCCTACCTGACGGCCGGTGCCAGCTTGGGTTCAGCGGCCGAGGCCTGGGCAAGCGACCTGGTAGTGAAGATCAAGGAGCCGCTGGAGCAGGAATACGAATACCTCAGTGACAACATACTGTTTACCTACCTACACCTGGCGGGTGCGAGTCCAGACCTGACTGAGGCGCTGCTGCGCGCCGGTACGACAGGGGTGGCCTATGAAACAGTCGAGAATGATCGAGGCGAATTGCCTTTGCTGGCACCAATGAGTGCGATTGCGGGCAACATGGCGGTGATCATGGGTAACTATTACCTGGCGAAGTTCAACGGTGGTCGGGGTACCCAGCTGGGGTCGGTGCTAGGCGAACACAATGGCGATGTGATGGTAATCGGAGCCGGAGTGGTCGGTCAGCATGCCGCCATGACCGCCGCGGCGATGGGCGCACGTGTTCAGTTGTTCGGGCTGCGCCGGGATAAGTACGAGGCCAACCCTCGCCTGAAGCAATTGGGTATCCCTTTCATTGAGTCGTCACCGGATAGTATCAGTGGGGCGATTCCCGGAATGGATCTGGTCGTGGGTGGTGTGTTGCTGGCAGGCGCCCGGGCTCCGCGGGTCGTGACCGAGGCGATGGTGGCCACCATGCAACCCGGCTCTGTGATCGTCGATGTCAGTATCGATCAGGGGGGCTGTATTGCCACAGCCCGGCCAACGTCGCACTCCGATCCTGTCTATGTCGATCACGGTGTCGTTCACTACTGCGTGACCAATATGCCAGGCGCCTATCCACGCACTGCTACCCTGGCCTTAACTTCGCGCACGCTACCTTATGTCGAGCGAATGGCGGCAGCGGGCCTGCAGGCCCTGGTCGATGACCCTGATCTCGCCCGCGGTGTGAACACCTGGCAGGGGCGGGTGTGTTATGCCCCGGTTGCGGAGGCGCTGGACCTGCCATACAGGCCATTTAAACCGGCATCTCCAGGCTGAAACCAGCGCGTCTGCGAAGCTGGCCAGAGCCATTTTGGCGTGGGTTGGGTCGATCGCGCAGGCATCCATTGCAGAAGCCTTGAGTACATCAGTGTTTGTGGGCAGAATGGCCGATCAAAGCCCATCCGCGAGTAAATATCAGTGCCACAAGATCCGGCCTCTCACCCCTCGTTCAAATTTCGGAAAACCCTGCTACACAGCGCAACCGTGTCGTTAATGGCCACGGCCCTACCAGGGTATGGCCAGGATGTAACGATTACGCCGCAAGCGGGTGGCCAGGTCGTGATTGAAGGCCGTGTTGTTGTCCCCGAGATTGGCTCCCAACCCAACAATCCCGACGGTGTCTGTTATGACGCGGGGACCGGACAGCTCACGACGTGCTCCGCTGGTTCCAATCAGGGTCCACCAGGGCCGACCGGCGCTACTGGGGCGACGGGCCCCGCCGGGCCCGCGGGGGCTACTGGCATTGCCGGTCCCACCGGCGCCACGGGTGCTATTGGCCCTACGGGTCCTGCCGGCGCGACAGGCGCTACCGGTCCCGGCGGTGTTGGATCAGTTGGTCCCACTGGTCCGACCGGCGCCACCGGTGCAACCGGACCTACTGGCTTACAGGGTGATGTTGGTCCCACTGGCCCAACCGGCGCCACAGGCGCAACCGGACCTACTGGCTTACAGGGAGATGTTGGTCCCACTGGCCCAATCGGCCCCACTGGCTTGCAGGGCGATGTTGGTCCCACGGGCTCAATCGGCCCCACTGGCTTACAGGGTGATGTGGGTCCTACCGGCCCGGCCGGGGTCGGTACACAGGGTCCCACGGGCCCCGCCGGCGCCACGGGCGCTGATTCAACCGTACCCGGACCCACGGGCGCGACCGGCGCCACCGGACCTACCGGTGCCACCGGCACCAACTACGTGGTCGCCATGGGGAACGTGGATGGAGATTTAGCTGTCAATGCGGATGCCTGTGTCAGTTGCCTCAATGCCACCGTGGTTCGCGCTGAAGCTGGTCTCTATACCATTACCTTTGTCTCTGCACCGGCGGATGCCAATTACATTATCAATTTGACCGTGCGCAGTTGTGAGGACCCTTCAGGCACGAATAACTGCGGCAGGGATGACGTGGGGATCAGCTACCTGGAGCAGGCAGTGGGAAGTTTCCGGGTACGTATCATTGATGGTGACGATGGCAATACGGACGACAGTCGCCGTAATTCGGACTTTATGTTCACCGTCTTCGATTTCTGACGATCAACGCGGCATGCTTCCGATTCACCCTTGATAGTAGCCTGGGTGGATCGCCCCTTCAGTGAAAATCCCGCGATTTGACCGCCAGTGCTTCCAGCTCGCTGGTGTAGTCGTAGAGGGCGCCGGCAATGATATGAATGACATTGTCTTTGGTCTCCAGGGTCCCCTTGATCAGCAGTAACTGACCGGTCATCAGGGTCTTGCGGAAGTGTTCCTGGGTGCGTGGCCAGACCACGATATTGCTGTTGCCGGTTTCATCTTCCAGGGTGAGGAACACGACACCGGAGGCGGTACCCGGGCGCTGCCGGCAGGTCACCAGCCCAGCGATGCGAACAAAGCGGTTATTACCAACTGTGGCGAGGTCGGTGTGGCGCTGGCAGCGGTTGAACGGGTATTTGTGTCGCAGCAGGCTCATCGGGTGAGCTCGCAGGGTTACCCCGGTAGCGCGATAGTCCGCCAGAACCTCCTCGGCGATATCTGGCGCCGGTAGCTGCACCCCGTCATTGAAGTAACTTGCGGTCTGGCGTTGTTCATCACGCAACAGCGGTTTGGGCTGTTCCAGTGCCATGATTTGCCACTGGGATTGGTGCCGGTGCCCACTGAGTGACGCCAGTGCGTCTGCATCGGCCAGGGCCTCCATGTCACGACGGTCCAGTTCCGCGCGCTGGCGCAGATTGCTGACCTGGCGGAAGGGACCCTCGTTACGGGCCGCTACCAGCCGCCGGGCACCCTCTTCGCTCAACCCCTTGACCAGGCGCAGGCCGAGGCGCCACGGCGGTTGCTCCAGTGCCGACTGGCTGGACAGCAGCTGGTGATCCCAGCAGCTGTGGTTGACGTCAACCGG
>CAZPVJ010000126.1:0-7774 GCA_964590005.1 uncultured Alteromonadaceae bacterium | reverse complement strand
AGTACAACAGCGAGTTGGTGGAAATCCACCGCGTGAATTCCGAGTACATGGAGCCTTACCGCTACCATCTACGCAACAACATCAAGGAGTTTACCCAGGAGACCGGCTCCGAGTGGGGCGCGACCCTGCTGGAAAGTTTTGAAGATTACGTGGGTAAGTTCTGGCTGGTTAAGCCGAAAGCGGCTGACCTTGATCGCCTGTTGTCACGCTTGCGCAACACGGACTAATCAGCGGTAATTGGGAAGAATGTTATGACTAAACGCCTGTCGAATGATTTCCAGTTTATCGATGTGGGTCGCAAAGATCCGGACATCAAGGCCGCGCAGGCTCGCAAGACCGAGTACGTGGAAATCTACGAGCCCTACACCCAGCAGCAGGTTGCCGACCAATCCCACCGCTGTTTGGAATGTGGCAACCCCTATTGTGAATGGAAGTGCCCCGTCCATAACTTCATCCCCAACTGGCTGAAGCTGGTGGCCGAGGGGAATATTTTTGAAGCGGCCGAGTTGAGCCATCAAACCAATACCTTACCGGAAGTGTGTGGCCGCGTTTGTCCCCAGGACCGGTTGTGTGAAGGCGCGTGCACACTCAATGACGGGTTTGGTGCAGTGACCATTGGCGCCTCTGAGAAGTACATCACGGATACCGCCCTGGCGATGGGCTGGCGACCAGACCTCTCACAGGTCATTGAGACGAATAAGAAAGTCGCCATTATCGGGGCGGGCCCTGCCGGCCTGGGTTGCGCCGATGTGCTGGCACGTAACGGGGTTAAGTCGGTGGTTTTCGACCGCTACCCGGAGATTGGTGGCTTGCTGACCTTTGGAATTCCCGAGTTCAAGCTGGAAAAATCGGTGATGACTCGCCGACGAGAGATCTTTGAGGAGATGGGGATAGAGTTTCGTCTGAATACCGAGGTGGGCACTGACGTCAGCCCTGGTGAGCTGCTCGCTGAGTTCGACGCGGTCTTTCTGGGCATGGGTACCTATGCCTATATGCGCGGTAACTTTCCCGGAGAGAACCTTCCCGGTGTCTACGAAGCACTGCCTTACCTTGTCGGTAATGTTAACCACAATATGGGGTTTGAGCAGGACCCGGAGCAGTACGTCAACCTCAAGGGCAAGCGGGTTATCGTGCTGGGAGGCGGTGATACGGCGATGGACTGCGTCCGAACGGCAGTGCGTCAGCAGGCTGATCATGTGATTTGCGCCTACCGTCGGGACGAGGTGAACATGCCGGGATCCCGCCGGGAAGTGAAGAATGCGCGTGAGGAGGGTGTGGAGTTCCTCTTTAACCGTCAGCCCATTGAGGTGGTTGAGTATTTCGGCCAGGCCTGTGGGGTCAAGATGGTTGAAACCCAGCTCGGCGAGCCAGGCTCGGACGGTCGACGTCGCCCGGAGCCTATAAGTGGCAGTGAGCAGATCCTCGAAGCGGATGCGGTGATTATTGCTTTCGGTTTCCAGCCAGATCCGCCGGCCTGGTTTCAGGACGTTGATGTTCAGACCAACGATTGGGATGGGGTCATCGCTGAAGAGCACCAGGCTTTCAAGTTCCAGACAACCAACCCGAAGGTGTTTGCCGGCGGTGATATGGTTCGCGGCTCGGACCTGGTGGTGACCGCGATCCGGGAAGGGCGGCAGGCCGCAGAGGGTATCCTCGACTATCTCGAGGTGTAATTCAGGCTCTCCAATGACCGAACTTAAAAATGATCGCTTTTTACGGGCGCTGTTGCGCCAGCCGGTAGATCGTACGCCCATCTGGATGATGCGCCAGGCAGGCCGCTACTTGCCCGAATACCGCGCCACGCGCAAACAGGCCGGCTCGTTTATGGATGTTTGCACCAATCCGGAACTTGCCTGCGAAGTAACCATGCAGCCTCTGCGTCGCTACCCGATGGACGCGGCGATCCTGTTTTCAGATATTCTCACCGTCCCCGATGCCCTGGGCCTCGGCCTTTATTTCGAGGAAGGAGAGGGTCCCCGATTTCGCAAAACCGTTCGTAGCGAGCAGGACCTGGCTGCGCTCAAGACTATTCGCGCTGAGGACGACTTGTCCTACGTGATGGATGCGGTATCGACAATTCGCCGGGAACTGAACGGCAGCGTGCCGCTGATCGGTTTTTCCGGCAGCCCGTGGACGCTGGCGACCTACATGGTGGAGGGCGGCTCCACCAAGGACTTCAGTCGCGTCAAAACCATGGCTTACGATCAGCCGGAGCTCATGCACGCACTGTTGTCACTGTTGGCGGACGCCGTGGCGGATTACCTGGCAGGCCAGGTGGCCGCGGGCGCTCAGGCCCTACAGATTTTCGATACCTGGGGTGGGGCGCTCAGCGCCGCAGGCTACCGCGAGTTTTCACTGAAGTATATGCAACGCATCGTGGCGCGCTTACCCAGGGAAGCCGAAGGACGCCAGGTTCCGGTTATCGTTTTTACCAAGGGCGGTGGTCAGTGGTTGAGTGCAATTGCCGATTGTGGCGCCCAGGCTGTCGGGATCGACTGGACGACAGATATCAGGGTAGCGCGCGATCAGGTAGGGGATCGCGTTGCGCTGCAGGGCAATATGGATCCGATGATGCTGTTCGCCTCACCTGAGCGAATACGCGAGGAAGTCGGCGGTATCCTCGCCGGATTTGGCCACGGTAGTGGCCATGTGTTTAATCTCGGTCACGGGATTACGCCGGGCGTTAACCCCGACAATGTCACGGCCTTTGTAGACGCCGTGCAGGAGCTGTCCCCGCAATACCACCAGGTTTGAGCCGGCGGATTTCTCGAAACACCTAGCTCGCTTGCTGTTGTTGCGCTGCTGCCGCGGATTCATCGCAGCAAAAGTCGTGTTCCATTTCCAGGGCGGGTTGATCTGAAGAGGGTCGGCCCACGATTTTCGCCGGTACACCGGCCACGGTGGTATGCGGCGGAACCTCGTCCAGTACAACACTGCCCGCCCCGACCTTGGCGCCTTCCCCAACCTGTATGTTACCCAATATCTTGGCGCCGGCGCTGATCAAGACGCCGTCGCCGATTTTGGGGTGGCGGTCGCCTTCGTCCTTGCCGGTACCCCCGAGGGTAACCGACTGCAGAATGGACACATTGTTGCCGACGACAGCGGTTTCCCCGATCACCAGGCCAGTCGCGTGATCCAGCATAATGCCATGGCCCAGGTCCGCGGCGGGGTGAATGTCCACCCCGAACTCGGAGGACATCCGGTTCTGGAAAAACAGGGCGAGGGACTCACGACCCTGTTGCCATAGCCAGTGAGCCACACGGTAGGTTTCCAGCGCGTGAAAGCCTTTAAAGTACAGAAACGGAATGTAGAGCTCGTGGCAAGCCGAATCCCGCTCCATCACGGCGCACAGATCGGCGCGGACTTTCTCGAGAATGCAGCTATCGCTTTTGAATGCCTCCAGCATGACCTCACGCAATAGCAGCGAGGATGCCGTAGGGCTGTCCAACTGATTGGCCAGGTGAAAACTCAACGCCCGTTCCAGTTTGGAGTGGTTGAGTATGGTTGCATGCAGAAAGCTGGCTAGAATGGGCTCGTCTGCCGCGTGCCCCGCGGTTTCCTCGCGTATTCTTAACCAGACATCGTCGTCTTTTTTCGGTGACATAAGCCTACCTCATCGTTAACCCGTCACTTTAGCCTATCGTCGCGAAATCGTCACTTTGGTCGATTTGGCGCCTGGCCCTGGTATTGCCACAGCTGATGACCACTATCGTGATATTTTTGCTCGAACAAGGTCAGTGGTGAGGCTGGCGGCAGCGCCCTGACCCGTCCGCGACCTCCGGCCAGGTGCAGCGCCAGGCCGAATTCCTCCACGTAGAGCTGCCAATTGCTGCGCAGTTCCAATTTGCCGCCCAAGGCCAGCAGGAGAGGGAACGCTGGATGACCGTGTATGCGACGCTTCAGGTGGATACTCTTTGGCCAGGGGTTGGGGTAGAGCAGGAAATGCTGCTCCAGAGTGATTCCCGCATGCGCCATCAGCAGCCACAGTGGCTCGCACTCGGCCCTGAGCAGCAGGTAGTCTTGACCGGGGCCCTCGTGTCGGGACAGCCTTTGCGCAGATTTGTCCACCCCGACGACCAGGTGATCGGGATAGCGTTGAGCAAGTTGTGTTGTGCTGTGACCGGTTCCGCAGAATGAATCCATGATCAGCGGCCGTCGCTCATTGAGTAGCCGATCCTGCAATCTGTCGAAGGCCTCCTGGTTGTGGCTGGCGACAGGTTTGCGCCAGCGGTTGGTCAGGTGTCTGTGCACCAGCGCGGGCAGTGCGGGATGGGTATGCGGCTGGTTGCTCTGGACCGGGCTTGAGTTTGCTTGCACCGGGGTGACGCTCCTTTTCCCTGTTTGGCTTTGTCAGCAAGACAATTGATGTCTGTCAGTGCCCCTGCGATCATAAGGCCGCATACTCACACAATCTACCGAAAGGATATGGCAATCCGCTATGCGTGATGACCTGCGGCCTTATTGGCTGAAAAAAACGTATCTGAAATTCCGGCGCTGGTATACCGACTACTTTGTTCGACCACAGTGTGTGTCCATGGGTCCTTATGACACGGTGATGAAGCCCTGGTATGTGCATATCTCGGGGCCTAATATCAGGATCGGACGTTGTTTTACCGCTATCGGCGAGCCTATGCATAGAGTCGAGGTGGGGGTGTGGGGGCGTGAGCCGGGTAAAGGGTCAATAACCATCGGTGATTGCGTTTTGCTCAGTCCAGGTGCCCGATTGAGTGCCGGTGACAGCATTACTATTGGCGATGGCGTCATGATGGCCAATGGCACTTACATAACTGATTCCGATTGGCACACGATTTACGACCGTACCCGACGCTCTGACAAGGTAACCCCGGTTGTAGTGGGAGACAATGTCTGGTTGGGCGATCACGCGACCGTACTCAAGGGTGTGACTATCGGTGAAAACAGCGTGGTCGCAGCGCGCGCGGTGGTGACCCGTGATGTGCCTGCCAATGTGATAGTCGCGGGTAATCCGGCGCAGGTTGTCAAAGAGCTGGATCCAGACCGGGAGATGAAAACCCGACTCGATTACTTCGCCGATCCGGCCGGACTCGAACAATTCTTTGATGAAGTGGACAAGCAGGTGCTGGAAGGAAACAGTTTTTGGCGGTGGTTGTTCTCGTTGGTCTACCCCGCATCACGCCCGTGATGGCATTTGCGCTATAGCAACTGCAAAGGCTCTTCCTGCAACGCAGACATTTGTTCGCGTAGCTCCAGGATATGCTCGGCCCAGTACCTCTCGGTATTAAACCAGGTGAAACTGTGCGGGAACGCGGGATCCTGCCAGCGTCTTCCAAGCCACGCTGCATAGTGCACCAGGCGCATGGTGCGCAGAGATTCCAGCCAGCGCAGCTGGCGCGCATTGAATTCGCAAAACTCCTCATAGCCTGCGATCAGCTCCGCCAGTTGCAACTGTTTGTCCTGCCGCTCGCCACTGAGAAACATCCACAGGTCCTGTATAGCGGGTGCCGTACAGCAATCATCCAGGTCGACAAAGTGGGCACAGTCATCTCGCCACAGGATGTTGCCGACATGGCAGTCCCCGTGGACCCGAATCATGTCGGAAGTCTGGGCCTCGCCGAAAACATCGCTGACGATGGCCAGCAGGTCCGCCGTCAGCGACCCGTAAGCTGGCTTCAGACTGTCGGGTATAAAGTGTTCAAGGAGGAAATCCCGGCTGTCCGCCACCATCCGCTCGACACTCATGGTTTGCCGGTGTGAGAAGCGCCCGGCCCCGCCAACGGCGTGAATTCGGCCCAGGGTTCGGCCCAGCACCAACAGGTTATCCGGGTTGTCCAACTCAGGCGGATAGCCACCGCGGCGGGGAAACAGGGAGAACAGGAAGTCCTCGTAGCGATGCAGCCTGTTGCCGTCGCCGTCTGCCAGGGGAGCGACAACCGAGATATCGGCATCTTCCAATTCGCAGCTGAAGCTGTGCTCCTCGCGGATCTGCGCTTCCGTCCACCGCTGCGGGCGGTAAAACTTGGCGATCAGCGGGTTATCATCTTCGATACCCACCTGGTAGACGCGATTTTCATAGCTGTTAAGCGCCAGCAGGCGCGCGTCGGCGCGATAGCCTGCGCTTTCCACGGCAGCTATGACGGCGTCGGGTGTCAGTCGATCATAGGGATGGTCGCTCAAGGGGTGTCCCCGGCTTCATTCAACAGCGCAGCGCTCTTGATTTGCGCGTACAGCGTATCGCCTTTCTCCAGCGCCAGCGCTTCGGCTGACTTGCGGGTGATACGTGCAAGCAGTACCTGTTGTCCGAGCTTGAGCCTCAGCAATACGCGGGCGTCAGCAGTCTCTTCAATTTCAGACAGGTTCACCTCGAGGATATTGAGAATGCTGGTCATTGCCGGTCGCTCCCGGCAGATACTGACGTCCCGGGCGGGTATGCGGATACGCCGGCTGCTATCGATGTCTCCCTCCAGGTGGTTCACCCACAGGGATTGACCTTCGACCTTGAGCTCAGTCAAGCCATAGTGGGTGTCGTGATTGGCGATGTAACCCGTTGCAATCGCTGCGGCCTGCTCCTGGTGGGCCAGCACGGTATCCAGCCGGCTGGTCAGGTCAATGAGCGGCCCCTGCTCTTTCAGGGCTCCTGCCTCCAGGACAAGCAGGTAGTCAGCCAGGTGGCTGGCCTCCTCTATGTCGTGGCTGACGTACAACATCGGCAGACCCAGCGCATCCCGCGCCTTGCGCAGACCGTGCAGGCACTGCCGCCTGGCCCGTACATCGAGATTGGCTAGTGGCTCGTCCAGCAGCAACAGTTGTGGCCCGCTCAACAACGCCCTGGCGATGGCGACCCGCTGTTTTTGACCCGCCGACAACTGGTGACTTTGCCTGGGCAGCAACTCCTCCAGCGCTAGCCACCGACACACGTCTTCCATGGGCAGAGCGGCAGGTCCTGCTCTTTTAATGGCGTAGAGTAGATTGCGGCGAACATCCAGGTGCGGGAACAGTCGCGCGTCCTGGAAGACGAATCCAATACGTCGCCGCCAGGTTGGTACCAGCACGCCGTTGTCCTGCCAGGCGAGATCCCCAAAGCGTACCTTGCTGCCGTCATCCGTCTGTCGCAGGCCGGCCACGCAGTTCAGCAGTGTGGTCTTGCCGCTTCCACTCGGACCGTAAACTGCGGTCGTGGATCCGGCTGGTAGCTGGCACTTTACGGCCAGCTGGAATCCGTCACTGCCCGAGCAACGAATGTCCAGGTCAAGCCCGCTCACGAACGGATCCTCCAGCTGCTGCCTTCACTGCGATACAGCAGGAACAGCGTGACCAGTGAAAAAACCACGAGCCCCCCGGCAAGCTGGTGTGCCTCGCTGAAACGCAGTGATTCGACATAATCATAGAGCGCGATTGACAGTACCTGGGTTTCGCCGGGGATGTTGCCGCCTATCATCAAAACCACGCCGAATTCTCCCACGGTGTGGGCGAAGCCCAGACAGGCCGCGACCAGGAAACTGCGTCGGCACAGGGGCAAAACCACACTGTGGAATTGATCCAGTGGCCCTGCGCCAAGGGTCGCCGCGGCGTGCACAAGTTCGACAGGAACCCGGCTGAAAGATTGCTGCAGGGGCTGGACCACAAATGGGAGTGAGTACAAGACAGACCCGATAACCAGCGCGCTGAAGCTGAAGGCCAGCCTGTCACCGGTTACCGTCTCCCATAACTGGCCAAGTGCGGAGTCGGGGGCAAACAGGATTAAAAGGTAAAAGCCCAGAACGGTGGGCGGCAGGATCAACGGTAGCGCCACGATCGC
>CAZPVJ010000125.1:0-4805 GCA_964590005.1 uncultured Alteromonadaceae bacterium | reverse complement strand
AGATGGTGCCGAAGGCGGGACTTAACGCGCCCGGCCAGGGCCGCACGAGCACTCCGCGACAGCGGAGCTTGAAGATGGTGCCGAAGGCGGGACTTGAACCCGCACGAGCATAGCTCACTACCCCCTCAAGATAGCGTGTCTACCAATTCCACCACTTCGGCTAAAAACTGGGGTCAGTTACAGTTCGGGTACGTCGCCCTCGGTGCTGACCGCCGCAGGGTCGTCATTCTCTACTACTGGTACATCAGAATCCAGTGCTTCAGCCGGCGCTTCTATCGCTTGCGGGATCATCAGGTCGAGTTCGTCAACCACTACGGTTTTCTGATTGGCGATCAGCGCCAGTCCAAAACTGGTGGAGAAAAACAATACCACCATCCATGCGGTGGCCTTGGTCAGGGCGTTGCCGCTGCCATCACTGCCAAACAGGGTCTGCGATGCGCCAGCGCCGAAAGAAGCGCCCATGTCTGCCCCTTTGCCCTGTTGCAACATGATCAGGCCGATAATGGCCAGGGCCACCAGCAGGTGTACCACGAGAATAATCTGTTCCATAGCTTTCCGGCCCCTTTGGGGCGACTCCAATACTGTTCGGCCCACTGCTGGGCTGTTAACTGGCAGCTTCTATAATCTGCCCGAATTCGCTTGCGTCCAGCGCTGCTCCGCCTACCAGGGCGCCATCGATATCTGCCTGACCAAACAAGGTGGCCGCGTTGCCACCTTTAACACTGCCTCCGTACAAAATACGGATGCCTGCGGCCTCGACACCTGAAACATCAGCCAGCTGCGCGCGGATAAATCCGTGCATGTCCTGCGCCTGCTCCGGCGATGCGGTCAAGCCCGTGCCAATGGCCCAGACCGGTTCGTAGGCAATAACCAGGCCCGCCAAGTTGCTGTGACCATCCAGAGCTCCCCTGAGCTGGCCCGCGACTACTGACTCGGCTTCCCCGCTCTCTCGTTGCTCGCGCGTTTCACCCACACAAACAATCGGCTGCAAGCCCGCTTCTATCGCGGAACCCAGCTTGGCGGATACCAATTGATCGGATTCCGCGTGATATTGCCGTCTCTCAGAGTGCCCCAGTATCACCCACCGACAGCCAAGATCTGACAGCATGGGGGCGGCGACTTCGCCAGTGAATGCCCCGCCGGTCATATGACTGCAATCCTGGGCGCCCACCTGTATGGAGCTACCGGCAGCAAGGGCCAGCACTTGTGGGATATGCACAAAGGCGGGACACACCACCAGCTCCGCCGTGGAGTCCACGTCAATCAAACCAGCGACCAGCTCAGCAACGCTGGTACTGGAGCCATTCATCTTCCAGTTACCCGCTACCAGCGGACGGCGCATGGTGTTCTCCCAGGAAAAAAGCGGCGGCAATCTTACCCAAGATACCCACCACTTACAAGGCGGCTGGCGGGCTCGCTCAGCCCAGTATCTGCTCTACCTGGCCGGCCAATTCGCCACATATTTCAGCGACCGCAGCTGCATCTTCGCCCTCTACCATCACCCGTACCAAGGGTTCAGTACCCGAGGGCCGGAGCAGCACGCGGCCTCGTTCACCCAATCGCTGTTCAACCGACTCGACGGCCGTCGCGAGATCCGGGTATTCGTCCAGGTCGGGTTTATTGGGGACTTTCACATTGATCATGGTCTGGGGAAACTTGCGCATCCCGCTGCGCAGAGCAGCCAGGTCAATATCTGCATCACGCAGCGCGCGCAGTACCTGCAAAGAGGCGACAATACCATCGCCGGTTGTGGTCACGTCCGAGCAGATGATATGCCCCGAGGATTCTCCACCCAGGTGCCAGCTATGGCGCTCCATCATTTCCTTGACGAAGCGGTCACCAACCTTTGCTCGAACAAATTGCAGACCCTCCTCTCGCAGGGCCAGTTCGAGGCCGAGGTTGGACATCTGGGTGCCGACCACGCCGGCATCAGCGCGGCCCATCGCCAGCCGGTGCTTGGCAATGATATAGATGAGTTCATCACCGTCTACCACGGCGCCATGCTGATCAACGAGTAGCACCCGATCACCATCGCCGTCGTATGCGATACCCAGGTCTGCGCCCTGCTCGACCACCCGCTTTGCCAGCTCACCGGGCTCGGTTGAGCCGACTCCGTCATTAATATTGAAACCGTCGGGCTGCACCCCGAGTGTAATCACCTCAGCCCCGAGTTCGGCCAGCACGCTGGGCGCAATATGGTAGGTCGCGCCATGAGCGCAATCGACAGCAATACGCAGTCCACGCAGGCTGAAGCCCTCCGGCACAGTGGACTTGCAGAATTCGATGTAACGTCCGGCAGCATCGACAACGCGCACGACCTTGCCGATATCGCGGGACCTCACCGTAACAATGTCTTCTTCCAACTCGGCTTCTATGGCCAGCTCCACCTCGTCTGGCAGTTTTGAGCCGGCGGCCGAGAAGAATTTAATGCCATTGTCATAGAACGGGTTATGAGAAGCGCTGATCACAATACCGGCATCGGCGTTCTGGGTGCGCGTCATCAGGGCCACTGCTGGTGTAGGCATGGGGCCCAGCAATTTCACATCGACACCCGCTGCAACCAGGCCGGCTTCCAGCGCAGACTCAAACATGTAGCCGGATACCCGCGTATCCTTGCCAATAATGACCGTGCAACGCCCGTTGTTGCCCGCCTGCCGGGCAAAAACGCGGCCACAGGCCCAGCCGAGCTTAAGCATAAAGTCCGGCGTAATCGGTGGGTTGCCCACTGATCCCCGAATACCATCGGTTCCAAAGTACTTTCTGGACATCAATCCCCCAATTCTGCCAGTGCCACGGCCATTGCCACGGCATCCGATGTCTCAGCCACATCGTGTGTTCTGATGATCGCGGCCCCGCGCTCCGCTGCCATTACCGCCAGTGCCAGACTCGCAGGCAGGCGCTGGTCGACGTCTCGGCCAAGAATCTTACCGATCATCGACTTTCGCGACAGGCCTACCAGCAGTGGCAAACCCATGGTGGCCAACTGGGGAAGCCCGCGCAACAGTTGTAAATTGTGGGCTACCGTCTTGCCAAAACCAAACCCTGGATCGATCAGTAGTCGGTCACGCGCAATACCCGCCTGCTCGCAGGCCTCGACGCGCGAGGCGAGGAAGGCCTGAACCTCAGCGACCACGTCTTCGTAGGACGGCGCCGCCTGCATTGTCTGCGGGTCGCCCTGGATATGCATCAGGCAAACAGGCAGGCCACTCGCCGCGGCTGCCTCCAGTGCACCCTCGCGAGTCAGCGCCCGGACATCATTGATCATGCCGGCACCCGCAGAGGCCGCCTCGCGCATGACCACGGGCGAGCTGGTATCAACGGACACCACGACATCGAGCTCCGCGACAATTAACTCCAGCAAGGGAATGACCCTGTCCAGTTCCTGGTCCAGGGGCACGGGCTCGGCGCCGGGCCGTGTCGACTCACCCCCAATATCGAGGATTGCCGCACCCGCTTCGGTCATTTCACCGGCGCGGTGAAAAGCGTTCTCGAGGTCGAGTGAGTTGTTGGTGTAGAGGCTGCCGCCATCTGAAAAAGAATCGGGCGTGGTGTTGATAACGCCCATGATCTGAGGGCGCGACAACTCCAAAACACGCCCGGCGCAATTAAGCGCCGGGTAAGAGTGTTTTACAGGCGGCATGGCGGAAGCCATGCTCAGTGTTCGCCGGCGGGGCCACCTATCGGACTCGCGGAATCCGGTTTGTCGTCTCCCGCTGGCTGGGCGCTACTGCCCTGGCCACCGGCGCTGTCGTCCCAGTCACTGGGTGCACTGGGAGTACGGCCAGCCATAATGTCGTCGATCTGGTCGGAATCGATTGTCTCGTACTGCATCAGGGCATCGGCCATCAAGTGCAGCTTGTCGACATTTTCCTCTAACAACTGCTGTGCCGTGCCGTAGCACTCATCGATAATACGCCTGACTTCCTCGTCAATCGCTTTCGCGGTTTCATCAGATACCGACTTGTTCGGCTGGCCGGCGGTCCGGCCCAGGAACACTTCTTCCCCGCCCTCATCGTACAAAAGCGGCCCCATCTTTTCTGATAAACCCCACTGAGTCACCATTTTGCGAGCTATGTCGGTCGCCCGCTGAATATCGTTGGAGGCGCCCGTGGTGACACCTTCCTTGCCAAGCGTCATTTCTTCGGCGATACGACCGCCGAAAAGGCTACAAATCTGGCTGGTAATATGGCGACGGCTGTGGCTGTAACGGTCTTCCTCCGGCAGGAACATGGTCACACCCAGAGCCCGGCCGCGCGGAATGATGCTGACCTTGTAAACCGGATCATGCTCCGGGACCAGGAGCACAACAATGGCGTGCCCGGCCTCGTGATACGCCGTGTTGCGCTTTTCATCCTCCGACATCACCATGGACTTGCGCTCGGCACCCATCATGATCTTGTCTTTGGCCAGTTCAAACTGCTGCATGCCAACGGTGCGCACATTGGCACGCGCGGCGAACAGTGCGGCCTCGTTTACCAGGTTAGCCAGGTCCGCACCAGAAAATCCGGGCGTGCCGCGCGCAATCTTCGATGGCTCGACGTCCTCGGAGAGCGGGACCTTGCGCATATGCACCTTGAGAATCTGCTCGCGACCCCGGATATCCGGCAACGGCACCACAACCTGGCGGTCGAAACGCCCCGGCCGCAACAGCGCGGGGTCGAGCACATCCGGTCGGTTGGTGGCGGCGATGACGATCACGCCGTCGTTCACTTCGAAACCGTCCATCTCCACCAATAGCTGGTTCAACGTTTGCTCGCGCTCGTCGTGCCCACCACCGAGACCGGCGCCCCGGTGACGACCCACCG
>CAZPVJ010000124.1:0-13824 GCA_964590005.1 uncultured Alteromonadaceae bacterium | reverse complement strand
TGCTGGGCTTGGCAGTAGGTCCAGCTTTCGCCGCCAGCCTACTGGGTGATGGCAACTACGACCGGGTAATTATCGCCGGTATGCTGCTGTTCGCGCTCTCTTACCTGCTAATTCTGATTCCGCTTATCGATCACTATAAAGCGGTTCAACGCAGCACCAGCTAGCGCAGTATCAATGGGATTCCGGCTGCCCTTGCCCGGGTGTCCAGGCTGGCGCCAGTAATCGACGTTTCCCATCGAAGGATTTAGCAATACCGGGCTCATCCAGATTTTGCCTATCCCACAGCTCGCAAGTCACCTGCTTGTGCTTCTGGTCCAGACCCTCGCAGTAGTTGCTGTAGCGACAAATACGCACCTCGGGCCCATAGCCCGTCCTGACTTTCTCGAACCAATCAGGGTCAGCCAGAGCCTGGCGCGCCAGGCCAATAATGTCGGCCTTGTCTTCCTGCAGAATCTGCTCGGCATGGGCAAAGCCGAAAATTCCGCCGGCCACCACCACGGGCGTATCCAGTCCATTGACGCGCAGTGTCTCGCGTATCGCCGCAACCGGCTCGATATTGCGACCAAAAGGCCCCTGCTCATCGGATATATAGCCGGGCATGCACTCATAACCGCTGCGCCCGGTGTAGGGGTAAGCAGCCCAGCCGACCTTGGGTTGCTTGGCGTCGTCAAACTTGCCGCCGCGGGAAAGTGACAGGAAATCCATGCCGGCCTCGGCAAACACCTTGCCGAAGTAGCAAGCATCTTCAAGACGATTACCCCGGTCGACAATCTCGTCGCTCAGGAATCGACAACCGACAGCAAACTCCGGGCCTGTGGCATCACGCACCGCGTGATATACCTCAAGCGGCAGGCGGGCACGGCTCTCGCGGTCACCGCCGTAGCCGTCGGTCCGGGTGTTGGTCGCCGACAGGAAAGAAGCCATGGTGTAGGCATGCGCGTAATGCAGCTCCACCCCATCAAAGCCCGCTTGCTCCGCCCGGGCGGCGGCCCTGGCGAACAGACCGGGCAGGGTCTGTGGCAATTCGGCTATCGCCGGAATCTGCGTATCGGTAACGCGCTCCCGATAGCCCAGCTGCATGTCCTCCCACTCTTTTACGGTGAGTACTTCCTCCAGCCCTTCAGCGGGTAGCGCCTGCAACGCTTCACGCACGACTGCTTCCTCGGCATCCACCAGTTGCAGTGCCTGCCTGTGGGCATCGGTGATAGGCAGGAAACGCTGAAGGAATTTGTCCGGGTCCGGTCTGCGGCGGATAGTGAGGAAATCGATAATCTGGATAAGCAGCCGACTCTTCCCATCACTGGCTTCGCGCACCACATCGGCCAGCTTCTTCAGCCCGGGTACGTAGCGATCGTCACCGATCCGCAACAGCGGACCGCTGGGAATATCACGAATGCCAGTGGCTTCTACCACGATGACACCCGGCCTGCCCTCGGCGAATCGACGATACCACTGCAGAACATCGTCTGTGACCTCGCCCTCTTCATTGGAGCGCCAGGGCACCATCGCCGGCACCCAGGTGCGCTGCGCGAGATGCATGGGACCGACCTGTAGCGGGCTGAACAGTTTGCTGGCAGCAGCTTCACTGGCGCTGGGCCAGTCTTCCTCGACGGCGGTGTACTTGATTCTCTCCGCGGGTTTCCACATGACAGCTGTTCCTGATATTCAACATAAACATTTTAGGCTTAAAATGTTTATGAAAGCAAGTACCCTGCAAGAATAACGGGTTCAGAGGCCCTGCTTCACCCGCTGTAACAAGCCCATCAGCTGCTCGACTTCGGAGGACTCCAAATGTCCCAGCATGCTGATCACCCACTGTTCGTGTTGCTCGGCCATCTTGCGAAAAGCGCGTTTGCCCCTGGGTGTCAGCTTGACGATAAAGGTGCGTCGGTTATCGGGTACCGGACTGCGATCGATGAGCCCTTCCTTGACCAGCTGGGAGGCGATTCCGGATACATTGCCGCCGGAGACCATCATCCGCTGGGATAATTGCCCCATGGTCAGCCCCTCGGGCACGCGCTCGAGCTGGGCCAGCAAATCAAACCTGGGCAGTGTCGTGTCAAAGGTCTCGCGCAGCGCGGTACGCAAGGCCGATTCAATCATGCTTGAGCAAGTCAGCAGGCGCAGCCAGAGCTTCACAGAATGATGATCATCCTCGTGAAGACGTGTTTCATGATCTAGCGCAAGGCTTTTAACCGGATCAACCATAATCGCCACCGACTAATATTTTATATCTAAAATGTTTGCGCTATACTGTGCAAACTCTTTAAGTCTAAACTATTGTAACTGGTATAGCGATTACGGTCTGCTCACTGCCGCACAGCGGAGAATGGTATGAAAATAGTTTGCCTTGGCGGGGGGCCATCTGGCCTCTATCTGGCCATTTCAATGAAGCTCCGGGACGCATCCCACGACATCACCGTCTACGAACGGAACAAACCCGATGACACCTTTGGCTGGGGTGTGGTCTTCTCCGACCAGACAGTAGAAAACCTGATAGAGAATGACCCGATCAGCGGTGAGCGGATTGCCGACGAATTCATTCACTGGGACATGATCGATTGCTACGTCAACGGCGAGCTGGAAAGATCTGACGGCCACGGCTTTATCGGCCTGGGGCGCAAGCGCATGCTGCAGCTTTTGCACGAGCGCTGTCGCGAGCTCGGCATCAAGCTGGAGTTCGAGAGCGAATTCACCGTAGAGGATATCGACACACGGTTTGCCGATGCCGACGTGGTCGTCGCGGCCGACGGACTGAATTCCAAGGTCAGGAACTCTGATCTGGAGACATTCGACTGCAGCATCGACTTACGCAGCAATAAATTCGTCTGGCTGGGTACCAAGCAAACCTTCCATGACGCTTTCACTTTCATTTTCGAGAAAACCGAGCACGGCTGGATCTGGGCTCACTGCTACCAGTTCGACCAGGATACCTCCACGTTCATCGTCGAGTGCAATCCCGACGTATACGATGCCTTTGGCTTCGACGACATGAGTCACGAGGATAGTGCGGAAACCTGTCGCAAGATTTTTGAGAAATACCTCGACGGTCATACGCTGCTGACCAACTCCGCTCATATCCGCGGCTCGGCCTGGATAAACTTTCCTCACGTTTTGTGTCGCAACTGGGTGAAAGACGACCGGGTAGTGCTCATTGGTGACGCGGCACACACCGCCCACTTCTCTATCGGCTCAGGCACCAAGCTGGGCCTGGAGGATGCGATATCCCTGGCCGATCACCTGACCCGCGATGCCGACATTCCCACCGCTCTGCGTGCCTACCAGGAAGAACGGGAAGTGGATGCACTGCGCCTGCAAAGCTCGGCGCGCAATGCGATGATCTGGTTCGAGAACGTGCCGCGCTACGCCAGCGCCTTCGACCTCAAGCAATTCAACTACTCCATGTTGACGCGCAGCCAGCGAGTCAGCCACGAAAACCTGCGTCTTCGCGACCGCGAGTGGCTGGAAGGTATGGAAAAGCACCTGGCAAAACGTTGCCTGGGCGAAGATTTCGACGAGACCGTACCACCCATGTTCCTGCCCTACCGTTTGCGGGAGATGGACCTGATTAACCGGGTGGTGGTGTCACCCATGTCGATGTACAGCGCGCAGGACGGCCTGCCGGATGACTGGCACCTGGTGCATTACGGTGAGCTGGCCAAGGGTGGCGCAGGCCTGGTTTATACAGAGATGACCGATATCTCCCCGGAGGCACGCATCACCCCCGGATGCGCCGGCCTATGGAACGATGAACAGGAAGCGGCCTGGACCCGCATCGCAGATTTCGTTCACCAGCACACCCAGGCCAAATTTGCCCTGCAGTTGGGTCACGCCGGTCCCAAGGGTGCCACCAAGGAACCGTGGAACTGGGACCCCGAAATTCTCGACGAACCCCTGCCTCCCGGAGAGGACTGGCCACTGGTATCGGCCAGCGCTATACCGTTCGACGCTCATATGCAGGTACCCGCAGAGATCTCACGCGCACAGATGGACGAGGTACGCGACCAGTTTGTAGACGCCACGCGCAGGGCGGACCGCGCCGGTTTTGACCTGTTGGAACTGCATGCTGCTCACGGCTACCTGATTTCCGCCTTTATAACGCCGCTGCTCAACCAGCGCGATGACGAGTACGGCGGGAGCCTGGAGAATCGCCTGCGTTATCCCCTGGAAGTGTTTGCGGCGATGCGCGCGGCCTGGCCGGAGAATAAACCGATGTCGGTGCGTATCTCCGCCCACGACTGGATGGCAGAGGCCGGCAACACCGAGGAAGACGCGCTGGCCATCGCCCAGGCCTTCATCGATGCGGGCGCCGATATCATCGACGTATCCAGTGGGCAAACCTCACACCAGGCGACGCCGCAGCCGGGCCGAATGTTCCAGACACCGCTGTCCGACCGTATCCGCAACGAGGGTGGCATAGCTACCATGGCGGTGGGCAACATCTACGAGGTCGATCACGTCAACAGTATTGTCGCGGCGGGTCGGGCTGACCTTGTCTGCCTGGCGAGACCGCATCTGGCCGATCCCAACTGGACACTGCGTGCCTCAGCAGAGATGGGCTACACCGGAATCGGCGTGGCCGAGCAACGGCAATACTTCATGGGCTATCGGCAACTACACACCAACCTGCAACGCGCTGCTGAAATGGCTGCGGCAAAATGAAGCACGCGCTGGTTACCGGTGCCGGCAGCGGCATCGGCGCTGTCATAGCCGTTACCCTTGCCCAGGCGGGTTATCGGCTAAGCCTGTTGGGACGACGACAGGAGCCCCTGCTTGAGACGGCTGCCTCCGCTCCTCCCGAGAGTTGCCAGACCCTGAATTGCGACGTGGGTAACATCGAGGATGTAGAAAAAGCCTTTGCGACAGCAACCGAATCCTTTGGTCCCGTTGACGTCCTCGTTAACTGCGCCGGCGTGGCGCCCACCGCACCGTTTCACAAACTGAGCGGTGAGCAATGGCAAGCAGTGCTCAATACCAACCTTAACGGTGTATTCAATTGCACATCGCAGGTCATAGGCAGCATGCGGGAACGCCAGGGCGGCCGCATCATCAACATAGCCAGCACCGCGTCACTGAAAGGCTATGCCTACGTCAGCGCCTATTGCGCAGCAAAACACGGGGTACTGGGCCTGACCCGCGCGCTGGCGCTGGAAACCGCAGAGCTGGGCATTACCGTCAATGCGATTTGTCCGGGCTATACTGACACTGACATTATTCGACAGTCGGTGCAGCAAATCGTCGACAAAACCGGGCGCAGCGAGGAACAGGCGTTGTCCCAATTTACCAATACCAATCCGCAGGGACGGCTGATCCAGCCCGACGAGATTGCCGGCACAGTTATGTGGCTGTGTTCTGAGGCAGCCCGTTCGGTCACCGGGCAGGCTATTTCCATAAGCGGTGGAGAAACCATGTAATGCAGAGTACTTCTTTAAGTGGCTACCAGGCGGAACACTTCCTGTGGCAGGTGGATGATGGTGTCGCCACTGTTACGCTGAACCGCCCGGAGCGCAAAAACCCGCTGACCTTCGAGTCCTACGCTGAGCTGCGTGACCTGTTTCGCTCGCTGGTTTATGCCGATGACGTGCACGCCGTGGTCGTGCGCGGTGCCGGCGGTAATTTCTGTTCCGGTGGTGATGTCCATGAAATCATTGGCCCCTTGACCAAGATGAACATGAAGCAGCTGATGGGCTTCACTCGCATGACCGGTGACCTGGTCAAAGCGATGCGCGCCTGCCCGCAGCCTGTTGTCAGTGCCGTCGAGGGCGTCTGCGCCGGTGCCGGCGCGATCATCGCGATGAGCAGCGACCTGCGCTACGCCAACAACGACGCCAAGGTTGCTTTCCTGTTCAATCGGGTTGGCCTGGCCGGCTGCGATATGGGGGCCTGCGCAATCCTGCCACGCATCATTGGCCAGGGACGCGCCAGCGAACTACTCTACTCCGGCCGCTCATTGAAAGCCGAAGAAGGCGAACGCTGGGGCTTCTTCAACGGGGTCAGCGATGACCCCTACAGCCAGGCCCTGGATATGGCCAAGCGCATAGTCAGCGGCCCGACCTTTGCCAATGGGATTACCAAGACCCAGTTGCAGCAGGAGTGGAATATGTCAGTCGACCAGGCCATCGAGGCTGAAGCCCAGGCACAGGCGATCTGCATGCAGACCGAAGACTTTGTGCGCGCTTACAACGCCTTCGTCAACAAGGAATCACCGGTATTTGAGGGAGACTAAGCATGGCTGACAACAGTTTTCTGCAATGGCCTTTCCTCGAGGACAGTCACCGGGAGCTGGCCGCAGCCCTCGACCAGTGGGCAGCAAAGACCCTGCCGACACTGGTTGCCAACGAACACGATGACCTGGATGGCACCTGTGTTGCCATTGTCCGTGCCTTGGGAGAAGCAGGATTTACCGGCTACGCCGTGCCGGCCAGCGCCGGTGGTATCACTGAGAAACTCGACGTGCGCAGCCTCTGCATTATTCGAGAAACCCTGGGCAGGCATCATGCCCTGGCGGATTTCGCCTTTGCCATGCAGGGTCTGGGCAGCGGACCGGTATCGCTGTTTGGCACCGCGCAGCAACAGGAGGATTACCTGAGAGCGGTCGCAGCCGGGGACAAACTGTCGGCCT
Source organism: uncultured Alteromonadaceae bacterium (assembly GCA_964590005.1). GTDB lineage: Bacteria > Pseudomonadota > Gammaproteobacteria > Pseudomonadales > Halieaceae > CALJFL01. The sequence goes on along the minus strand of CAZPVJ010000124.1, from coordinate 7,202 downwards.
TCGCGCTATCGGAGCCCGAGGCAGGCTCCGATGTCGCCGCTATGGCAATGAGTGCAACTGAAGACGGCGACCACTATGTGCTTAATGGGCAGAAGACCTGGATATCCAATGCCGGCATCGCCGATTTCTATACCGTGTTCGCTCGCACGGGGGAGGCACCGGGTGCCAAGGGCATCAGCTGCTTCATCGTCGATGCCGACACCCCGGGATTCGAGGTGACCGAGAGAATCGACCTGGTTGCACCCCACCCCCTGGGCACACTCACGCTCAACGATTGCCGTATCCCTAAAGAAAATCGTGTTGGCGAACCGGGTCGCGGCTTCGGTATCGCCATGGCCACACTTGATGTCTTCCGCTCAACCGTCGCTGCGGCAGCACTGGGTATGGCGCGACGCGCCATGAATGAAACCCTGTCCCACGTCGCAACCCGGGAGCTATTTGGCGGTACGCTGGCCGATCTGCAGCTCGTACAGGGCAAGCTGTCTGACATGGCCGTGGCGGTCGATACCAGCGCCCTGCTCGTCTACCGCTCCGCCTGGACCAAGGACTGCGTGGCGGACCGGGTAACCCGGGAAGCTGCCATGGCTAAACTCCACGCCACCGAGGCAGCCCAGCAGGTTATCGACGCTGCCGTGCAACTACACGGCGGCAAAGGTGTGACCCGCGGCAATATCGTCGAGTCCCTCTATCGCGACATCCGCGCATTGCGAATTTATGAGGGTGCCTCGGAGGTCCAGCAAACCATCATCGCCAAACAGTCACTGGCGGCGCTGTAATGAACAGACTCGCCATGCTGCCGCTGGTGTTTGCGCTAATGGCGCAACTCGCGGCTGCCGGGCAGGACAATCAGGACTGGGCGCTGCACGGGGAAGGCACGGGCGAGCAACGCTACTCTCCCCTACACCAGGTCAACACCGAGACGGTCTCGCGCCTGGGCCTGGCCTGGGAGCAAGATGCCAACTCCCATCGCGGGCTGGAAGCCACCCCCATCGTGATCGACGGGGTCATGTATACCACCAGCACCTGGTCCCGGGTCATCGCCCTGGACGCGCGCAATGGCAAGGTGCTCTGGCAGTACGATCCCAAGGTACCCAGGTCCTGGGCCAAACGGCTCTGCTGCGACGTGGTCAATCGCGGGGTCGCGGTACACGGCGGCAAAGTCTTCCTGGGCACACTGGATGGACGCCTGCTGGCCCTGGATGCCGTTGACGGCAAAGTGCTCTGGGAGGTCGATACGCTGATCGATCGCGATGCGTGGTACTCCATTACCGGTGCACCGCGGATCGTCAAGGACATGGTAATTATCGGCAACGGCGGCGCCGAGTACCAGGTGCGCGGCTACGTCACCGCCTACGCGATGGACACTGGCAAGCAGCGCTGGCGCTTTTACACGGTGCCGGGATCACCCGAGGGACCTTTCGAAAACCCGGAACTGGCGGAAGCAGTCAAAACCTGGGACAAGGACCGCGACTGGACGGGCGGCGGTGGTACCGCCTGGGATTCCATGGCCTACGACCCGGAACTGGACCTGCTGTATGTAGGCACCGGCAACGGCTCACCCTGGCCGCGTCACGTACGCAGTCCGGGTGGCGGTGACAACCTGTTTCTGGCGTCAATCCTGGCGCTGGATCCGGATACCGGCCGCATGGCCTGGTATTACCAGACCACCCCGGGCGACAACTGGGACTTCACCGCAACCCAGCACATGATCCTCGCAGACCTGATTATCGACGGTAAGCCCCGCAAGGCGCTGATGCAGGCGCCCAAGAACGGCTTTTTCTATGTCCTGGACCGGGAGACCGGCGAATTGATTTCGGCCGAGAAGTTCGTTTTTGTTAACTGGGCCAGTCATGTCGATCAGGCCACAGGCAGGCCGGTGGAAACCGGCCTGGGCAGCTACAAGGATGAAGACCGGTATGTTTTTCCCGCCGCCTCCGGGGGCCACAACTGGCACCCCATGGCCTTCAACCCGGACACTGGCCTGGTGTATTTTTCGGGTCGGGAAGCGGGCTGGGTACACAGTAAACACGACGATAAGTGGTTTGCTTACGGTGCCGACAACCTGCCGGAACTGATCGGCCAGCAACCCATTCCCGACAGCGGCGGTTTCCTCAAGGCCTGGGACCCGGTCAAGCAGGCACCGGCCTGGGAGCAAGCACTGCCCAATACCTGGAACGGCGGTGTGCTGGCGACGGCCGGCAATCTCGTGCTACACGGTACCGCAACCGGGCGCTTTTACGCCCTGGATGCCCGCTCGGGCAAGGTACTCAAAACAATAGATATCGGCACCGGCATGATTGCCCCACCGATCAGCTACGCGATCGACGGTACCCAGTACATCGCCGTGATGGCGGGATGGGGTGGGCCGGCATTCAACACACTGGAAGGTGACGAGGCGCTACTGCGACACGAAAACGCCGGGCGCATCCTGGCTTTCAAGCTCGATGGTAAGCCGGTGCCTCTGCCACCCGCTGTCGCGCCACGCGGCCCACTACCCCCGCAGCCGAAGATTACCGCCGACGCCGCCGTACTGGAGGAAGGCAGACTGTCCTACGTGCGCTTCTGTGGTAGCTGCCATGGCATGTATGGCAGCGTGCCCATGTTGCCGGACTTACGCCGTATGTCCCCGGCCACCCACGCCATGTTCAGCCGCATCGTGCTGGAAGGGCTTTACGAAAACGCCGGTATGGCGAGTTTCGCCGATGAGCTCAATGCGCAACAGGTCGAAGCGATCCGCTTATACATTGTGGACCTTGCCAACCGCACCGGTGCTGCCGACTGAGTGAATCCGGGGCTTGCGCGACCGGCGCGCAGACGCCATCATCCCGTCTCCACGTTACCGGACACAGTCTATGACCCGCTACTGGCAGGACCTGGAGGTCGGTCAGACCTTCAGCACCTCGGATTCACTGACCCTCAGACGCGAGGATATTCTGGAATTCGCGGCAGAGTTTGACCCTCAGCCCTACCACCTGGACCATGAGGCTGCAGAGGCTTCAATTTTTGGCGGCCTCTGCGCCAGTGGCTGGCAGGTGTCGGCAATGATGATGCGCCTGCTCACCGACACCTTTCATCAGCAGGAAATTGCCCTGCTGGGTGTGGCATCGGTGCAGCAGATGCGCTGGAAGATTCCAGTATTTGCCGGCGACAGCCTGACCGCTGAAATCACTGTAATCGACAGCAGCGACAGCTCCGGACAGCCGGGTGTCGGTACCATCGATGTTGATATCCTGGTGCGCAACCAGAAAGATCAACCCGTTATTACCCTGCAAAACCGCCTGCTTATCGCCCACCGGGAGCTGGAGGTGGCCAATGGCTAAGAAACCTTATATTCGAAGCCGCTGGTTTGAAGATATTCCGGTTGGCGAATTCCATGTCTTTGGCTCGCATACCTTTAGTGAGCTGGAAATCATCGAGTTCGGCAAAAAGTACGCGCCGGAGATATATCACACGGACCCGGAGGCGGCGCTGGAAACGTATTACCGCGGCTTGATCGCCTCAGGCTGGCACCTGACCGCTATCTGGATGCGGATGATGGTTGACTACATGGAGCACTTCGCCCGCGGGGTCCAGGATGGGCGGCGCAACGGCGCAGGCCTGGGACTTCAGGATCTGGAGTGGTACCAGCCCGTCCGGCCCGGACACACCCTCACCTACACCTACGAGATCATAGAAAAGTCGGAGAAGGTGGTGCGGGACAAGTGGGGCATCATCAAAAGCCGCAACGAGGCCTTCAACCAGTACAACGAGCCGGTTATGAGCTTCACCATTGATATCCTGGCTGAACGCAACCCGGAACTGCTGTCGGCCTAGGCCGCCTGCTCCAGGGCCTCGCTAAAGGCCTCGCCTGAATCGTCGGCCAATGCCTTGCTGCGCCACTGCTCAACGATAGTTGCACTCAGGCTGCCACCTGCCTCTGCCCTCTCCAGAATAGCCACCATCTGGGAGGTGGTGCGGGCGCGGGTATCCCCGTAACCCTTGACCAGCCGGCCACAGTCAGCCAGCGCCTGGGCCAGTGCCGGGTCGCGCCTGGCTGCGTCGCGCAAGGCCGCCAGCCAGCGGTTTATCATGCTGTGCTCGTGCTGGTAACCCAACATTCCCCGTCGAAAACGGCGTAAACCCGCGAGCAATCGCAGGGTCAGGAATACCGATACGGTATTGGTCCGCAGTTGTTTGCCACCGGTAAACAGGTTGAGGAATTTGCGGCACCAGCCCGACTTAAGCACCCAGTTGCCCAGGGACGGTGGCAATAGAGCCGCCATCTCTTCCACCCGGGGCCTGAAGAACTCGGTTACATCAAACAGTTGGTCCTGCTCGGCACGCACTTCTTCACGGACCTTGTCCATGCGCTGGGCGCGGGTCTTGAATTGCGCCACGCGGGGAATGTCCTCGAAGCACATCCACAGCGCCAGGTAGCGCCCGGTTTCGCGGGTCAGGTAATAATCGCGGTCGCCATCGTCCAGCTCGAGTACCTGCTGCAGTTCGTCCAGGTACTGGTGGGCATAGGCATAATCCTGGTAGTCGACACACTTCTCCAGGCCGTGATAAAGAATCTCCGTACACGATGCCGGGAATGCCTCCAGGCGTTCCAGTAACCCGGCACCTTCTGCCGATGTCGCCTGCGGCAGGTGAAAATCGGGTTCTGTTGCCGCGGGTGGTTCGTACTGCGCCACACCCCGGGACGCGGCCCGCTGGAAACTGGCATCGAAGGCCGCCATGTTGACGTCGACGGCTTTGCCGGTATCGCGAATCTCAGCCTCGAAACTCGCCCTGGAAAAGGGCAGTACGCCCGATCCAGCCAGGGCACCCAGCAAGACAGCGGATATCACCGCGCCGTGTTCATTGGCCAGCGCGAGCATGTCGTAATGTATATAGTCCTGCGCATAACGGCCGGCAATGTCCTGCAGTACTGCGGGATCGATGGTGCCATCACCCAGCTCGGTTTTTTCGGCAATGCTGTATACGCGGTGATCGGAGGCGATCAGGGTGGTGCGATCGGCGGTCACGAAACCGCGCTGCACCATGCGCGCAGCCTCGGCGACCTCGGACGCAATGGCTATATCGATATCACCCTGGGCCGGAAACAGGGACATGACCGGCTGCTGGTCGGCCACTGCCGACCGCGGAAAGAATTCCAGGTAATAGATGGTCGCGCCCGTTCGCTGGGCCACACCAGCCAGCGACGTCGTTTGGCACAGCCAGTTCTCTCGCTCCGCCACGCCAATAACCCAGTTGGTAAAGACACCACCACCCTCACCACCCAGGGCAGCGGCCACCATGTTGATCGTTCTGTCCGTCATAACGCGGAGGCCTGTCGCTTGCGTTCGTCGCGGTCCCTGAACCAGTCGATCACAGAGCGTCGGACGCCGCCAACCAGCCGGTCCCAGCCGTTGGGGTTGTACACCAGGTCGACCCGGGAAAACGAGGGGCACAATATGGCGGCATGGGCATTACTGCCGCACACCCCGCACCCTACACAACTGTTGTCGACATAGGACACGGGGTCCTGACGCAATGGGTCCGGATTGGGCTTGATGGTCAGCGACGGGCAACCCGAAATACGGATGCAGGCGTGATCACCCGTACAGGTTTCGCTGTCTACCATGAAGCGTGCGCGGGTAGTGCGTTTGCCATCGGCAATGGACTTGTTGAGCAACGGCTTGATCCGCCGTTGCCGATTCAGCATACACTCGCCCTCGGCGATAATGACCTTGAGCCCCGGCTCCGACGTCGTCAGCGCTTCGCGCAGCGTCTCCTTCATTTCCTCTATGCCGTAGGTGCTCACTGTGCGAATCCATTTCACACCCGCACCACGGCAGGCCTCGTCTATGGGTTGCTGGTCATCTCGAGCTGGGGCATCGGTGTCGATAGTGGTGGCGATAATCTTATTAGGTTCGACCAGCGAGGGAATGTCCTGTCCGCCGGTTGCCGCTGAATAACCATTGTCGACGATGATCAGCAAGCCATCGTGCTTGTTGAACACAGCGCTGGTCACGCCACTGGTCAAACCGTTATGCCAGAAACCACCATCACCCATAATGCTGATCGACTTGTGCGGCAAGGTGTGACGAATACTTGAGGAGCTGGCCAGTGACAGGCCGTATCCCATGATGGTATTGCCCAGGTTGAACGGTGCCAGGGTGGCGAAGGAGTGGCAGCCAATATCGGAACTGATGTGAAATGGGCCGAGCTCCGTCTGCACCTGTTTCAGCGCGGAAAACAGCGGACGCTCCGGACAGCCCGTACACAAGCCCGATGGCCGCGGTGGCACATGGTCCAGCAGCGTATTGTGGTCATCATCAGCCAGGGTCGATTGCAGACCCCGGACCTGCTCTTCAGTCATCGGTAGCTGGAGGCCTGGTAGACCCGAGCTCTCTACGAACCGCGTAATGCCGAGGAGCATCACCTGGCCGGTGTACTCGCCGGCCATGGGCATAATGTCCTTACCAAACACCCGCGTCTGCACATCGGCGCGGCGCAGCACCGTATGAATGCCCTGCTCCACGTATTCTGGCTGGCCCTCTTCCAACACCAGAACCTGCTGTTTGCCCACGCAGAACTCGACAAGCTCATCGGGCACCAGAGGGTAGGCGACATTCATGACATAGATCGGTATGTCGCTGTTACCAAAGACATCACACAAGCCCTGTCGCTGCAGCGCGCGAATAACCGTATTGTAAACACCGCCCTGCACAATGATGCCGAGCTGCTCATGCTTACCCGGGAAGAACTCGTTAAGTTTTTCCTGCTTGATAAATTCGATCGCGGCGGGCAGGCGCTGGGCGATCTTCTCCTGCTCCTGCACGTAGACATTCGGCGGCAGGATAATTTTTTCGGCTTCCCGTCGCGGTGTGACCGGCTGGCGGTCACTGAACGCAGGCGGGCGATTATCGCGCGCAATGAATTCGCCGGTCACGTGGCAACCGCGAATACGCATCATGTAAAAGAGGGGTGTATTGCTGGCCTCTGATAATTGAAATCCCTTTTCCACCAGGTCGACAATGCTGGTCAGATTGGGACGTGGGTCCAGCAGCCACATCTGCGCCTTCATAGCAAAGGCATAGGTGCGCTCCTGCATAATGCTGGAGCCCTCGCCGTAATCCTCACCGACGATCACCATGGCACCACCGGTTACGCCAGACGATGCCAGATTCGATAGTGCATCAGAGGCCACGTTGGTCCCCACGGTGGATTTCCAGGTC
>CAZPVJ010000123.1:0-7309 GCA_964590005.1 uncultured Alteromonadaceae bacterium | reverse complement strand
TGCGGCGAAGGCGAGAAGTCTGAAGGCGAAGGCAAGTGCGGCGAAGGTAAGTGCGGCGGCTAGTGCCTGAAAACCAACCAGGCTTGCAGGGAGCAGGCCTGGGACTAAGACGGGCCCTTCTGGGCCCGCTCTCGTCTATGGACCATGGAAAGGTGGATTTCATGGAAGTCGCCCCGGAGAACTGGATAGGGGTTGGTGGTCGATTTGGCCGCAAATTTCGCCAGCTGGCGGAGCGCTTCCCGATTGCATTTCACGGCTTGTCACTGGACATTGGCGGCCCGGACCCGATTGATACCGACCTGGTGAGCGCCGTGCGCGTACTGATGGACGAAATCGGCGCGCCACTGTACAGCGAGCACCTGACCTACTGTGCCGCTGACGGTCACCTGTACGACCTGTTGCCTATTCCCTTTACCGAAGAGGCTGTGCATTACGTGGCGGACCGGGTGAAGCAGGTGCAGGATATCATCGGGCAGCCGCTGGTTCTGGAGAACGCCTCTTATTACGCCCAGACCCATACTGACCTCAGTGAGCCCGAATTTATCACGGCAGTGATGGAAGAAGCCGACTGTGGCTTGTTATTGGACGTCAACAATATCTATGTGAACAGTATCAATCACCGCTATGACCCGCTTGTTTTTCTTGACTCGCTGCCATTGGAGAGAGCCCGCTACATACATGTTGCAGGCCACTATGACGAGGCGGAAGACCTCAAGGTTGATACCCACGGCACCGGAGTGATCGACCCTGTCTGGGATCTCCTGGCCGAGGCCTATAAGCGGGTAGGGCCACTGCCTACCTTGCTGGAACGGGATTTCAACATTCCGCCACTTGCCGATTTGCTGGTGGAAGTGGACAGGATTCGGGGTCTACAGTTGAGTCAGGAGAGCGCCGACGAGCACTCCGTGGCGGTTGGCTGAGATGACCTCTTCCTCCTTGCGTGACGCGCAGCTGAACATGGCCCGTTACCTGCGCAATCCCGAGACGGAGGCTCCGCCGCCAGGCATAGAAGCCCGCCGACTCCAGATTTACCAGGACCTTATCTACAACAATATCGAAGGTTTCATCAGCGGCGGTTTCCCAATATTGAGGAGCCTGTATGCGGACCAGGATTGGCATGCCATGGTACGCCTGTTCATCGATGGTCACCGCTGCCATAGCCCGTACTTCCTGGAGATAAGCCAGGAGTTTCTGCGTTTTCTTAATGAGGGGTACGAGCGGCGTGAATGCGACCCGCCCTTCATGGCGGAGCTTGCTCATTATGAGTGGGCTGAGTTGGCGCTGGATGTGTCAGAAGACACCCTGGCAGACCTCACCGACGCCGATGTCTTGCAGGGCGTACCCCACTGGTCACCACTGGCCTGGCTGTTGAGCTATAGCTTTCCGGTCCATCGGATTGGCCCTTCATTCCAACCGGAAGAAGCCGGTGAGCCCTGCTACCTGGTGGTCTACCGCAACCACGAAGACGAGGTTAAATTTCTGGAGCTGAATGCACCAACCGCAAGGCTGGCCGAGCTGGTCCGGGACAATGATACTGCCAGTGGCGCTGAATTGCTGACCGGCCTTGCCTCGGAGATGGGTATGGCCAGCGATGCCGTATTGGGCTTCGGGGCAGAACAGCTGAACCAGTTGCAGGCTCTTGGCGTACTCACAGTGATCGCCCCAAGATGAGAAGAGGGTGTGTGAACGCCTCGCAAACTGTTGCCCGCCATCGCGGCTGAGCGTACCATTCCAAAACCTGCACCCGGACTGCACCTTGATGACCGTCGCCCGATTTATACTCCCTTTATTGTTTTTACTGCCCCTGGCACCTGTAGTAGCGGAAGAGGTCGTGGATCCCGATCCGCTGGAAAAGCTTAACCGGCCTTTATTTGCGCTCAACGACAACCTGGATCGATTTCTGCTGCGCCCGGTGGCAAAGGGCTATGACTTCATTATGCCGGCACCGGCCAAACGCGGCGTCGGCAATTTCTTTGCCAATTTGTATGATTTCAACTCCGGGATCAACGCGGTATTGCAGGGGCGCTTTGAGGGCGCTGCACAGGGTGGTGGTCGCTTCCTGGTCAATTCAACATTAGGACTGTTAGGCCTGTTTGACGTTGCAACCCCACTGGGTATCAGGCCCTACCGGACCGACTTCGGGCATACCCTGGCGATTTGGGGAGTACCTCCGGGCCCCTACGTGATGGTGCCCCTGTTTGGGCCGCGTACCTTCCGAAGCGGTACCGGTACCATATTTGATACCTACACCTCGGTACCGACCTATATCGACAACGTACCCCTGCGTAATTCCATCTGGGGCCTGGAACTGGTCGACGGGCGGGCTCGTTTGTTGGATGCAGAAGAGTTAATGAGCGGTGATCGCTATATTTTCGTTCGTGACGCCTACCTGCAGCAGCGAGAGTATTTCGTCAATGACGGCGTAGTAGAGGACAATTTCTCGGACTTTGACGACGCCTGGGACGAAGAGTTCTGATGTTTCCCAGAGGCTCGGCTGGGCTGACGTCCTGAGGGGCGTGAAATGTGTGAAATCCTGCCCAAAGCCGCGCTAACACTGTTGCTCATGGCCGGTGATAGGCGTAATGTCTCCGCGAATTTCCCCGGCTAGCTGTTCGCAATGACCTCAAACGGCAAAGTCCTGATAATCGATGACGACCCCGCGCGTGCCGATACGCTTGCCGGGCAGGTGGCCTCGGCCGGCTTTGAGACAGAGGTCGTCACTGACGTTAACAACTCTCATTATTCGCTAGGCACCAACAGTGACCTGGACGTGATTCTGTGTGAGCTGGACCTCAAGGGGGTCTCCTGGGGTGAGGCCCGCAGGACCCTGCGCGAAATGGATGTGCAGGTGCCGGCCATCATGTTCAGTGATGAGATGGATGCCGAGAGGATGATGACCGCGTTGCGACTCGGCGCCAATGACTTCTTTGTCCGTCCAGTTGAGGATCTCGACTCCCTGGTCAAATCGATAGAACGCTGCGTGCGGCAGAGACAGTTACGTCGTGACCTGCAGGATTCCCGCAAACGCGTGGAAGCGGCAAACGCCGAACTGCGCGGGACAATCAAGGTGCTTGAGCAGGATCAGCAGGCTGGACGGCAGGTGCAGATGCGCATGCTGCCAGCAACGCCGTTGGTACTGGACGACTATGTATTCAGCCATACCGTGATTCCTTCACTCTACCTCAGTGGAGACTTTACCGATTACTTCACCATTGGCGACGATCGCGTCACCTTTTTCATGGCCGACGTGTCCGGGCATGGCAGTTCCTCGGCCTTCGCCACTGTGTTGCTGAAAAACCTGTTTGCCCGCAAGCGCTCTGACTACTTGCGCCTTAACGACGATAGTGTCACCAGCCCTATAGCCATGCTCAAGAAAGCCAACGACGAACTGCTTGACCTTGAGGTAGGCAAGTTTGCGACGATGGTGGTGGGCTCTCTGGATATGACCAATAACACGCTCCGCTACAGTGTGGCCGGACACCTGCCGCAACCCGTCCTGGTCTCTGGCAGTGGTGCTCGCTATTTGCGTGGAGAGGGGCCTGCGGTTGGCTTGCTGGAAGATGCCCATTATGAAGAGCATCTCATCGAGCTGCCCGATAGTTTTATGTTGGCGCTATTCTCCGACGGTATTCTGGAGATTCTGCCCCCGAAAAACCTGATCGAGAAGGAGAAATACTTTCTCCAGGTCTTTGATCAGACAGCCGATTCACCCGATGAGCTGGTCACCCGCCTGGGACTCGATACAGTAGAGACGGCGCCCGATGATATTGCAGCGCTGTTTGTCAGTAAGCGGGGTTGACGATGAGTGAGGGTAGCATTCTCGCAGCCAGCCACGACGGAGCCTACGTCATCCGAATGACCGGTGACGTACGGCTGACCCTGTGTACCACGATCGATGAATACTTCCAGAAGATGTTCGATGACCCTGGATTTGCCAGTGTCTGGGTGGACCTGTGTGAGGCAGAAGCGATTGACAGCACGACCCTTGGCCTTTTGGCCAAGCTGGCGCTCAAGGTCAAGGAACGCTTCGGCTTTAAACCAGCCATCTATTCCTGTGACAGCGGTATTAACCGATTGTTAAAAAGCATGGGATTCCAGACCTTGTTCGATATTCACGAGGAACTGTGCGCAAACCCGGAGGATATTAGCGAGATACCGGTAGTGCAGGGCAGTGAAGACAAGGTGAAGGAAAAGGTGATTGAAGCGCACCGGGTGCTGATGGACATCAGCGACGAGAACCGGGCTCGTTTTCAGGACCTGATGTTAGCGCTGGAGCGGGGCTGAATTACCGTCCCTCACGCGCCCGCAGTTTGGCGCCGATATAATCCTCGTGCGCCACATAAGTCAGTTCAGCAACCTGCCTGATAAGATGCTCCTCGTACTTATCGAGGTTCCCGTCGGCGTAGGCCACTGTCCACATGGCGTGAATGAGCTGCTGCTTCTGCTGCGCAGTATAATGATCATTGATCACGCGGGTAAATTCATAGAGTGAGGTGGATTCATCCACCTGCGTGGTCGCCTGTTTTATCAGCGAACGAACTTCTGCGTCGTCCAGACCAAGACTTTTGCTCAGTAGCGCCGTCAGCGCCTGCTCTTCCTCGGGTCCCTGGGTAAAGTCCGCGCGAGCGGTTTCTATAAGCAAAGCTGCCGCGGCCAGATGCAATCGGTGTCGGCGTTGCTCTGCAGTTTCCTCGGGAGGGGATTCAAATAGTGCTTTAAGCGCTTTTATCATCGTGAACTGATTAACTGCTCCAGCTTGATCTGATCGGCCACAAAGTTGCGGATACCCTCCGCCAGTTTCTCGGTGGCCATGGCGTCGTCATTGAGCGCATATCGGAACGCTGCTTCGTTGGGGGACTGTCGGTCGTCATCTGAGTCGGCCGTTGCCGGGTCCAGCTGTCGGGGCAGCTTGCCCTCGTCGTTGGATAGCTCTTCCATCAGGGCGGGGCTGATAGTCAGTCTGTCGCAGCCCGCAAGGGCCTCGATCTCGCCGGTGTTTCGGAAGCTCGCACCCATGACGACTGTCTCGTAGCCGTTGTCTTTGTAGTAGTTGTAGATTCTGGCGACCGATTGCACGCCAGGGTCGTCCTGTGGGGTGCGTATGTCGAGATCGGTATTCGCTTTATACCAATCGAGAATCCTGCCCACGAATGGCGAGATGAGGAACACGCCGGCATCTGCACAAGCAGCGGCCTGACTAAACCCGAAAAGCAGGGTCAGGTTACAGTTTATCGATTCTTTCTCGAGCTGTTCGGCTGCGCGTATCCCTTCCCAGGTTGAGGCTGTTTTAATCAATATGCGATTGCGCTCGATGCCAGCTTCTTCGTACATTCCGATGAGTTTGCGGGCTCTTGCTATTGTGCCCTGGGTGTCGAATGAAAGTCGGGCATCAACTTCGGTAGAAATCCTGCCCGGTATGATGTTAAGAATCTCGCCACCCACGTCGACAGCGAAACGGTCGCAGCAGTTGGCGAGCTGTTCATCACTGGCCCCGCCCTGTTGCGTCGCCCAATCACGTGCCTGATCCAGCAGTTTGCCGTAATGGGGTAGGGCGGCTGCCTTAAGTAACAGCGATGGATTCGTGGTGGCGTCTAGCGGCTCAAAGCGTTTAATTGCCTCTATATCACCGGTATCAGCGACAACGTCGGTGATCGCCTTGAGCTGTTCGAGCTTATCCATGTGTATTGGTTTCCCTGATCACGCTCCTGGGTAGGGGGTGCGTGCGACCTAATTGAAAAATCCAATTATACCAGAATGTAGCGTTTTTCAGGTCTAGGCTGCGTTTGGCATTACCAGGTTGTAGGCGTCCTTGAGTACTTGTATGCCCGCGTCCTGCTTGTAGGCGTTCTCGCTGAGGTGTCTTCGGAATCGCCTGGCCCCCGGCACTCCCTGGTACAGTCCCAGGATATGGCGTGTGATGTGATTCAGCTTGCTACCAAGAGCGAGTTGCTGTTCGACATAGGGAATCAGTGCCTCCATAACACCCCCTCTTGTCGCGGCGGGGTTGCTGCTGCCAAACAAGCGGCTGTCTACTTCTGCCAGCATCCACGGATTCTGGTAGGCCTCTCGCCCTATCATTACACCATCAACGGCTTCCAGATGTGTTTTGCACTCATCAAGCGACTGTACACCGCCATTAATTACGATGGAGAGTTCTGGGAAATCGCGCTTCAGCCGATATACCCAGGGGTAATTGAGTGGCGGGACTTCGCGGTTCTCTTTAGGGGAAAGGCCCTGCAGCCAGGCCTTGCGCGCATGGACGATGAACACCTCGCAACCCGCTTCCGCGATAGGCGCAACGAAGTCCACCAGTTCCTCATAAGATTCCATGTGATCAATGCCGATCCGGTGCTTGACCGTAACCGGTAAGGCGCAGGCATCACGCATAGCTTTCACGCAGTCTGCGACCAGTTGCGGCCTGGCCATTAGGCAGGCGCCAAACATGCCTGACTGGACCCGGTCTGAGGGGCAGCCACAATTCAGGTTGACCTCGTCATAGCACCACTCTTCGGCCCAGCGAGCGCACCTGGCCAACTCGGCCGGATCACTGCCGCCCAGTTGCAGTGCTACCGGGTGCTCTTCAGTATTGAAGTGGAGAAAGCGCTCACGATCACCATGAACCAGCGCGCCCGTCGTCACCATTTCGGTATAGAGCAGCGCTTCGCGCGATAGCAACCGCCAGAAATAACGACAATGATGATCGGACCAATCCATCATCGGTGCGATGGAGAAGCGATGTCGGTTATCAACTGAAGGCATCAGGGGTAAGTAGCCAAAGAGCAACAAGTATACGCGGGGAGGGCATTATAAACCGGGGTGATCGATCGCTTCCAGCTATCCCGGACTATGGGTACCTGCTCACGTAGCTCATGCCCAAGCGACAGACAAATTGCTGTTGTCACGCCACAACCATGGTTGAATAAGCTCGTTAATTCCGTCAAGCGGACATAAAGAATCAGACGATTTCAGGTAATTCGGTGTGCGCTTTTTGCCAGTAGCCGTCATTCGCCGGCCCAGGTAGCCGACTCGTTCGCCCCTGCGTGGTCCAACACTTTGCGCAAGCCGATCCGGCAGTGACCTCGTGGGAAGTCCTCGAATCGCGTGAACTCCGTGTAACCCAGCTTCTTGTAAAACCCCTCCGCCTGCCAGCTTTGAGTCCACAGCCAGATACCCTTCAGATTTCCGCTTGTTGCGTATTCTTCGGCCTTCTTCATTAGCGTTTTTCCAAGCCCCGCTTCTCGTATCTCGGGGCGTATCCATAACTCATCTATGTAGAGCCAATCCCACAAAGCATCCGCCGTAAGAACAG
>CAZPVJ010000122.1:0-8794 GCA_964590005.1 uncultured Alteromonadaceae bacterium | reverse complement strand
TCGGTGCCCTGGGGTGTTTTATCAGAGGATAACCTCGAGTTGCCCCATGCCAGGGAGGTCCTCAACGAACACCATGAAGGACTGGAGGACGTTAAGGAACGTATTCTCGAATTCCTGGCAGTGGGCGCTTATCGCGGCGAGATTGCCGGTTCTATTCTGTTGCTGGTGGGCCCGCCCGGAGTGGGTAAGACCAGCATTGGTCGATCGGTCGCAGATGCCCTGGGTCGTGAGTTCTACCGCTTCAGCCTGGGCGGCATGCGTGATGAAGCCGAAATCAAGGGACACCGCCGAACCTACATCGGTGCTATGCCAGGCAAGTTTGTGCAGGCTCTGAAAGAGGTGCGGGTGTCCAACCCGGTAATTATGCTGGACGAGATCGACAAGATCGGCGCCTCGTTTAGAGGCGACCCCGCTTCTGCCTTGTTGGAAGTCCTGGATCCCGAGCAGAACAGCGAATTCCTGGACCACTACCTGGACCTGCGCGTCGACCTGTCCAAGGTGCTGTTTATCTGCACCGCGAACCAGCTCGATACCATACCTGGCCCATTGCTTGATCGGATGGAAACCCTGCGCCTGTCCGGCTATGTCGCCGAGGAGAAGTTGTCTATCGCACGCAAACACCTGTGGCCCAAGCAGCTGGAACGTCATGGGCTCAGCGATGAGCAGCTCAAGATCAATGATGCGGGACTCAAGTACGTGATCGACGCCTATTGTCGTGAGGCGGGCGTGCGCACGCTGGACAAGCAATTGGCCAGAATCATGCGCAAATCGATCGTGCAGTTGCTGGAGGGCGACCAGGAAAAACTGCGCGTTGGTAAGAAGGATATTGATGACCTACTGGGGATGCCGCCATTCCAGGCAGACAAACCCCTGCGGGGCCTGGGCGTGGCGACAGGGCTTGCCTGGACCTCGATGGGCGGCGCTACCCTGGCGATCGAGTCCTCCCAGATCCACACCCTCAACCGCGGTTTCAAATTGACGGGCCGTCTGGGTGAGGTGATGAAGGAATCGGCGGAGATTGCCTACAGCTACGTGATTGGTCACCTGAAGGACTACGGCTGCGACCTTGATTTCTTCGATATGAGCATGGTGCACCTGCACGTGCCCGAGGGCGCGACGCCCAAGGATGGTCCCAGTGCCGGCATTACCATGGCGACCGCTTTGGTATCGCTGGCCCGCAAGGAGCGCATCAAGCGGCCCCTGGCGATGACCGGCGAGCTCACGCTTACTGGCCAGGTCCTCCCGGTGGGCGGCATTCGCGAAAAAGTGATCGCCGCCCGGCGCAGCAAGATCATGGAATTGATCCTGCCGCACGGTAACCGCAGGGACTTCGAGGAGTTACCGGATTACCTGCGCGAGGGGATCAACGTGCACTTCGCGCGCAACTATCGCGAGGTCTTCGAGTACGTGTTTCACGAGCACCGCCTGGATAAGTCCTTACATTGATGCCTGCCTGACGATTCTCCGCGCAGGAGGCTTGCACACAGTCAGGTGTCACGGACTGTGCGAGACAGGGATGTCGAGCCCAAGCGGCCATGGATGGCGTCTTTGCGTGTCCGTGACACCTGACTGTGGGTGAGCCGCCACCCCAACTTCAGAATTCCGCGAGCCTAACTGGCAGGCTCCCAATTCCCGGGCGCCTGTGCGGTAACCACCGCGCGCATCGGCGCCGGGTAGCCCTCGATCGACTTTGACGGATCCTCCGGGTCGAGGAAATCGGCCAGGGAATGAAAGGTCATCCAGTCGGTGGACCGTTGCTCCTCGGTAGACGTTACATTCACATCGACCAGGGCAGGGTTCTGGAATCCGACCTTGTCCAGCCAGGCCAGCAGGCTGTCCGTGCTGGGCAGAAACCAGACGTTGCCCATGCGCGCATAGCGGCCCGCCGGCACCAGGGTGTCGCCCGGTCCACCGTCAATGACGAGGGTTTCCAGCACCAGTTCGCCACCCGGTCGCAGACACTCACGCAGCTCCAGCAGGTGGTCCATGGGAGAGCGGCGGGGATAGAGCACGCCCATGGAAAATACGGTGTCGAAGGCCTGCAGCTTTGCTGGCACCTGTTCGATGCCGACTGGCAGTACCCAGGCTGCAGCCTGTTGCAGGTACTTTTGCAGGGCCCAGAATTGCACCACGAACAGTGGCGTGGGATCGATGCCGATCACTTCGGCTGCACCGGCGCCCAGCATGCGCCAGCAATGGTAGCCGCTGCCGCAGCCCACATCGAGCACCCGCCGGTCAGTCAGTGGTGTGATGCTGTCGCACAGGCGGTCCCACTTCCAGTCGGAGCGCCATTCGGTGTCGATATGCAGGCCGAACAATTCAAAAGGACCCTTGCGCCACGGGTGCAGGCCACGCAGGCCCCGCTCCAGTTGCGCCAGCGCGGCCTCGGCGATGGGCGTGTTCACGCTGGCGCCCACCCGCGCCGCATCCAGCGACACCTGGTCTGCTGTCAGATCGGGCAGTGAATCCAGTGCATCCAGCCAACGCGCAAGATCGCCATAGCGCTGGTGGGACAGTCCTGATGCGAGCTGTGCCGGCAGTTGCTCGGCCCAAGTAGCCAGCTGGCCGTCCTGCCAGCTGTCGATCAGGGGTTGGTAATCGATCATTTCAGGGCGATCAAGGAGGCAAAGTTGAAGCACTGGAACCAGACATCGCAGCTGCTAAAGCCTGCCCGGTTTATGCGCTCCTTATGGTCTTTCAGGGACTCAGGCACCAATACATTTTCCAGCGAGTCCCTTTTTTGCGCAATCTCCAGGTCGCTGTAGCCATTGGCGCGTTTGAACTCGTGGTGTAGATCGATATTCAGCGCGTTCAGCTGCGGGTCCTCGAATATCACCTTCTCGGATAGCACCATGATGCCGCCCGGCCTCAGTCCGGCATAGATGGCGTTGATCACGGACTCCCGCTCCGACCGCTCTATAAACTGCAGCGTGAAATTGAGCACAACGACCGAGGCATCTTCGATGGCAACGTCCTGTAGCGACGCGCATCTCAACTCCACCGGGGTGTCATGGGTATCCGTATCGACAATGGAGCGGCAGCGTTCCAGCATGTCACTGGCATTGTCCACCGCCACAATCTGGCAGTCCGCTGCGCGCAGGTTCTGCCGCATGGCCAGCGTCGAGGCGCCCAGGGAGCAGCCCAGGTCGTACAATGTGCTGCCGGGGGTGGCGTAGCGAGCAGCGAGCAGTCCGGTCATGGCAATGATGGTGGGGTAGCCCGGCACCGAGCGCTTTATCATGTCCGGGAAGACCCGGGCCACATTTTCATCAAAAGAGAACAGGCCGGGATCCGACAGGGGTTCAGCGTAAATTGTGTCGCGCGTGTCGCTCACACGGTGCTCCGACCGAGGGTTTCAGGGTGAAAATCGGCAGGATTCTAGCATGATATATTAAACCGCGTAGACCACCTTTCCCTGTATTACTGCCCACGCAATGCCCACAATGGCTGTGAGGAAATTTGCGAGGGTCCACAATGGAGGCTGCCGCGCCACACTTCCGGGCTGACCTGCGCCCGCCGCGCCTGCGTCACAGTATTGCCGAGTTCGGCCGTGTGATTGCCGAGATGGGGAGCACTGCGATCTTGCAGCCCCTGCTCAATCAACTCCCCCAGGGTGATGGTCACACCATTATCACCATTCCCGGCTTTATGGGTGCCGACGGCTCAACCTCGCAGTTACGCCGCTTTCTGAACAAGCGGGGCTACAAGGCGATTCCCTGGAACAAGGGCCGCAACGCGGCCGACCAGCAACCGAGTAGTCTCGACGCCTTTCTTGCCTACCGGGAATCCATCGAAGATGAGGTGGCTGAACAGGTGCGCATGGAGTTCCAGCGCAGCGGCCGCAAAGTCACGCTGATTGGCTGGAGTCTCGGTGGCTTGTATTCGGTTGCGCTGGCACACCGCTTCCCCCAGTGGATTCGCCAGGTGATCACCCTCGGTACGCCTTTCGGCGATCCGCGTGGCACCTCGCTCTATAACATCATGGGTCGGGTCTACAACAAAGAGGTAGAGGTCGACGAGGCGGCGCTGCACCGGTGGGTGGAGCACACCTATCGTGGTGGTGAGCTACGGGTCCCGGTTCTCACCCTGTTCAGTGAATCCGATGGCATTGTCGGCGCCGGTATTGCGCGCTGTGAGGGTGATCCTCGCTACGTAACGAATATTGCAGTGATGGCCAGCCACGTAGGTTTTCCGTTTAACCCACTGGTTTACAGCGTGATCGCAAACCACCTGGTGGAACCGCACCAGCGCTGGAAAATATGTGGGAGTTCACGACTGGCGCCGTTTGTGAAAATCGGCTGAAACCCAGCCGCCAGAGTAGGTCAGGAGTTTTGATAAGCGCAGGCAAACGGGCACACCGGCCTACGGATGTGCCGTTTGAAGAGCGCTCTAGTTGGCGCTGCGAATCAGCTGTGACTCTTCAACCGCGCCTTGCTGGCCCCGCTGGACCCGCGGCACGAAATGAGCGAAATGCGTGCCGCACTCCGATCCAGTCGTCGCTGTCTGAGCGTGGGTAAATTTGATGCTGCGCATGAAGTCTACGAGACTCGTCTTACCCTGATATCGCCTTTCCATAAGATTCTCGATCGTTAAATCGTTAACTTAAAGTGGAGTCTAAGCTTCCGATTTCGGGAAGTGGCGTAAAAAATCCCTATTTTAAGTGTGAAATAACCCCGGCTCTGGTCAGGAACCCGGGATTTCGTTCTCGTATTTCTGCCAGTTTTTGACCAGTTCTGCGACCACTTTGCTGCCCACCAGGTAAGCGTTCTCCAGCGCTGCGTCGAGGCCGGCATAGCTGTCGTGCTGCTCCTCTCGCAGGTAGTCAGCCGCGCTCTTACCGGGTGGTGGCATGGTGTAGTTGGACGCCGTACGCAGTACCATCACGCGCTGCTTATCGACCTTGCCTGCATTGTGCAGGTAGGTCAGGGACTGGTAGGTGCCGGTGTCTTCCATGGCCGAGCTGACAAACTCCCCCTTGCCCTCGGTCCAGTAGTCGGTCCACTCGTTGGCCCAGTCATTCATGACTTCGCCGTGCCAGAAAGTCATCGCCGCCAGCTGGTCGCCCTTGAGCACGAAGGGTTTACGCTGCCCCACGGGGTGCTTCACATAGAGTTTACGAGTGGCTTCCAGGGTGGGGTGGTCGGGCAGTTCCATGTCACGGGTAAAGTTGTAGGCCCAATTGGTCAGAGCCGGGTTCAGTTGGAATACCTCTCCCAGGCTGTAAGAGAGGCGCTCCGGGTCGCCCGGCCCCTGGCTGAACAGCGGAAAGTAACCTGTCTCCCAGTCTTCGGGAATCTCGCGGGCGTCGATCTCATGGGCGAGGTCGCCGTCTACCAGGTACTCGGCCCAGGCGACTGAGCCCAGTGACGCGTCTGCAGGATCGAAACCGGAAATGCCGGCGACCAGCCAGTAGGCTTTACTCAGGTCGAAGCGCGGGTCCAGGCCCAGGGCCATCACGCTGGCCGCCGCGTTCGCGGTTCCCATCCCGGTGACAATACCCATCACCCCGGTATCGGCATTGAAGTGGATGTCGTGGTGCATGTGGGGTGCGACAAAAATGCTATCCAGCTTCTGCCGCTCATTCCATCGTTGGAACTCGCCGGCCTTGTCGCCGCTGTCTTCACCGGTTTCGAACATGGTGACTACCACGACCTTGACCGGAATGGGTGCGGCCTGGGCCAGGACCGGTAAAAGGGTAGCCAGAAGTATGAGGTAGAGTCTTTTCACAGTGTAGTTCCTGTCAGGCGGGGTTGAGAACGCGTTGAATGGCGTTGAGTTTGGGTGCGCTGTCCTGGGCGCCAAGTACTTGTACCGAGAGGGCGGCGGCCGCTTGAGCGAAGTGTATGGCATTGTCGAGATTGTCTCCCGCGACCAGTCGAGCAGCGAGACAGCCGTTGAAGACATCCCCGGCGGCGGTCGTGTCCAGGGCGTCGACCTTGAACGCGGGGTAGGCGGTTGTTGAGTGCACGCCACTGTCGCGTCGCTCCGACAGGTATACCCCGTTTTCACCACGGGTAATGATCACGTTGTCACAGCCGCGTTCGTGCAGCGCGGTGGCCGCCCTGGAGGCGGAGGATTCGTTGGTCACCGGGACGCCGGTCAGCAATTCCGCCTCGTTGGCGTTGGGCGTCACAAAGTCCAGGCTGGCGAACAGGGAATCGGGTAATACTGCCGCAGGTGCCGGGTTGAGAATGACGGTACAGCCCTTTTCCTTGGCGGTTCTGGCGGCGTATTCCACCGTCTCCAGGGGTGTTTCCAGCTGCAATAGAACCACGACGCCTTCGCCGAACAGGCCGGCAGCACGATCGATGTGGCCCGGTTCCAGGCAACTGTTGGCGCCTGATGCCACCCCGATGCAATTCTCGCCGTCGTCATCGACGAAGATCTGTGCGACGCCTGAGGGCGCCGTTGCATCGATTACGCACAGGCCGGTGTAAATACCTTCTTCGCCGAACCCTTTTAAAGCCTGTTCCCCAAACATGTCGTCGCCGACTGCTGCCACGAAGGTCACGTTGCAGCCTGCCCGGGCCGCCGCCACGGCCTGGTTGGCGCCCTTGCCACCGGCAGCCGTGGTAAAGGCGCCACCGAGTATGGTTTCACCTGGACTGGGCAGGCGCGGCACCTGGATGATCATGTCCGTGTTGGACGAGCCGATAACAACGAGTTTGCTCATGGTTTCTGCCTACAGGTTGGAGTAGATGATCATGCCGAGGCCGGCAAAAAAACAGGCGAACATTGCGCCTATCAGCGTACCTGTACCGGCCGGGGTATCCTTGAACTCCTTCCATATAAAGACGCCCCAGAACGCGGCGACCATGGTCGCACCCTGGCCCAGGCCGTAGGACACCGCGTATCCCGCCTTGCCGGCGGCGATGATGTTAAAGCAGAAGCCCGTGGCCCAGATCGCGCCCCCCAGTATGCCAACGAGATGAAGCTTGGGGCTGCCCAGGCTGAAATACTCCCCCAGCGCGGCGGGCTCGCCGGTGATCGGCTTGTACATGAGCGGGATCAGGAAGATGACATTGGACAGCAGCAGACCGACGCCGAATACCACCGCGGCGGAGTAGGGGGTCATCAGCCCGGCCTCCGGGTTGGCGAAATCAAAAGACATGGACTGGGCGACAAAGCGGTAGAAAAACCCCATGGCGATGCCGGCGATGATCGAGATCACCAGGCCCTTCATGATACCGCTGTTACCATCGCCCGGTACGCGCCGATAAATCAGGGCGTCGATGATTATCGCCACCACGACCAGGCCGACACCGGCGAACAGCAGGGTCGCATTGCTCACCTGCGCCGGATCGTAGTTGGCAATGACACCGATCACCAATGCAAGGCCGATACCCACCGGGAAGGCGACTGCCATGCCGGCAATCTCGATCGCGATGACCAGCAGAATATTGGCGAGGTTGAAAACCGCTCCCCCGAGCAGCGCCAGTTGTATGGCGTCTCCGCTGGCCTGTGAAATATCGGGCAGGAACGCCCGGCCTTCTTCTCCGGAACTGCCCAGGGTTAGCGCCAACGCCAGTGCCAATAAGGGCACACCAATGGAGTAGTCCCAGTAGAACAGTTGGAACTTCCACTCCTGGCTCGCCAGCTTCTGGGTGTTGGCCCAGGAACCCCAGCAAAGCATCGTGAGAAAACACAACGCTACGGCAACCCCGTAGGATTCAACAATAAACATGGTCTGTTCCTCTGGTTATGATTTTTGCAGACTCAAAACTGTTTCGATCGATGTTGGGGCCGAAAAATGCCGCCACCGCTACAGTGTAGGATATGGCTGCACACTTGCCTATGCCCCCGCGCGCTGCCGGTCAAGGACCGCGCTCCGGGCAATAAAAAGCCCGGTACCGTGAGATACCGGGCTGTTCATCAGGTCTGGCTTTACCAACTAGAACTTGTAACCCACCTCGACGCCCCAGAAAGCGGGCTCATTGACGAACGCGGTCAGGTTGAGGAAGTCCAGTGCGCCGTCGACGACCACCTCGTCGGTGATGTTGCGACCGACGACTGCCACATCGAAGGCATCCGAGGGGCTGCGATAGCCAACGCGAAGACCACCAATCCAGCGCTCTTCAGCCACGAATTCAACCGCTTCATACAGGAAGATGTTGGATTCACTGCGGTAGTTCCAGTCGGTGTTGAAGTACAGCTCGGCGCCTGATCCCAGTTGGAAGTCATACTGCAGGGCAAAGTTGAACAACCATTCGGGTGCACGCGGCAGCTCATTGCCATCGACAAAGACGCTGGTCACAGGGCCGAAGGGGCCGTCAAAGATACCGGCAACCTCGTTCTTCCCGGTACAGCTGGGGTTGGAACCACACTGCTCGGCGCGGAGCTCGCTGTCATCTATCTCGGTGTCGTTCCAGCTGAGGTTGGTCAGAATGCGCAGGTTATCGGTAACCAACAGCTCGAGGTCGGTTTCGAAGCCCATGCCGTCAGTCTGGTCCGCATTCAGCAGGCGGTTGAGGTTCTGGCTACCACCGGTCGCGGTCAACTGCTGGTCTTCAATTTCGTAGGCGTAGAGGGCGCCGCTCCAGCGAGCCCGTCCTTCCCAGAGGTTGGCCTTGAAGCCCGCCTCGATCGAGGTGAGGGTCTCGGTGTCAGCGGAGCTGGTAAAGCCAAAGCGGCCGATGGTGACCGGTCCGCGGGATGCATCACCGGCACGACCGTACACACTCCAGTCGTCGTTGATGTCGTAGTTGATCGCCAGGTCCCAGTTGATGTAGTCATCGTCGGCCTTGATCACGTCGTTGAACGCGGATGAGCCCGGCCCGGGAATGGTCTCCAGCTC
>CAZPVJ010000121.1:0-3814 GCA_964590005.1 uncultured Alteromonadaceae bacterium | reverse complement strand
TCCATCTGGTAGCTGTACTTGTTGCCGCCCTTGATATTGCCTGCAGAACCGACCGCGTCGCGGAAGGGACCGTAGTAACTGGAGGCATACTTGGCTGAGTAGGCCATGATGAGCGTATTGACGAAGTTGTCGGCCTCCAGTGCAGAACGGATGGCGCCGATACGCCCATCCATCATGTCGGAGGGGGCAACAACATCTGCACCCGCATCGGCGTGTGACAGGGCCTGCTTGACGAGGACCTCGCTGGTCACGTCGTTGAGAACGTAGCCTTTATCATCAATGATGCCATCCTGTCCGTGGGTGGTGAACGGATCCAGCGCTACATCGGTAATGACGCCGATGTCAGGTACCGCGTCCTTGAGCGCGGCAACTGCCCGCTGCACCAGACCATCGGGGTTGTAGGCCTCTTCTGCCAGCAGGCTCTTGCGCTCGCTGGCGACCACCGGGAATAAGGCCAGCGCCGGGACGCCCAGCGCTTTCGCTTCTTTTGCCTGTTGTACCAGCAGGTCGACGCTGAGTCGTTCGATGCCCGGCATGGAGGCCACCTGTTCGCGCTGGCCTTCACCTTCCAGCACGAACACGGGGAAAATGAGATCGTCCGGAGTCAGGGCACTTTCGCGCACCAGCCGCCGCGAAAACGCGTTGGCTCTCAGGCGGCGCATTCGCGTGCCGGGAAACGGGCCTCGCTGGGTTTGAAAAGCCATGCTGTTCTCCTTCAGAGGCTGGCAAACGCGTTGCGGGCTGCCGCTACGGTTTGCGCTATGTCGTCTTCGCTGTGGGCGGCTGACATGAATCCCGCTTCATAGGACGCCGGAGCCAGGTAAACGCCCTGGTCGAGCATCAAGTGGAAGAAGCGGTTGAACGCGTCGGTATCACAGGCCATGACCTGCGCGTAGTTGATAATGTTCGGTTCGTTGGTGAAGAAGCCACCGAACATGCTGCCGGCATAATTGGTGGTGAAGGGGATGCCCGCCTCATCTGCGGCTGCCTGGAGGCCCTGACATAATTGCTCGGTTCGCTCAAACAGAGGCGGGTAAAAGCCTTCCCGGGAAATGATGTCCAGTGTGGCCAGGCCGGCCGCCATGGCGATTGGATTGCCTGATAACGTACCCGCCTGGTAGACAGGTCCCAGCGGCGCGATCTGTTCCATGATCTCGCGGCGGCCACCGAAGGCGCCAACCGGCATACCACCGCCAACCACTTTACCGAGACAGGTCAGGTCGGCGGCGACCTTGTAATAGCCCTGGGCACCCTGCAGGCCGAAACGAAAACCGGTCATTACCTCGTCGAGAATCAGTACGGCACCGCTGGCGTCGCAAACCTCGCGCAATGTCTCCAGGAAGCCCTCTGTCGGTGGGATGCAGTTCATATTGCCCGCCACCGGCTCGACAATCACGCAGGCGATGTGTTGGCCATGCTCTGCGAAGGCTTGTCTCACGCCGGCTGAATCGTTGTAGGTCAGGGTCATCGTGTGGTCAGCCAGGGAAGCGGGTACCCCGGGTGAACTGGGCACACCGAGCGTCAAAGCACCGGAGCCGGCTTTGACCAGTAGTGAATCGGAGTGACCGTGGTAACAGCCCTCAAACTTCACGATGGTATCGCGGCCGGTGAAGCCGCGGGCCAGCCTGATGGCGCTCATCGTGGCCTCAGTGCCAGAGTTCACCATTCTTACCAGGTCCATGCCGGGCATAATCTCGCAGATGCGGTCAGCCAGGGCGATTTCCAGCTCGGTTGGTGCACCAAAGCTCAGTCCCTTCTCGCTCTGGCGGACCACCGCCTCGCGAACCTCGGGGTGATTGTGACCCATGATCATGGGTCCCCAGGAGAGCACGTAATCGATATAGCGCTTACCCTCGCAGTCAAATACGTAGGGACCTTCACTGTGATCAATAAATACCGGGGTCCCGCCGACCGCCTTAAAGGCCCGGACTGGTGAGTTGACGCCACCGGGGATGTGCGCGCGGGCGCGGTCAAACAGTTGTTCAGATGTGGTCATGCGACTCCTGGTTGTTTTCTGGGATATTCGCCGTGAGCGAGTGGCCAGCCGAGGCGTGAAATTATCGGGGCTGCCCGCCAGAATATCCAGCCCTGCCCAGGCCCTGTCAAAACGGCTTCAACACGACCAGGAAAACGATACCGAACAGGAAGAGGACAGGCACCTCGTTGAAAAACCGATAGAAGACGTGGCTGTGTGAATCGGTATCGCTGTTGATGGCCTTCACGTAGCGGCCGCACTGGACGTGGTAAACCACCAGGAAAGCCACGCCCGCCAGTTTGAGCCAAAGCCATGTAGCGCCCAGGTAATAGTCGAGATTGCTGGCCATCATCGCCAGTCCGAAGCCAATGGCCAGCCACATAAAGGGAGTGACGAAACGGTAGAGCCTGCGGGCCATGATGGCGAGCTGGCTTCGCGTTTCCGGGTGTTCAGTGGCAGCGTAATAGACAAAGATCCGGGGCAGGTAAAACAGGCCAGCGAACCAGCACACCACGAATATCAGGTGAAAGGATTTAAGCCATAACATGCGCGATCCTCATGGGTTCAAAGCTTGGCCAGTGAAAATTTTTCGATGCTCTCGCGGGTGACCACACCCTGCAAGACCTTACTGCCGCCTCTACCGCGCCCATAGACACAGACTGCCTCGACCGTGCTGGCGCGGATGGTATCCATGGCCTGGCGCAATGTGGCCTGCTCGGGCACCGCCGCCACAGTCCAGCGGCGAATGCTGGCACCGGTCAGGTCAGCCGGCTCCTCATCCGGGGCTTGCTCTCGTAACCAGGTCACGAGGTCGCTGCCATTCACCAGGTACAGGTCTTCCTTGTCACGGTGTACCAGGCACCAGGTGGGCGCGGCGTTGATCAGGGGCTGGCTGGCTGAGGTATCGAGCAGGGCCGGTACCCGGGTAACGCTCATTTCCATGTTGGACGTGACATCGGTGCGATGCAGCAGTTGGTTGAGCGGGTCGGCCGGCAGATTGCGCTGGAGTTGCCCTAGCACCGCCCTGTGTGCCGAGGATTGCCTGAAAACCCCGGTGTTGGTCAGGTTGGCCGCCACGATGGCCAGTAATGCCGGCATTGCCACGCTAATCGATTGGGTCAGTTCGATGACCGCGAGAATAGCTGCCAGCGGTGCACCCAGAACGGCGCCCATGGCTGCCGCCATACCGATCACGATATAAAGACTCTGGTGCGATGCGAGCTCCGGCCAGACCATTTGGCCGGCAATGCCCAGTGCGCCACCCAGGCAGGCGCCAATGAGCAGGTTGGGCCCGATCAGCCCGATAGGCATGCCGACTCCACAGGAGAAACTGGTAGCCAGCAGTTTGCATCCGGCAATGGTAAGTAGCGCAAGCAACGCGATCTCGCCATGCAGCACCGCCTCCAGGGTGTCGTAGCCGATGCCGAGCACCTGCGGCACCAGTAGCGCCAATGAGCCGGTCAGCAATCCGGCCAGAATAAAGCGGATAACAACCGGCCAGTGTCCCAGTCGAGCGGCAAGGCGGCTGGCTTTAATAAACAGTGACACGGCAATGCCGCAGCAGATACCCAGCAGGATGATATAAGGGATTTCCCACAGAGAGTTGAGCTCCACCGGCGAGATGCTGAACAAGCCGGCGCCGCCTATACCGAGATTGCGGCTGACCGCCGAAGCGGCCACGGCTGACAGCATTACCGGGATAAAGCCTGCCACCGTGTACTCGGCGATAATCACCTCCATCGCGAAGATGACTCCCGCCAGCGGTGTATTGAATGCGGCCGCTATCCCACCGGCGGTGCCGCAGGCGATTAACACCCGCAAGCTGTTGTTGGGCAGGCC
>CAZPVJ010000120.1:0-6176 GCA_964590005.1 uncultured Alteromonadaceae bacterium | reverse complement strand
GGTGTCGGCTTTTCGGATGATCTGGGCGACTGGCCGGGGCGTTTCATAATAGAGTCCTACGATTCAGTCTACATCAGCGCGTTTCCCAGTCTGGCCTACAAGGTGAACGACAAACTTTCGATTGCCGGCAGCCTCGCGCTGACATATACCCGTTTCGAACAGCAGCGCGTCATTGCCAATATCTTCGATCCTGGCAACACCGAAGGTTCAGGGGAACTTGAGGCCGACGGTTTCGAGGTAGGATTCGGCCTCTCCACGTTGTATCAGCAAAGTAGCAGGCTGCGCTGGGGCCTGACATACCAGTCAGAACTGGACCCCGAACTGGATGCCGATACCAGCTACCGCGGCCTGGGCCCAAATACTGAACGGGTGATGAACGCCCTCGGTATTATCGGTGGCGATATCTCGATTAACAGTCGCTCCCCCCAATCCGTGCTGGGTGGCCTCTACTATGAGTTCGAGAATAATCACGCGGTAACGGCCGATCTTGCCTGGATTGATTTCAGTAATTTTCGACTGTCTGAGTTCTACTTCAATGGCGAGGCGCTCACGGAAACCGAGGTGAAGTACAAGGACATTTACGCTCTGGCAGTGAGCTACACCTGGCCGCTCAACGATAGATGGATGTTGGGTGTCGGCGGGTTTTACGCGGACGACATGGTTGATGACGACCAGCGTACAATGACTCTGAGGCTCGATTCGGTCTGGTCGGCAGGGATCGGGGCCGAGTGGCGCTGGACCAAGGATCGATCAGTGACCGCGTCTCTATCGTATATCGGTGTGGGAGATGCTCCGGTGAGCACAGAGGAACTGCCAATCGTCGGGGTCCTCGAGGGTGAATTCACCAGCAGAAACTCGTGGCTTCTCCGGGTCGGTGTCAGCTTCGGATCACTTTAGCGCTTCACCACGATATCTCTGCCCCTAGTTCGACGGCTCGCATTTATCCATACGAGCAAAGGCTCCATCATCACGACGAGCAATCTGACGATTGCCCGCGACCGTACACTACCGTAGCTGACTCTTTTCTACCTCACACCGCTGCGGTGCTGTACACTCCGCACTGCATTTTTGAGCTAACAGTTTATGACTATGTCCATCGCTACACCGCTTCATACACCCACCGAAATTCCCAACGATTCTGCGGCAACCCCCGCTTGGTTCGAAGAGGCACTTGCGGTGCCGCGTCGCGAAGGCTGGGTGGATTCAGGCGGATGTCCCGTACATTATTTTAGTTGGGGCGATGAGGAGAAACCCGGGGTGCTGCTTCTGCACGGCTTCCTGGCTCACTCGCGATGCTTTGCTTTCATAGCCCCTTTGCTTGCCAGGGACTATCACGTCGTGGCCTATGACTTTTCCGGCATGGGTGACTCCGGCATACGCGAAGCCTACCCGGATGATGTTCGCCTGCAAGAACTGATGGACGTGGCCAGCGAGACCGGCTTGTTCGACAATTCACACAAGCCCACCATCATCGCCCACTCCTATGGTGGCAGCATCGGCCTGCTCGCCATGGAGCAACGTGGCGAATATTTCTCCCGTCTGGTCGTCTGCGATCTGATGACCCTGCGACCGGAACGACTGAAAGAGCACGCGAGAGACAGCGGGCCCCCGGGTTCACAGGAGCCGAAGCGGCCCAATCGCATTTACCCGGATTATGAGACTGCCAAGGGTCGCTATGTGCTGTCACCCCAACAGCCTGTCAACGAGCCGTACTTGTTTGACTACATGGCTTACCACTCACTGAAGCAGGTCGAGGGCGGTTGGACCTGGAAATTTCACCCCAGTGTTTTTGCGCAGAGTGGCGACCAGCACGAGCGTTTACTGGCGCAGGGCCGTCGCCTGGCCGACGCCCCCGGATCAGTGGTCATCGTCTATGGGGAGCAGAGCAAACTGTTCGATGACGATTCCGCCGACTATGTGCGCGAATGTGGCGGTGGCCATATCCCCATGGTTGGCATACCCGAGGCGAGACACCATCTAATGCTGGACCAACCGCTGGCTTTCGCCAGTGTGCTGAGAAGTGTACTGGCTATGTAGTTGCAGACAGCGCGGTGCCGACCCCGCCCTGCGCGAGGCTAACTCAGCTCAAAACCCTCGTAGCCCGCGCGAGCGCAGTTTTCGCAGGCCTCCATGTAGGTAGGCAGGTGCGGATAATTAAGAAACTGACGCCTTTTACCCGGGACATTGGCACCCATGTACCAGGAGTCAGCGAGGGGGAACAGGGTCGCTGCACCCATGCCCTCCACATGTTGCACCCAGCCCTGCTCTGCGGCTTCGGTCGCATCTATGCGCTGATACTGCCGCTCTCGCAAGTAGCTCAGGCAATCAACGATCCATGCGCCCTGCAGTTCTGCGCAGACCGGGCCATTACATAAACCCGAGGGCGACAACGGGCCGTAAAGCATGAACATATTGGGAAAGCCGGCGACGGCCATGCCGAGAAAGTTTTCTACGCCATCGTCCCACTTCTCCTTGAGCCTTAGTCCATCGATGCCGCGAATCTCAAATTGGGTGAGGCCGCCGGTGAAAGCATCAAAACCGGTGGCCATAACCAGGATATCGAGCGGGTGCTCCCCCTCCTCGGTGACAACGCCTGCCGGGGTCACCTGTTTAATAGGGTTTTCCCGGATATCAACAAGGCTGACGTTGTCCTGGTTAAAGATTTCGTAATACCACTGCTCCAGTGACGGCCGCTTGGTACCAAACGGATGCGGGGGCTCCATGGGTGCCAGCTTGTCCGCTGTCTGTGGGTCGTCGATTCGCTCACGGGTCCGGTCCCGCCAAAAATCATAGGCCAACCGGTTCACCTCAGGGTTCGTCAGAACGTCGGAAAAAATGTTTCCCCAGAAGTGGAATCCGCCCCGCGCCCAGGCGGCCTCCATGGTGGCTTGTTGCTCTTCCGGGGACAGCTCAAGCCCTGACACCCTCGAGACTGGAATATCGAAGTAGTTGCGCAGTTCACCGCGCGCCTTTCGCAGGTCTGACGGATAGTTGGCCTGTTTTTCAGCGTGATAGCGCTCATCAAGTTGCTGTTGCCGCATAGGCAGGGCCAGGATAGGCGTACGCTGGAACACAGTGAGCTGCGACGCAACCTTGCTGGCCTCTTGCGCAATCTGTACACCGCTGGCTCCGGTGCCGACGACACCTACCCGCTTGCCGCGCATATCCAGCCCACCCTGGGGCCAATGCCCTGAGTGGTAACAGGCACCCGCAAAACTATCCAGACCCTCAATCTCAGGCGTATAGGACTTGGCAGCGAAGCCGGTACAAAGTATGAAGTTGCGCGCTTCAAACATACCGGCTTGATCAGTCTCGATCCGCCATAGGTTGCGATCTGCGTCGAATTGGGCGGAGGTAACCCGGGTGTTAAACCGGACATCCTTTTTCAGGTCGAGCTTCTGGTCGAGGTAGTCAAAGTAAGCTCGCAACTCTTCTCGGCCCGGAAACTTTTCGGTCCAGCGCCAGTCCTTCCAAAGCTCGTCGAAAGAGAATTCATAGTTGGGTACATGGGAGTCGACGCGTGCCCCGGGATAGCAGTTGGCGTACCAGACTCCGCCGAGTTCAGCGCCGGCATCAATAACAGCTACGGAGAATCCGCGCTTACGCAGGTGATACAGCTGGTATATGCCGTTGAAGCCGGCACCAACCACGAGGGCGTCAAGAGGCTGCATAACGCACCGAAGGTGACTCGAGCGCTTGTCTTCCTGTCCTTATCTCTGGTCGGAACATCAGGCCCCCGGCCCCAAGGAAACGATTTTTCTCCATCAAACCTAGACCACCCGGCTTGCTTTGTGAAGGTAATGGCGCAAACAACCAGGGCTGGCCATCCGACTGGACTGACAGCATGCTCGCCATGACTATCCCGGGCGGACCAAGAAGTACACCCAACGGATGACTCGGAGAGATTGAAAAGTGCGACGTGGAAGCGGGGCCCGAGCCCGCGCTTATTGGGATAAAGGGTGGCTTCCTTGCCACGCGAGGACATCCTTGACTCTCGTGCGCATCCCGGCGACACATGCAGAATGGTAGAAATGGCGCCGAAGTTCCTTGTTGTTTCCCTAAATTTTCCTGATTTTTTTCTTAAGGCGCGTTAACTGCAAACATTTCAATAGGTTAGCAACGCCGCCTTTGATATGCTGACACCTCAAATTTCCGAATCACAGGCTATAAATGTCCCTGAGCACCGGCTTTCAGCTGGACGGGTACACGGTTTTCCCCAGCCGCAACACCATCAGCGGCCCGGAAGGCGAGAAGCGACTCGAGCCCAAGAGTATGCAGGTACTGCAACTGCTCGCCGCGCGCGCGGGTGAGGTGGTAACGCGGGATGAATTACTGGCGGAAGCCTGGAAGGACACCTACTCGGGCGACGAGGCACTGAGCCGGAGCATTTCGTTATTGCGGTCCGCGCTGGGAGGGGGTGCCACGGGGCGCAAATATATAGAGACGGTGCCAAAAACAGGCTACCGGTTAACCATGCCGGTCGCTGAACTGCCCGCTGCACCTCTTCGCGGGGGCAACCCCGATGTTTCGGGCAAGCTGGCAGAGGATTTCGTCAGCCCTGCACTTAAGCCCAGATCATTGCTACGCCCCGCTCCGATTATTCTCGGCGTGTTGCTTTTCGTTTTGGGCGTCATTGTGCTGGAGCCAAATAGTCTGACCCGGTCAGCGAGTCCATTTGTGCCGGAACCAACAGAGCGCATCCTGGCCCCATCTCGGGTTTCTGACAACAGCATCGCCGTGTTGCCACTCACCAACAAAAGCCCTGACCCTGACAAGGCCTACTTTGCCAGTGGCATCCACGAAGCGATTCTGAACCAGCTGGCAAAGATCAAGGCCATGCGGGTGATATCGCGCAGCAGCGTGCTGCGCTATGCCGATTCTGAGAAGTCACTGCGCGAGATCGCCAATGAGCTAGGAGTGGAGAATGTCTTAACCGGTAGTGTGCGGTTTGCTGACAACCGGGTAAAGATCAACGCAGAGCTGATCAGGGCGCGGGATGAGGTCTACTTGTGGGCGGAATCCTACGAGTTTCGACTCGATGATATTTTCACCATAGAAACGGAGGTTGCCCTACAGGTTGCAGGGGCGATGGAAACGTCGCTGCGACCCGACGAAATAGCGAGCATCGAGCGCCCGCCCAGCCAAAGTGTTGAGGCCTACACGTTGTTTCTCCAACACCGGTACCAACTCGAACGAGAGAGTGCGCGATCTACCCTGGCCCAGGATGGCTGGATTGAAATGGGTATCGCCAAGCTGGAACACGCAGTAGCGATAGACCCTCTGTTCTCCAAGGGATGGGCTGAACTGGGGTTTGTATCCTGGCTGAAAGGCAGTATCAGCCCCCCGGACGCGATGGATCAGCTCTATGATCAGGCGCTCGAGTATGCGGCCAAGGCCATTGAACTGGACCCCAGCAATTCCAATGCCTACGAGACGCTGGCAAGGGTGGCCTTTGATCGGGGAGAGTGGGCCAACTGGGAGAGCAATGCGCGCAAATCGGTGCAACTCAACGACCCCGATGGTCGCGCCGCCTTTAATTTTGCAATGACGCTCGCCAATGTCGGTCAATATGAAGAGGCCTACCGATGGTATGACGTGGCAATTTCCAAAAGCCCGACTTTGGGTTACTACCACGAGGGAGCTATTGCGGCACGGATTTGGGGGGGTGACTACGAAAGTGCCTATCGAATGACCGGGCAGTACCGCGCGGTCGGTGGTGATATCAATGCCTACCATGCTTTTCGCGCCTACACGCTGCACAAATTGGGCCGACGCGAAGAGTCCAACGCCGAGCTGGCTTCAATTTCAGCCGAACCCATGATGGTGGCAATGTGGGTGATTCCAGGGTTTCATGACTATCTGCGCTGCCAGTCGGGCGAGGAAGAAGCCGTGATGGCCCAGCTCACCTCAATGGCAATAAGTCCGGCGCGTGAGCTGAGAATCCAGTATTGCGCTGCTGCCGTCGATGACATAGATGCCATGTTTGACAGCTTTTATCGAACCATCAGCGACAGGCTCATCATCTACCTGACTGACATCATCACCGAGGAGGTTAGATCAGATGAGCGCTGGCAGGTCATCTCGGAGTACATGAGTCTCCCCAACGGGAATATGATTTCTTCCGGCTGATTCATCTGGGACTGGATCCAGACGAACTCGGGCATGACGAACAAAAA
>CAZPVJ010000119.1:0-57530 GCA_964590005.1 uncultured Alteromonadaceae bacterium | reverse complement strand
GTCCGTCCAAAGCTCAATTAGCCGTGTAAATATCAGCGAGGTACTCTGTGAGGATCCCGTTGACCTCTTCTGACGCCTCGAGTTGTACCATGTGCCCTGCGCCGGGAATCATCCGCACCGCCCGAAGATCGGGAAAAATTGCTCGCATCAGGCTGATCGGGTCATCCCCATGAAAACCCTCAAGGTCGACGTCGTGCTCACTGCCCAGAAAATAGGCTGGCACTGCACTCTGGACGCCCTCAAACGGTTTACGCTGCGCCCACTTCAGATCAAAGGACCGGTACCAGTTAAGGCCGCCGGTAAAACCGCTACGACTGTACTCACTGACGAAAAACTCCAGCTCCAGCTCGGACAGCCAGGGCCAGGGCAAAGGCGGCGGATCAGCCATGGCTTCAATGTAGGAAGCATCTGGCGGGTACTTGAAGACATCAAAATAATTGCCCGCACCGCTCAGGGTATGAAAAACCTTTTGCAAGAAAAGCCTGGGTTCGGCGGCCAGCTCCTTATCCGCCCTGGGTGGAACGCGGAAGTATTCTATGTGCAGGAAATGCTGCTGCCCCATCTCCCGGTACTCGGTAAGAGGCGATACGTCGGGATTATGCGGCGCGGCGGGGTTCTCCAGTCCAATCACAGCGCGCACCCGCTCGGGATGCCTCAAGGCCAGGTCATAGATGGCAAAGGCACCGAAATCGAGACCGGCAAACACGGCGTCCTCCTCGCCGATATGATCTAGCAGGCCGACAAGGTCACCGGTAATGTGGGGGATATCATAGGCCTCGACGGCCTCCGGCGCCTCGGTCTGCCCCATGCCCCGCATATCGGGCGCTATTACCCGGTAACCGGCAGCAGCGAGCGCCGTTATCTGCCGGTACCAGCTGAACCAGAGGTGCGGAAACCCATGGCACAGGACAACCGGAGGCCCCTCCCCCTGTTCCACGTAATGCATCCGAATGCCGTTGATCTCGGCATGGTGATGAATCCAGTTCATCGACATGATTGTGTGGCGCAGTGGGCGAGGACCGGCCTCGCCCTAAGCTTGTCTAGAGATCGTAGCCGCGCTCGTCGTGGAGCACCAGATCCAGACCCTGGGTCTCTTCCTCTTCATCCACTCGCAGCCCGATAAGCAGGTCGACGACTTTGAGTATGACGAAAGTTGCCACCGCGGTGTAAACCAGGGTGGAAACAACGCCAGTACCCTGGATCAACAACTGCCCGGCAATACTGGTAACCCCCTCGGAAAACCCGTTACCGCTAAAGATCCCCAGTTGTGTCGAGCAGAAAACGCCTGCCAGAATGGTGCCCAGTGCACCCCCGACACCGTGCACAGGAAACACGTCGAGACTGTCGTCGATTCGTAGCTTATTCTTCAGGAAATTGGTGGCGAAGTAGCAAACCACACCGGCGCTGAGACCGATAACGACGGCACCAGCCGGGCCTACAGAGCCTGAAGCTGGCGTAATAGTGCCCAGACCCGCAACCATTCCGGTCACGATACCCAGTACAGAGGGCTTGCCATGGCGAATCCACTCCATGGCCATCCAGGCCAGTGACCCACAGGCGGCTGACAGGTGAGTAACCAGCATCGCCATAGCGGCACTGTTGTCGGCGGCAACCGCCGACCCCGCGTTGAAACCGAACCAGCCCACCCAGAGCATGCCGGCACCGGCGACTGTCAGTGTCAGGTTGTGGGGTGGCATCGCGACCGTGCCAAACCCACGGCGCGGCCCCATCATCATAGCGGCGACCAGCGCTGCAACTGCAGCGGTAATGTGCACCACGGTACCGCCGGCGAAATCCTGCAAGCCCATTTCGCCCAGCCAACCGCCGCCCCAAACCCAGTGACAGACGGGCGCGTACACAACAATGAGCCAGATGGTGCTGAAAACGAGCATGGCAGAGAAACGCATACGCTCGGCGAACGCACCCACAATCAGCGCCGGCGTAATAATGGCGAAGGTCATCTGGAATATGGCAAACAGGGACGCGGGTATAGTGCCGTTGACGCTGTCGATACTCATGGCAGCAAACATCACATTTCCAAAGTCGCCGATGAATCGGCCCTGCTCCACGCCGTCGCTGCCAAAGGCAATGGTATAGCCCACCAGGAACCAGACCAGTGACATCAGGCAGGTCAGCGCAAAGCATTGCATCAGCACCGACAGAACGTTCTTCACCCTGACCAGACCAGCGTAAAACAACGACAGACCGGGGATAGTCATAAACAGAACCAGGGCCGTGGATGTCAGTATCCAGGCGGTATCCGCGCCGTTAACTTCACCTGCGTAAGCCCCGACCGAGAACAGGGAGATGGTCGCTAGTACGAGAAATTTATATACGTTCTTCATGGAATTCTCCGAATTAAAGCGCTTCATCGCCGGTTTCGCCGGTGCGGATGCGAATACTTTGTTCAAGGGCCGCTACGAATATCTTGCCATCGCCGATCTTTCCAGTATTGGCGGCATTGCAGACAGCCTCTATCACGGCATCGACCTGATCGTCGGCTACCGCTACCTGCAGCTTAACCTTGGGCTGAAACTCTACGTGATACTCAGCTCCACGATACAGTTCGGTGTGACCTTTTTGACGGCCGTAACCCTTGACCTCTTCGACAGTCATGCCGGTAATACCGATCTGTTGCAACGCTTCGCGGACGTCGTCAAGCTTGAAAGGCTTAACGATCGCGGTAATCATTTTCATCCTGACACCTCGTTATTATGGTTTACCCGTTTATCGTTATTCAGCCGGGCTTTGAGTTTCGCTGGCGACGACCTCACCGCACGGGAATGGAGCATCCTGCCACATCTCGGGGCAAACGTTAAGTTTTGGTGCGCGCCGAACGGCCCGGCCTCTGCAACTGAATAAATACTGCTAGACTTCAGCTTCGGCGGCACGCGTGACAGCTGTCGTGCGCAGATTTACTAACTCCAAGCAGGACCTAAAAACCATGCTCAGCAACAAAAAGGTTATTATCACCGGCGCTGCCGGCACCCTCGGACAAGCAACGGCCAAATGTGCACAGGATCAGGGCGCAACGGTTGTCGGGCTGGACATCATCGAAGCGTCCTCTGTGCCACATACCGCCCAGTATCATCGCCTCGACTTGCTGGACAGCACCGCCACTAAAGACTGTTTTGAGACCCTGGGTGATATAGACGCGCTGCTCAACGTCGCCGGCGGGTTCGCGATGGGCACTTCAGCAGCCGACTGGTCTAACGACGAATGGGAGCTTATGTTCAGTTTGAACGTGGACACCCTGCGCAATGCAACCCGGGCGGCCATACCTGCTTTGCGCACAAGCCGCGGTGCCGTCGTTAATATAGGTGCCCTGGGCGCCCTCAGCGGTGGCGCCGACATGAGCGCCTACTGCTGTGCAAAATCCAGCGTGATGCGGTTAACAGAGAGTCTGTCGCAAGAACTGAAGCACGACGGCATCAACGTCAATGCTGTCCTGCCCAGCATCATCGACACGCCCCCCAACCGGGCCAGCATGCCGGACGCAGACTTCGACAGCTGGGTTCCCCCGGAAAAGCTGGCGGCAGTGATCTGTTTTCTAGCCTCGGACGGCGCCGCTGCAGTTCACGGCGCACTGTTACCCGTTGAAGGGCTCGTTTAGCCACTGACCGATTTGCTAAATCGTCCCGGCTTCGCGGGCCATATCGAGCGCCAGGTCTTCGATCATGTCTTCCTGGCCGCCTACAGTGCGCCTGCGACCCAGCTCCAACAGTATATCCCGGCTGGAGAGATTATATTTTTCAGCGCTGCGTTTCGCGAATAGCAGGAACGACGAGTAAACGCCCGCATAGCCAAGCGTCAGCGAGTCCCGGTCTACCCGCACCATGTGGTCCATCAACGGTACGATCAGGTCCTCCGCGATGTCCATGGCCTTGAAGGTGTCGACCCCCGTCTCTATACCCATGCGATCGCATACCGCAATAAACACTTCCAGCGGTGTATTACCGGCGCCGGCACCCAGGCCAGCCATTGACCCGTCGATGCGATTGGCGCCCGCCTCCACCGCGGCCAGCGAATTCGCTATGCCCATTGCCAGATTGTGGTGCCCGTGAAATCCCAGCTCGGTTTCGGGTTTTAACTCCGCCCGTGCCAGGGCGATTCGCGCGGTGACGTCATCGGGCAGCATGTAGCCAGCGGAGTCGGTAACATACACACAATTGGCTCCGTAGGATTCCATCAACTTCAGCTGGACGACAAGTTCCTCGGGCTCGATCATGTGAGCCATCATCAAAAATCCCACCGTATCCAGGCCCTTCATCTGACTCGCGATACTGATATGTTGTTCTGATACGTCCGCTTCGGTGCAATGCGTCGCCACACGAATGGTAGAGATACCGCAATCCACCGCCATCTTCAGGTGATCTACCGTGCCGATCCCCGGCAACAGCAGCGCGGATACCCGGGTTTGCTTCACTTCGCGACACACTGCGGTGAGATACGCTTCATCGGAGGCCGCGGGAAAGCCATAGTTCACGCTCTTTCCGCCCAGACCATCACCGTGAGTCACCTCGATCAGCGGAACACCGGCAGCATCCATCGCCCTCGCCACGGACACCATCTGCTCGACCGTGATCTGATGCTGCTTGGGATGCATGCCATCGCGTAAGCACATGTCGTGAACAGTAACTTTCTTGCCTTGCAGATCCATTGTTCTCTTCTCTCTTCAGGGTGCCAGGTTTGGCGCCGACAGGTTCAGGCGGCTACGGGTGTAAAGTTGCCCGCCAGAATTTCCTCTGCATACATCTCGGCCGTGCGCAGGCCCGCCGCAGTCATGATATCGAGGTTGCCCGCGTACTTTGGCAAAAAATCACCGAGGCCCTCGACCTCCATGTATATGGACACCCGATTACCATCAAACACGGGGCCGTTTTTCAGGGTATAGCCAGGCACGTATTTCTGAACCTCGCTGATCATCTCGTGTACCGACCGTGTAATAGCTTCTTCGTCAGGGGCGCTGGCGGTCAGGCAATGGATGGTGTCGCGCATTATCAAAGGCGGTTCCGCTGGATTGATAACGATAATCGCCTTGCCCTCGCGCGCACCACCCACTTTTTCTATACCGCTGGCGGTAGTACGGGTGAATTCATCAATGTTTTTACGTGTCCCTGGGCCGGCAGAGCGGGAACTGACTGTGGCCACTATCTCACCGTACTCAACTGCCTGAACCCGCGAGACCGCCGCCACCAGGGGAATAGTGGCCTGGCCGCCACAGGTCACCATGTTCACATTCATTGCATGAGCTGCTACCGCATCGGATAGATTGACCGGGGGAACACAAAAAGGTCCTATCGCTGCCGGTGTGAGATCGATCATGACAGCGCCCTGTTCATTGACCTTGCGACTGTTTTCAGCGTGGACGTAGGCCGAGGTAGCATCGAAACAAATTTGAACACCATCGGACTTCATCGTCGGCAACATACCGTCCACACCCTCCGCCGTGGTCTTCAGCCCCAGTTCTTGCGCTCGCGCAAGCCCGGGTGAGTCTGCTACGACTCCAACCATCCAGACAGGCTCGATCAGGTCACTGCGCATTGCTTTGACCAGTAGATCCGTTCCGATATTGCCGGGGCCAATAATCGCGGCCTTTACCTTTTGACTCATAACTCAATACTTTCCTCTCTCGTGTGTGACGCCAGCCGGGGTTTATCCAGTGCTAGACAAACTGACAGCTGCATCCTCCGACGCCTTCGATTTCCAGGGCCATGCGATCGCCGGCAACAACCGGGATCAAGGGTGCCAGCGAACCTGAGAGGATCACTTCCCCCGCCTTGAAGGGAATCCCATATTCTCCGAGGGTGTTGGCGAGCCATGCGACCGCGGTCAACGGGTTGCCCTGCACCGCCGAACCCAAACCCTCGCTGTGGAGTTCGCCATTCTTGTAGATTTTCATCTTGAGGTTCGGCAAGTCGTAGCCACGTGGATCTACCTCATTGGTACCCAGGACATACACGCCACAGGAGGCATTGTCGGCCACGGTATCCTGTATCTTTATGCGCCAGTCATCGATTCTTGAGTCTACGATTTCGAAACAGGGGATGATAGATTCGGTCGCCGCCAGCACATCATCCTCAGTTACTCCCGGACCGACCAGGTCGGAGCGCAGCCTGAAAGCGATTTCGCCTTCCGCGCGCGGTTGAATGAGGTGATCGGCAATACTGATATCAGCGCCATCGGCAAATACCATACCGTCAGTGAGAAAACCGAAATCCGGCTGATAGACGCCCAGCATGTCCTGCACGGGCTTACTGGTAACGCCGATTTTTTTGCCAACAATCGATTCCCCGGCGCGCACCCTGCAATCCACCATTTTCAGTGAAATGCGATAGGCATCGTCGACAGTAATATCATCGAAACGCTCGGTCAGTGGCGACAGTGTGTGCTGTTCTATCAAGGCCTGGTAAAGCGCCGCGCCAGCCTCGTCAATCTGCGCGTCATTCATGGACATAGTTCACCATCAGCAAACGAGGTGGCAGGTTAGTCTCACCCCGACCGGCTTTCAAGCCGCTGAGTTGCTTAATTGCACCAAGGCTAAATTCTCATCTTATGCAGGCTTTTATCGTCCGAAAATGCCCAAGGGGTGCATTGCCGGTCAAATATCGTTACATTACCGCCGGTCTGATTTTCGCGATATTTACTATGAAAACATCTGTTTATGGCACTCTACTTCTGGCCCTGCTGGCTGGCGGCCCAGCCTGGTCCGCTGAGAATGCCGGGCTGATCACCCCCGCTACTGGCGCAGCCGCAGCTGAATCCAAAGACGCCGCCGGGCGTAACGTCATTCTCATCATCGGGGATGGCATGGACGATCAGCAAATCACCATCGCGCGCAATTACCTGCAAGGCGCCCAGGGGCGGCTACTGCTGGATGATATGCCCATGCGCGGCGCAGTGCAGATTCTCACCATAGAGGACAAGGTCGACGGCAGGCCGGTCTATGTCGCTGATTCAGCCAACACCGCCACCAGTATGGCGACGGGCGAGATCACCAGTCGAGGCCGATTGGCGACTGCTGCCGGTAGTAACAAGCCGCTCACCACCATTGTAGAAATGGCCGAGGCAGCTGGCTATCGCACCGGCCTGGTCACCACTTCGAGCGTTACAGACGCCACACCCGCGGCATTCGCGGCGCACATCAGCTTCAGACTGTGCCAGGGGCCTGACCTGATGCTCGAAATCGTCTATAGCGATATCCCACTGGGGGGCTGCCCGGACGAGATTAAAGCCAAGGGAGGGCCGGGTTCGATCGCTGAACAACTGGCCGCATCGGACCTCGATGTTGTCCTGGGTGGCGGCAGCGAGTATTTCGATATGCAGGCGGAGGGCGCACAGGTCACCGTGACGGAACAGGCACGCCAGGCGGGATTTACCGTCGTATCGACGCCAACACAGCTGAGTGAAGCTATCGCTGCCGACCGACTGCTGGGGCTGTTCGCAGCAAGCACCCTGCCGGTCCAACTGCGTGGAGAAGGAGGACGAGAGGCGGAAGCGCCCGAACCCAGCTGGCTGAATCACGTACACCGCTACCTTGGCGAGGTGACCCAGCCAGAGCCTATGAACTGCGAACCCAACCCGGACTTTGCGGGCATACCCACACTCAGCGAGATGACTGACGCTGCCCTTAAGGTCCTTTCACGTGACCATACGCCCGGCTTTTTCCTGATGGTGGAGTCCGCCTCCATCGACAAGCAGGCCCACGAGAGAAAGCCCTGCGGCTCGATCGGTGAACTTGAGCAACTGAACGAGGCGCTGGAAACCGCTCTGGCCTTTGCCGAAGACAATCCCAATACGCTCATTCTGGTCACCGCCGACCACAGCCAGGCAGCCCAGATTATTCCGGCTGAAAGCCTGTTTGCCGCCTATCCAATCCCGGTGTTTTCGCCCGGCAAAATTGCACGTATTCGTACGCCCGAAGGTAGTCTGATGGCGGTCAACTACGCCACCACCAACTTCTTCATGGAGGAACATACCGGGGCAAACGTGCCGATTTTCGGCAATTCGGAAGCTGAGGGGCTGGTACCAAATTTCCTCAGCCAGCCCGCCTTGTTCGAAATAATGCGGGATTATCTTCAGCTAAATTAAGCGAGTTTTGCCGACCAGTAATCGTCTATGTGGCCGTGGTCGGCCAGCCAGCCTATGGTATCTGCCAGGGTCTCTTCCAGGGGGCGATAGCTGTAGTCCAGGGACTCACGAACCTTGCGATCGTCGACGTAGACCCACCGGGTTGCGTATGTAATCCCCTCCAATGTCATCGGAGTTTCAAGACTCACGAATTTGCCGGCCAGGTCGACACCACTGCCCAGCTTGCGCAACAACCAGCCAGGAGCCGGCACTTTGCGCATGCGGCGCCCGGTAACACGATCCAGGATGTGCCCCAGTTCAGCCCAGCTGCGATAGTGCCCACCCACCATATATGGCCCGGTTAACTGCTGCTCCAGCAACAGTACGTGAATGTTGGCAAGGTCTCGCACGTCGATAATCTGCATACCGGTCGTTGTGAGTACAAATGCCTGGTTGAAGAAGATTGCCAGGCCCTGGCTGCCCTCGCTCATAGCGGGATCGTCCGGACCGAGCACCGTACAGGGGTAGGTAATGGCGATAGAGGCACCCTCCTCTATCAGTTCACGTACATAGCGCTCACTCTGCGCCTTGGAGCGGCCATAACCCGAGGTTGCCCCGGTCGCTACCGGGACATCTTCATTGAGCACACTGGCGCCAGGGTCATAAAGCGCGGTGACGCTTGAAACATGTACGATGGACTTGAAACCGCGCTCAACCGCGCCGCCAATGACGAGTTCCGTACCGCGAACGTTGGTCTCGTACACAAGGTCGGCCTTATTTGCGTCAAGGCTGACCATGGCCGCCGTATGAACTACCGCATCACAGCCTTCCAAGCCACGCTGAATAGCGTCCTCATCGGTTATACCGCCAACCACGTGGTCCGACGTATCAATTCCGAACGGCTCATACAGCGCTGCCATTTTCTTGGTATTTCGGACCCCGAGGCGCACCTTATGTCCCGCGGACAACAGGGCCCTGACTGTGTGAAAGCCAATAAAACCGGTGGCACCGGTTACAAATACATACATGCTCAACCCCACTAAATCGCCTGCGCCAAAAATAGCACAACGCAAACGCACTTAACCAAAGCGGGAATTTTACAGTAGAATCGCCCCCTTCAACCCGCTCATTCTTTTTGAGGATACTCATGCAACAGTTAAAACTTGGCAGTCTCGTAGCTGCACTATTGATTCTGGCGGCCTGCGGCTCCACACCCAACTGGGATGGATACTCGCCGGTAGAGGCCAGCAATCTGCAAGCCCTGGGCCTAAGCCCGTCTGAGGCTAAATACTATCGGGAAATGGGATTTACGTCAGACACCATCAAGCGCTGGTATGACGCCGGCATCACTGATCGTAAGGCCGTCACCGCATGGCATGACGCGGGCTTTCACGCCGAAGAAGCAGGCCAATGGAACAAAGCGGGCTTCAGCCTGCAGGAAGCCTACGACTGGAAAGAAGAGAGCTTTACCGCGTTGGAAGCCGAAGACTGGCGGGACAAGGGGTTTACCATCAAGGAAGCAGAAAAGCTGCGCAAGCGAGGCCTGAGCGCCGACTGAAGATCACAACCTGGGCTACAGGTTAACCCAGCTATTGAGGGCCCGCAGCCGAAACTGCTCGCCCTGATGCTCCAGCACAATCGAATCAGGCAGGATTTCGGCAAGCTTTACCCCCTTGCCGACGCTGGCGCCCTCCTTCAGGCTCTTACCGTTTAATACCACGCTGGACTCCCCCGCTCTTCCGGAGTAGTTATGGATGCTGTACATCAGAGTCGGTATGGCATCCTTGCGCTGTTGCGACAAATCTTCGATGAAGGGAGCGGGATGCTCTGCCAAGCGCGCATTTTCCAGCTCGCGCTGTGCCGAAGCCAACACTTGCTCAATGTCGAGCGCCTGCTCTCTTTCACTGCTTGACTCTGCGCTAGCC
This sequence comes from uncultured Alteromonadaceae bacterium, assembly GCA_964590005.1. Classification (GTDB taxonomy): domain Bacteria; phylum Pseudomonadota; class Gammaproteobacteria; order Pseudomonadales; family Halieaceae; genus CALJFL01. The sequence goes on along the minus strand of CAZPVJ010000119.1, from coordinate 47,535 downwards.
ACAATGGGCGCATCAACAGGCGCAGATTGCGGCTCCGCGGGTTCAGCTAGGGTTTCTACCGTTATCGGGGCCTTGCTTGATCCCTGCTCTGGCACCCGCTGGTAAAGTGCCTCAATCGACGGGTCCGGGTTGGCTTCAGGGTCTGGCTGGTACTGTGCCAAGTCCCGGCCGACTTCGGGGGCTGTAGCCGGTACTCGTTGCGCTGTCGATTGGGTTCCCTGTATCGGCGCGGCAGGTGCTGAGCCTTCGTTTGCAACGGATTGCGGAGTGACAACAGCGGCTGCCGTAGCTGGCATCGCTCCCTTGCCAGACGGCGACGGTGGGCCGTCACTGGCAGCGATCACCGCCGCAGCTGGAACAGTCGGTTTAACCGCCTCACTTTCTGCTTTGAGCAATAGCCAGGCGATAATAAGCAAGGCAGCTACCAGCCCAGCCCAGGGCAGGTATTGCCGCCAACCACGGGTCTCTGGTCCACTCCCACTAAAATGCTCCGTTGCCAGCCCCGGGACTTCGCCAGCACCCCGGCGCTCTGCCTCTGAACGGTTCAGCGCATCGAGGATCAGCGACATTCGGGGAGGCCTCGCATCACACTGATCGTCATTGTTGAACCACTTCTATGGGCTGATCCTGTAACATTCGGCGCGCCTGGGCGGCCGTGACATCGATGGCCAACTGCTCGTTGAGCCTGAGCAGGGTTTGCTCCCCGACGACCCCGTCATCATCGAGCCCATTGGCTCGCTGAAAGAGGCGCACGCGAGTGTCCAGCGCCGCGTTGAAGCGTTCCTCCGCCAGGACTGTGGCCTGCTGGTCAAGACGAGCAAACAAGCGTGCCACTTCTGCAACCACTGGCCCGCTGTCCCCGAGCGCAATGGGTCGGGTGAATGCAGCCGGTGGGTTCCAAAGGTAAGCAAAGTCACCGGTCCACAAGGGTGCGACACGTGATAATGGGATTGCTTCGAACCCCCCGGGTTTTGCGACAATGGCCTCCCGCCCCTCTATCGAGAGCACGAGTACTGACGCCGCGAAGCGGTCAGTGGTCACCAGGTCCAGCAGCAAGGGACGATCATATTGAGCGAGCTCATTCCAGGTTTCAGCCCTCGACCGCGAACACCGTATTCCAGAGGGCAGCGTATCTGAGCAGAGCTCCGCGGGAGCAGGCAGGGAGGAATACAGGGACCAGACCAGCACCTCGGCGTCTCGCCTCTGCATCATCCAGGCCGCTTGTTCAGTCGCAATCAGGTCTTGTCCAGGGGCACCCGTCAGGTCGACCTCGGCAGACTGCTCTGGGGGCGAGTCCAGCACGGGCTCACTCGCAGGTGCCGGCACTACCTGTTCCGCTGGTGGAACGACAACCTGCGCAACCGCGGGCTGCCCCTCTTGCTGGCCAAGATACCGCCAGCCCAATGCCACCACTGCCAGCAACAGACCCACCGCAAATACGGCTGCGGCTGGTACAGTGAAAGCCCTGCGGTGATGATCACCGGCCGGCGCTTCTCCCATCACCTCCGCCGCGGCCGCCGCCAACAGGGACTTATCGGCGCGGCTGGCACTTTTGCCATAAGCTCCCAGCAGCGTCCGGTCACACAGCAAGTTGATGAGTCGGGGAATTCCGCGCGTGCGCCGGTGGATGTTACGAATCACAGAGGGAGGAAAGAGTTCCCGCCCGGACGTCAGGCCGGCAACCTGCAAGCGATGCCTGATATAAGCTCCGGTTTCTTCCAGGTTCAGTGGTTCGAGGTTATAGCGGGCAGTGATACGCTGGTTCAATTGGCGCAACTCTGGCTTGGCCAGCATCTGCGCGAGTTCTGGCTGCCCGATCAGGATGATCTGTAGAAGTTTTTCGCTGTTGGTCTCCAGGTTGGTCAACAGGCGAATCTGCTCGAGCACGTCAAAATCCAGGTGCTGCGCCTCATCAATGAGCAGAACGGTTTTGCGGCCACGCTGGTGATTCTTCAGCAGAAAATCATGCAACCTGTCAGTGAGCGTCTTGAGACTGTGATTGTCCGACCCATAATCGATGCCCAGTTCATCACAGGCACTGGCCAGCAGCTCTAACGCGCTGAGCGCCGGGTTCAGAATAATAGCGATGTCGGTATCATCGGGTAGTTGTTCCAGCAGGCAACGATTGATCGTGGTCTTGCCGGTACCCACCTCGCCGGTCAGCAGTATGAAGCCCCCACCAGCACCAACGCCGTAAAGCAGGTGCGCCAGAGCATCACGATGCCGGGGGCTCATGAACAGATAGCGGGGATTAACCGCAATCGAGAATGGGGGTTCGCTCAGTCCGAAGTACTGATGGTACATCTAATCCCGCTCGTACACGCAGATGCCAAGGCGACATTATGCCCAAGGCTCACGACGGACGCCATGTTGGGCTGGCCCACCCGCGCCTTGCTCCGCAGGCGCTTACGCGATACTTTGCCGGGCAGCTTTCGAAAACCGGAGATTCATAATGAAAACAGCAAAAGTACTCGGGGGCGTCGTGATTGCCCTGATCGCCGTGGTTGCCCTGGTGGCCTATTTTTTCCTGGGCAACCTCAACGGGATCATCAAGGGCCTGATTGAGGATATCGGCAGCGAAGTCACCGGCACTCGGGTATCCGTAGATGGTGTGGAACTGGAGCTCACCAGCGGAAAGGGACGCGTCACAGGCCTGACGATCGCCAACCCGCCCGGTTATGACAGCCCCTACGCCTTTAATCTCAGCGACATCACCGTCGCAGTGGAGCCGGCCAGCATCACCAAGCCGGTCATTGTGATCAGCGAAGTGAGTATTCAGGGCGCCAAGTTGATTGCCGAGCAAAAGGGCGAAAAAACCAACCTCTCCGAGTTAATGGAGAATATCGAAAAGGCCAGCAAGACAACGACCACTGAGGAAGCGGAGACAAGCTCTGAAGAAACAGCGGCGGACGTTCGCCTGACTATGAAAAAATTTGTTTTCGCCGGCACCGAAGCCAAGGTCATCAGTGAAGCGAAAGGTGAAGCCGGCCTGAAGGTACCGGACGTTCGCAGAACAAACATCGGCAATCCCCAGACCGGCCTCACACCGGAGCAACTCGCAGAAACCCTGCTACAGGCAGTGGTTGAAGAAGTCGAGAATGCGGTTGCCGCTTACCTTGCCGACCTGGCCAAGGAGGCAGTGGAGCGCAAGCTCCGTGAGAAAATGGGGCTTGAAGAAGAAAGCGAAGGCGAATCGGGATTGAAATCCTTGTTTAAACGGGACTGAGGCAGCTTAGCCCTGCTGATTTTCCAACCTCGCGAGCAGCGCCAGCGCCTCGTCACACCACTGCAGGTACTGCTCACCATTACGGATGCCCGCCAATAGCGCCAGGTAGACCCCCTGGCGACGCACGGGCAGTTGCTCGGGTTCATCGTAGTGCGCCCGCCTGATCTTTTCGTAAAGATACAAACGCTGCATCATTGCGCGGCGCCGTTCGTCGATCTCACCCATAATGTGGTTGATGTTCTGCTCACTCAGGTTGTAAAGCTTGACCAGCAGGTCATCCTTACTTTCTTGTACCCTGCTCTGCTGATACACCCAGTCGGCCATAGCATCGCTGCCAGCCTTGGTAAGGCCGTAAGAAATTTTGTTGGGTTTACCGCGCTGGTTGACCTCCCGCTTGCTCAACCAACCCTTATCGGAAAGCTTCCGCAACTCCTGGTAGATTTGCTGGTGCGATGCCTGCCAGAAAAATCCAAGCGACGCATCGAAGGATTTCGCCAACTCGTAGCCTGACATGTCGTCGTCTATCAGGGCGGTCATAATAGCGTGAGAGAGTGCCATGGCCGAGTACCCGGTTTGTTTTCCAAAAGCATAACTCGCTGTGATTTTGTATGCAAAACCTTGCATAAATTTTTTATATGCAATAAATTGCAACATCAACAATCAATACCGTTTGAGGACACAGTCATGTCGTTACCCCAGTCTTTCTCCGGGCGTTTGCGTCTACCCGTGGTCGGCGCGCCCCTATTCATTATCTCCAATCCGGACCTGGTGATCGCACAATGCAAAGCCGGCGTCATAGGCTCATTTCCATCTCTCAATGCACGCCCTGCGGAAGAACTGGAACGCTGGCTGGATAAAATAACCACGGAGTTAGCTGAATACGATGCGGATAATCCCGCTGCACCATCCGCACCCTTCGCCGTGAACCAGATCGTGCACGGTTCAAATGACCGGCTCCAACACGACCTGGACTTGTGCGTAAAGTACGAGGTACCCATTGTGATTACCTCGCTGGGCGCCAAGGAATTCGTCAACGAGGCGATCCACTCCTACGGTGGCCTGGTGTTCCATGACGTCATAGACGACAAATTCGCCCGCAAGGCAGTGGCCAAGGGCGCTGATGGCCTCATCGCGGTCGCGGCGGGTGCCGGGGGACATGCCGGCACAACCTCACCCTTCGCCCTGGTGCAAGAGATACGGGAGTGGTTTGACGGGCCGCTGCTGCTGTCAGGCGCCATAGGTTCAGGCCAGGCTATTCTGGGAGCGCAGGCCATGGGTGCAGACCTGGCCTATATAGGGTCGGCATTTATCGCCACCGCCGAGGCAAACGCAGTCCAGGCCTACAAACAGTCTATCGTTGACAACGCGGCCGCGGATATTGTGTACAGCAACCTGTTTACCGGCGTTCATGGCAATTATCTCAGACCCTCCATTGAAGCTGCGGGCCTCGATCCAGACAACCTACCCCAGAGTGATCCCAGCAAAATGAATTTTGGTTCTGGCGGCGACACGAAATCCAAGGCCTGGAAGGACATCTGGGGCTGTGGGCAGGGCATCGGTGCGGTGAAGGACATACTCCCTACCGCAGAACTCGTGGCAAAACTCACAACAGAATACCAACAGGCGAAAGAACGTATCCTGTCGAGTTGAGCAGTGTCGAACTAAGCGCGCAGTAGGCTGTCACAGTTAGCAAGCCACAGTAAGGTTTGACTATGTCACGGATAAATCTCGCGTTCATTGCACTGCTCCTCCTCACCCCGCTTAGCCATGCGGGCTCACATACCGCGGTATTCGCCGGTGGGTGCTTTTGGTGTATGGAGGCTGTTTACCAGGAGCTGGGCGGTGTCGACGACGTCGTGTCGGGGTTCACCGGCGGCACCCTGGAAAATCCAACTTACAGTGGCGCCCACGACGGCCATTATGAGGCCATCTGGGTGAGTTATGACCCGGAGGTTATCAGCTACCGAAAGTTGCTGGACATCTACTGGCGCAACGTTGACCCCTTCGATGCTGCCGGTCAATTCTGTGATAAGGGACACAGCTACAAGGCAGCAATATTCGTGGACGAGGACCAACGCGAGGCAGCCGAGGCCTCGCGGAAGGCAGTTGCCGAACGTTTTCCCGAGCAACGGGTGGTAACGGAGATTTTGCCCAGCGCAAAGTTCTGGCCGGTTGAGGAATACCACCAGGATTACTATCAAAAGAATCCGGTGCGTTACAAATATTACAAGTGGAACTGCGGCCGGCAGCAGCGACTGGACGCCATCTGGGGCAGTAACTGATCGCCGCGCCTACAGATCGATAAACTTAACGACTCTCGCCTGGACTGGCGGGTGCTCCGATGCTCCTATCCAACGCCAGCACAGCGTACCGCGATTGTGGCCCGCAGTTTCAACCCAGTTCGATTGCGGCGGTTTCTGGTGGGCGACCACGATCCTGACACTGCCGTCCGCCTCATAGCGTGCGGTATGACGGTTGAAATGAATCGTGTGATAGCGGTAGTCCAGTGATTCCATCCACCAGTTCTGCAGTACAAAGTTCCAGGTCTGGCAGTCGGGAATATCAGTCGCCTCAATCACCAGTGCTTCATCGTCGGCCAATTCCCAGGCGCTGTGGAAATAGTAAATGTTGGGGTCACCGCCAATCGCCTGGCAAAACGCCTGATCGGCGGGCGCCACCTCGTTGATCGTTGGCAGAAAACCCTCGGCCCAGCCCTCGAACAAACCGGTGGTATTTTTCAGGAACTGAATTGTGCCCTGCAATGCCTTGTCCAGTTTCTCCGGCGATAGTGGATCGGGACGCTCTTGTTCCGCGCCAATGCGTTCGATCTTGATATCGGCCCGGACCTCATTCCGCCGGTCCTGGAACGTTTGCCGTACATTGATCGCATTGGTCTCCGGACCAATGCGCAGCCAGTTGCCGGGATGTTCGCGCTGACTCACAATAATTTCCAGCTCGCCATCCTCGGAGATATCCATATCCATGGAGTCCAGGAATCCGTCGGTTTTCATCCCGCCGCCACTCGAATAGCGGTTTATAACGGCGCCAAATCCGAGGTAGTCCACCGTTCCTCGCGTGCCCGTGATCCGGTAATCGTACTCGGGGTTGATCGGCGCACTCTGATAGTAGTTGTCGGGATTATCGGCGCCCATCTTAATGGTCTCGTGAACCGGGCAACGCAATTCCGGGAATGCTGAATCACCGGACTCAAGAAAACTCTCCAGTCCCGCCCTCAGCATGCGTGTCAGGTAGCGGTAGCCCTCTGCCCTGTCGAAGGCGTTGGACGGGGCCTTTTCGGCGAATACCAGCTGCCCTGCCTCCTTCAAACCGTCGCAGAAAGCATCCCAGCTGGCGCCACTCATCACTCGCTCGTCTGCTGTTTTGTCAGTCATTGTATTCATCTCATATCAGTCCATAGTTAACTCATAGCGCGCGACATAGTCTGCAAATAACGCTTCAACGTCGTCGCGGCGAATAGCGTAATCAGAGAGCTCGTATTGGTGCTTGCCGTGTTTGCCCTGGGGATGTTCAGCCAGCCAGGCCTTCATCGCACCTTGCGCCTGCTCGCCTGGCTCAACACCCCGGGCCGCATAAATTGATTGGATAGCGGGCCAGGGATTGGCCACGAAGTCATCATGCTTAATATCGATAAACTGGCCAGGATGGTGTGGCTCAAGTCGCGCCCTGTCGGACTCGAAGGTATGCGTGTAGATTTCCAGCATTTCCATCCAGTCTCGGCCAATCTCGGCACGATCAACATGATCGCTGCCACTCTTGCGCAGCAACTCACTGAAACTACAACCGCTGGCCACAAAGCTCATCGGTGCCCGGTGCGTCTGGACAATGATGGCGTCGGGGTAATACTTGAGTATTTCGGACAGACCCAGCTGGTGAAACGGCGCCTTCAGGACCCACTGCCCAGGATGCCGGGATTGCAATAGCTGCAACTGCTGTTTGTGGTAGGCGTAACTATCGCTGCTACACAGGTTGCGATAAAGCCAGTTGGCATAAGAGGGAATATGAAACATGGCGGAGTACTCTACCGACATGAAGTTCCGATTGAGCAACATGTAGCATTCGTCAGGCTCTTCGGCGTCGATGAGGTGAGTGGTCAAGAAGCCTGGCAAGAATTGTTCTGTTAAAGCCACGCCCTCACGCTGCTGAGCAATACGTGGATCACTCCGGTAACTCGCTGTTTCAGGCGGTGGCACTGGATTCTGTGCCTCCCACAGTCTAAGCGTTCGATTTGCCGCGTCCTGGTTTAACAGATGGTGCAGCGCGGTGGTACCAGTCCTGGGTAAGCCGACAATAAACACAGGGCGCTGTATTTGCTCGCTCGCAATCTCCGGGTGCTCCACCAGGTAGTGTTGAATCTCCAGGCGTTTGCACAATCCGGCGGAAATCGTCATCTGGGCACGCAGGCGGCCAAAATCATTAAGGTGGGCCTCGGTCGCCAACGCGTTCAGCAATCTATCCAGCGGCTCGTGAAATTCGTCGCCACCAAAATCCTCGAGCCCGGTTTGCTCGATTGCTGCCTGCAGGAGTTGCGCTTTTTCCAAAAGAGTGTCGCCCAAGTTATAAATCAGTGGGCAAGACTAGACCCGCCTCGGTCGCGACGCAATCGCTGTAATGGGGTTTCTTGCAGCTGGTACAAGAACCGGTACTGCCTGCGGTGAGCTCAGTTTTTTTAAGCGCTGGCCAGGATATAGCCAAAGGGCGAAGCTGCTATTCACCCGGGTTAGAAATCAACTAACATAGAGTGTAAATAACTCTGACAGATAACTTGACGAGGACTCCGGAGTGGACAGTCTTATTCGATTCATTGTCACCCTCTCTCTCCTTTCCCTGCTGAGCGTAAGCGCCAGCGCGGGCCACAGGCGAACTGACGTTGTCACGATGTACAACGGCGATCGCGTCACCGGCGAAGTGGACTCCCTGTTCGGCGGAATTTTGCATTACAAGACCGACTCCATGGGCACGCTGAAGATCGAATGGCAGGAAATAGCGCATCTGCAAAGTGACTTTCACTACGAGTTCAGGCTAACCGACGGTACGCGTTTTTACGGTTCTGTCGTAGACGCCGATCGACCCGGTCAGGTTCGCATTGAGGACCTCTATGGTGAGCACGACGTAGAGTGGCTGGACGTGGTGGAAATCAGGCCTATCGAGGCGCGACTCATTGATCGAATAGAGGTTTACCTCTCCGCTGGCTACAACTACACCAAAGCGGGCTCCGTGGCTCAAACCACGTTCAATACGGTAATTTCCTATGAAGACGAACGATCGCGCAATACATTGACCGGCAGGAGCACCCTGACTAACACCGACGGCGATAATACCAGTAGCGGCAAGCTGGATTTTTCGCGACAAACCTGGACTGACCGGGAGCAGGTGTACCGGATAGCGTACGGGAACTACGAAACGAATGACGAACTGGGCCTGGATAAGCGGGTAGCCGTCGGTATCGGGCTAGGCAGGTATGCTATTGACACTAATCGTATGCGCTTTGGCTACGAGGCGGGGGTACAAGGTTTGACAGAGAAAACTTTTTCCACCTCCAGTGTCAGTGACCCGGATATGCCAGACGGTGGCAGCTCAAGAAAAACCGACTATTTCCGGGAAGAAAGCGCCGAACTGTTCCTGGGCATGGAGTTTGCTACCTGGCGCTTCGACACTCCGGAACTGGACATAGTGTTTGAGGCGACGCTGTATCCCAGCATTACCAACAGTGGACGACTGCGTGGCGACACGGATCTGCGTGTACGCTGGGAAATCGTTGAAGACCTGTTCTGGGATATTACGGCCTATGGCGCTTACGACAGTGATGCCGAGTCAGACGACCAGTTCGACTATGGCATCACGACGGGTCTTGGCTGGGAGTATTGACCTCCGGGTACAAGTGCACATCCCGCTGGGGAAACGGTATTGAAATACCCTCGCGATCGAAGCGCATCTTGACCTCCCGCGTGATATCCCAATACACGTCCCAGTAGTCCTCCGTTCTAACCCAGGGGCGCACGACGAAATTCACGGAAGAATCTCCCAGCGTGTGAAGCTTGATGATCGGCGCTGGCTTATTGAGTGTTTTCTCGTGCTCGTCGACAACTTCATTCAGCACTCGCTCCGCATGCGGGATATCGTCGCTATAACCGATGCCAAATTCCAGGTCGACACGCCGGACTTTCTGGGCGGTGACGTTCTTGATGACGTCGCCCCATATTTTGCTATTGGGAACCACCAGTGTCTGGTTATCGAACGTGGTAATAGTGGTCGAGACGAGGGTCATCTTTTTTACCAGCCCCGACGCCCCGGTAACCTCGACAAAGTCATCAACATCATAGGGGCGGTATATCAGTATCATTGCGCCGGCCGCAAAATTACCCAGGGTATCCTGAAGCGCGAAGCCAACAATAAAGCCGGCCACGCCCAGGCCCGCAAGCATGGGAGCAAGTGAAATGCCGATCTGGGACAGCGCCATCAGAACACCGACAATCATCACGGTCCCGCTGGAGGCAGACACCAGGATATCTTTTAACAGGTGAGACAAATCGGCCGATGAGCGTTCAAGCGCAGCCCCGACCGCCCTGCGTGTCAGGCGACTGAGTGCCCTGAATATCAGCAGCACCAGCAGGAATACCAGGAGTTTCAGTGCCATATCCGGAGAATTAGCGACTATGGCTTCCCGGGATTTGACCCAACTGTCGCGCAAAAGCTGCAGCACGACTTCGGCATCGAATATGCCGACAGAAACCCCTGTACTGTATTTCAACAGGATGCTTCGGTAGTGCGCGGTGTCCTCACCCAGGCGATTCAATAAACCGACCAGCAACGCCAGCCTCTCGGTCTCCAGTCCATTTTGCAACTGCATCTCGGTTAACCCGGCCTGCAGGTCGGCATTACCAGGATCCAGCTTCAACCGTTTCGATATCTCCCGGCTCGCACCAGCGCTTAACTCGATCCTTCCGATCAAAGATTCGCCAAAGGCCGTCATGAAATCAACCAGTCGCGTTCGGACATCCTCAACCGGCAAACCGAGTGCGTCGCGACTCTCGAGCAAATCGACCGAGGCCTCGAAGTACTTGACTCGCATGCTCTCGAGGGTATGCACAAAGGATTCTGCGGCCACCCGTTGACCGCCACTGAGGGAGCCGACGGCGGCGGCCAGTTTTTCAATTCGCTGGTCCAGTTCGTCCAGGCGCTTGAACAGCACCTCACCTGCCCCCAGCATGTCTGCGCGCAAGCTTTCGACCACCTTGATACGCACTGCGTCGTCTTCCGGCAAGGCCCCGACAGCGCGCGTGAGCGCCCCTACCTGGACCAGTATTTCAAAGCTGCGCTCGTCGCGCCGGTAGAGCAGCGTGTTCTTGTCTCGCTCGGCGGCGGTTTCAATTTGTTCATTCAGCGCGGCCAGCTCAGACATTCGAAGTTCAACCACGTCCAGGTCGGCTAGCAACTTCTCCGAGGATACCGGCTCCTGGGTGAGTGCGATTCCCGGGAACAATACCAGCGTCAGCAACGCAAAAAGGCGAACATATTTTCTTGATATCACTTGAATACTCTCCTGCTACCAACGCGCCCTGTAGCCGCGCGTATCCACATGCACAAATCCACCGTGGCGAGACGTCTGATAGTATCGCCCCACGCCACCAACGAGAAGTGCATTCTCGGTTCTTGCCTTAACATCCTCGACAAGCTTGAACAGCACGTCGATGTCCGTGCGATTGAGCTGGCCGTCTTTGTTCAAGTCGTCCATGCGTCCGTTGCGGTCTTCATCGATGAAGAAATCGAGTGCATCACCGTAGACGTGACGACTATTGGCCACATTGCCGATCTTCCGATTGTAATACGGGGTCCGGTAGCCGCTGATTATGCCCAATGTGTCAATGTTGTGCCCCCTGGACTTCGCCTCCTGGAGAATGGCCTCCAGCAGCACCAACAGCGACTCATTCAGGACCACATATTTCGGAAAAGTGGCGGTTTGTTTGCATAAAAATTGACCCAGGGAAAAACCGGGTGATAAAGCCAGGTTCACAAGATCCGGTGATACCTCATAAAAGTGCTGCGGTGGCCGGTAGCGTTCAGGGAAACGCGGATTGCCCGGCGGCGATGGCCCCACGCGGTAGCCATTGAGGTAACCGTCTTCAATTGCACCGACAGGCACCCCGACAAAAACGTTTAGCCGTGTCGTGTTGCCGCTATCGAGGTGCCGCACGTTCAGCGTGTACACCCCGGGTAATGAGGGTGCCTCCAAATGCCATACACCCTCGCCTGCCCTCCCGTACACTGCATCATCAAGCTGGACGCTGATCCGGCTCAAATCCTGACCCAGCAGGCCAATGGATATTTTTTCCCCGGGTCGGGAGAAAATACTGAATATCTCCAGGCTGACCTGGTGGCCACGAATAGACATCGCCACCGGCCCTGCCCCCGCTGTCAGCGGTAGCAACAGCAGGAATAGCAGAACAAAACCGTTACCGCGCCGCAACGTTGATTACTTCCGGTGCCTTGTCCAGCGCCGCTAGAGCAGCAGGGTCAAGCCCATAGACGTCAGGGTGGAACTGAATGCGACTGCCCTCAGTTGGACTCACCGTCCAGTACATTAGCATCACGTCAATTCTTCGCTGTATTCGAGCCACAGTCTGTGGGTCTCCCCTTTCTATGAGCGCGTCGATATCCTCAGCAGACCAGTTATCGGGATCATCGAGCAGAACGCGGGCGAGTTCCAAAGGATCTTTAACTCGTATGCAGCCAGCGCTGAAAGCGCGTTGGGTCCTTGAAAACAATGCCCGGGACGGCGTGTCGTGGAGGTAAACCGCATGCCGGTTCGGGAACATGAACTTCACCCGGCCCATCGCGTTTTCGGGCCCCGGCATCTGCACTACCCGGTAAGGAAAGCTCCTGGCGGTATAGTTGGCCCAGTTGATTTTTAGCGGGTCGACTACCTTGCCACTTGAGTCGTAAAGGCGGTAGCCCTTGTCGAGCACATACTGCGGATTAGCGCGAAACTTTCCAAACAAACTGCGGGCCAGGATACTGCGAGGCACATTCCAGGTGGGGTTAAACTCCAGGTAGCGCAATTGCGCCTGAAATATCGGCGTGCGCGTGTCGATGGTGCCCACCATTACCGGCGTCTCCCAGCTCAGGTTTCCGCCCTGCATGTAATACAGCTCGAAGCCTGCAATATTCACAATAACAAACTCTTCAGAAACATCCTGGATAATCCAGCGCAGCCTATCCATATTGACGCGCAGCCTATCAACCCGCTGTTGAAAAGACAGGTTAAGCACCTGGTAACTCTGACGACCCACTATCCCGTCAGAGTCGATGCCATGATCACGCTGGAACACGCGGATCGCACTGGCCAGTTGATCGTCGAAATACTCGGTCTCGGGCGAGTCTGGTGGCAGGTAAGAGAGTTGCTTCATTCGCCGGCGCAATAACACGACGTTCCGGTGGTTCTGACCGGGCTTTAATACCGTATCCGCAGGAATGAGAAAGAACTGCTCCTCGTCAGCGAGATCGCGATAATAAGCCAGCGATACTCTCATTTGCCGGTAAAAGTTGGTATCCGGCTTTAAACTCTCAAAGAGCCCTGCTACAGCATTATCTTGCGCCGCCGTAAGCAGGCGAGCGGCAACATCAAACGGCTCATACTCCTGGCGGGAGTAGTTCCAGCTTGAATCCAGCGTGCGCGGGTCAATCTTGCCCTCAACAAGATGCCGGGCATACAGAAGTAACCCATCGCTGAGCAGCACGTCTATCTGGGCACGCAATACATCCGGGCTTGACCAGGGCTCCCCTACTTCCGCCCGTAAAGCGAGCAACTCATTGTAGTGGTAGTCCGACGGGTTTAGCCCTTCCTCCTCACTCCCCCGCAACAACTCCAGCAGAGCTGCCAGATCATCCATCTCCCACACCGGCTGATGACGTGACTGCTGGTAAAGCTCATTGATGTACGCTGGCTGCCTGATACTGGCAACACCGGCTACCGTGGGCGCAACATTATCGATAAAGAGACGCTCAGTAATGTTCAGGATTTCGCGGGGAACATCTGCCTGTGACGAGACGGTGAAGGCCCAGATGGCCAGTACCCCAACAATACGTTTGACACTTTTTCCCATTTTTTTCGTCCTGGGTTGTATTCCTATTTGGCTGCGACATCCGGGGCGCTAAAGACCTTCACGGATCTACTTGTTGCCCGTAGCTGCCGAATGCCGCCATAACCTCGTCCATCTGCTGCGTGGACAGTATCTGCCCATTCCCCACGACAAGACTATGCCAGTAGATGGCTGCCAACTCTTCGACCTCCGTGGCCACTCGCAGTGCGCTCTTGGCGGTTGTACCCACGGCTATCTGGCCATGATTGGCCAACAGGCAAGCCTGACCGTCTGCTAAGGCCTCGGCGGCAGACATCGCCAACGCCTGTGTACCAAAGGTGGCGTAAGGCGCTACCGGAATCTCCGATTTGCCTGACACCGCAATCATATAGTGGATCGCCGGTATTCCGCGGCCGGTACACGCCAGTGTGGTCGCGAATCGCGAGTGGCAATGTACTACCGCCATAACATCCGACCGCCGCTGATAGATCGCCGCATGCATCTGCCATTCACTGGAAGGCCGCAGTTGGCCCCCTGAGACCTCTCCGCTCAAAGTCATGGCAACCAGCTCTTCAGGCTTCATGGTGTCCGGGGAGATGCCGGTAGGCGTAATCAGCATCCCGGCCTCGTGCCTGCACGATACATTGCCGGAGGTACCCGTGCCCAAACCACTCGCAAGCAGTTCTCGATAACAGTCCAACAGCGTCTGGCGATCTTCACCACCTGCTGCGATCTCAGTCATACCTGTTCTTATCCTGAGCCAATAACCGGAGGGCATACGCTAGCACAATTAGCAGTCGGTCACCGCATGGGCTAGACTCTGCGACAATCATAATATGCGACTTTACGCCGCCCCGCGGCCGGGAGAACTCTATACGTGGCTGGTGCCAGCGCAGCAACTACCGCGACCGATAATAGCGATGCACAATCGGGGCTCTCACCGCAATTACGCTACGCCATCAAAACCGCGCTGAGCCTGACACTCGCGTATCTTTTGCCAATGGCCATGGGCTGGCCACAGCCGCAGACGGCGGCAACCACCGTGATGCTGATTGCCGCCACAGGCATGGTCTCTGAGTCATTGCAGAAGGGCGTCCTGAGAGTGATGGGCACAGTGATTGGCGCGGTAATCGGTCTGTCACTGATCGCCCTCTTCCCCCAGGACCGGATGGTCTACCTGGCCGCAGTCTCGCTGGTGGTCGCATTTTTCATCTATCTCTACGGCGCGTACCAGGGCGACAGCACAGTATTTATGCTGAGCGCAGTGGTTACCCTTATGGTGTTCAACGGCGGCGATGCAGAAGGCGCCTTCATTTATGGCGTCGACCGGGCGTTCATGACGGTTTTTGGCGTACTGGTCTATACACTGGTGGCCAGCACTCTGTGGCCCATCAAAATCACTGACAATACCCGCTCTCTGGCGCGGGAGGCGGGGCAATCACTCCACACTGCTTTTCGCAGCCTGACGGGTGATGATAGCCGCGGTGACGCAGAAGATGCCCTGAACAGGATTCTCGCTAGCCAGGAAGCGTTCCAGAATCACTTCACGGCGGTTCGACAAGATGCCGAGGGGGTCAAACGCTACCTTGCCGAGTGGCGGGCTGTCGCCAATTGCCTGGCGGATCTCGAGGGCACCCTGCTGCCGGTGTTACGCAATGAGCACAGCGACACTGTGGAGTACCGAAGGTTCATTGCCAATTATGACGAGTACGTCGAATCCATCGAGACGCTTTTTACTGCTGTCCGGCAAGGCTGGGAAGGCCATGCATTTTCACTGGCGCCTGAGGAGCTTGCCATCTCTTTTCATGACGAGCGCCTTGCCGGACAGAGCCATCGCGACATTGCGTTGATAGCCACCCACGCCGATTCGCTGGCGCAAATTCAAACCATATTGCGTCGCCTGCTTACGGCGCTAAACAGTATCGTTTTTGACCAACCAGGTTTCAAATCCGAAGCCGTGACTCGCTATAAACCCGCGTTCCATTGGTTTGACCGGGAGAGCCTGTTTACCGGCATCAGGGCGCTGGTTACATTCTGGTTCGCGACCGCCATCTGGATTCTGTATAACCCGCCCGGTGGCTTCATGTTTGTCACCCTGTGTACGGTACTGATACCGCTGGTCTCCTACACGCCCGTCACACCCAAGTTGCTGGTCATCCTGTTTAGCGTGGGTTTTATATTCGCGGTACCGGCCTATGTCTTTCTATTGCCAGGCCTCACCCACTGGCTGGAGCTGGCGCTTTTTATTTTCGCTTATGCTTTCTTTGGCTTCTTCCTGTTCAAGGGCCCTGTTTCGATCTTTTTCCTCATGGGGTTGTTTACCCTGGGTATTCAGAACACCATGAGCTACAACTTTGCAGTGATTATGTCGATAGTACTCATGTTTTACATGGTCTGCGCGGCTCTTATCGTCTCGGTCAACTTTCCTTTCACCAGCAACACCGCTCGACTCTTCGCCGGGATTCGACAGCGGTTTTTTGACAATTCAGCGGCGCTCCTCGTGCACCCAGGTGACAGCAGCCGACTCAGGCGTCGGATCAAGGAGATTCGGCTGAACATCGGCGACGCACTGGTGACCAAAATGAGAACCTGGGGTCCGATGATCGACAACGACTATTACCCGGGCAACTCCGCCGAATCCATCTCGGCCTTCATCGCGGCCTGCGACTCGCTGCAGGGGCAGCTGCGTGTACAGCAACAGCGCGTCGCTATGGCCCGTGACAACAGACTGATACGGCGTGCCATTAATAGTACGAACGGGAGTCTGCAGGCAGGGCTGTGCCGCGCGCTGGCGAGCGAGAAAGGATCACAGTCAGGCGACGTATTCGACTATGCGCGCCAGGAGGCCAGTGCGGCAAAACAACGACTGGACAACTTCCTTGGTGAGTCCGATATTAAGCAGTATTCAGATCGTGAGCTGGCGGACTTTTATGTATTTCTGAGTCTGTACGGCACCATTTACCAGAGCCTCGAAAAGTGCAGGGAAACCGCCGCCGCACTAGACTGGACGCAATTGAGAAAACATCAGTTTTGAGCATTGAACCAACAGTCACTCGCGCCCTGCGCTCACTTTTACTGGCGGCCTTGCTGGTGAGCCTGTCGGCCTGCACCACCCTGGGCCCTGATTACACGTCTCCCCCACCGGCTCCATTGCCCAGTGAGTGGTCAGCGGAGCAGTCGACGGCGCAAACAGCAGCCGAAGCCTCGTGGTGGAAGCTGTTCAACGACCCGGTACTGGATGAACTCATCGAGCGCGGTGCAACTCAGAACCTGTCTCTGGAAGCAGCCGGGCTGCGTATAGTTCAGGCAAGAGCAGCCCTGGGCATCAGCGACGCACTGGTTTTTCCCCAGCAGCAACAGATCAATGGCAACCTGGCCAAGCTGTACCAGAATGAAGATTCGTTCAACTCGGCGGGGATTGGCCTTGATGTCGGCTGGGAGATGGACGTGTGGGGTAAATACGCGCGCGGTATCGAGTCTGCTGAAGCAAACCTCTACGCATCCATTGCCTCTTACCGCGATGTCCTGGTGACCATCACCGCTGAAATAGCCAGGAATTACATCAGTTATCGCACCGCCGAAGAGCGCGCTTTTCTGTCCGAGCAAAATATTGCCATACAGCAACGCGTTGTAGAGATGACCCAGGTGCAGTATGAGGCTGGCAACGTCTCTGAGCTCGACGTGCAGCAAGCGAAAACTCAGCTATTCGCCACGGAGGCTGCGCTTCCCGGACTGACCATCGCGCGACTGCAATCAAGGAATGCGCTGGCTGTGCTATTGGGCACCATTCCGGAGGACATTGAGACACTGTTGGCAGAGGGAGAAACGCGTACGCCCAGCTCCTATGATGAGCGGCTGGCCAGCGCGATCGACGGAGAAGTCGCCGAATCACAGTTTATTGACGAGTATGACGCGAATTCAATTATACCCGTGGCACCCAGGCTTGATCCCAGTATTGACCCGGCACTGGTCATGCGACGCCCGGACCTGCAGGTAGCTGAACTGCGCGCACAGGCCCAGAGTGCGCGCATCGGCGCCGCCGAAACCAACCTTTACCCCCAGTTTTTCCTGTTTGGCTCGATCGGCGTCAGCGACACGGTACGCAGTGGCGACAGCTTCAGCGCCTCTAACGCGGTCACTGCCGCTGTCGGCCCTGGCCTGAGTTGGAATGTTTTCCAATACGACCGCATCAAGAACCAGGTGCGCATCGAGGATGCACTGTTCCAGGAGAGTCTCACCAATTACAACCAGAGTGTTCTGCTGGCTGTACAGGAGGTGTCAAATGCCCTGGTCGGCTATCAATACACCCTGCAACGATCTGAATACGATTTTGCAGCCGTGAAGGCTTCCATACGCGCATTCAATATCTCTGCCAATCAATACAATAACGGACTCGTTACCTATCAGCGCCTCCTTAGCACCGTGGAAAAAATGACACTCAGGGAGGACGTCTATGCCCAGACGAGAGGCAGTATCGCCAACCAGGTGGTTGCTCTATACAAATCACTGGGCGGCGGATGGCAACCCCATAGTGACCTACCTGTTGTGAAGCCGGAAACAGTCAGGGAAATGCAGGAGCGTACCGACTGGGGTGATTACCTGGAACCGGAGACGATTTCCGGGGAGGATCGCAATGACTGATATGCCTCACGAACTGGCCATCGGCGACGTGTACTTTTCCCCGGTAGTGCCGGTTTTTACCCTCGCGTTGCTAGGCGCCTGGATTACCACCGGACTATTAAACAAGTTGCGTGTTTCTCGCTATATCATGTATCCGAATGTGACCTTTCTGGCGTTGATGGTAGCTTACACGCTATTGATGGATGCACTATGGATAAGAATCTAGGACTGACCTGACGTGAAAGCATTAAAAAAACTCACCCTGAGCACCATCAACCTCGCTATCATCGCGGTGGTAGCCTGGTTCGCTTATCACGCCCTCGAGGAATACATCCATAATCCCTGGACCCGGGACGGCCAGGTAAGAGGACACGTTATCCAGGTAGCGCCGCGGGTAGCCGGCATGGTAACGCGCATCGCCGTGATCGATAACCAGTTCGTTAAAAAGGGAGACATTTTATTTGAGATTGATCCGGAAACCTTTGAAATCGCAATTGCCCAGGCCGATGCCAGCCTAAAGCGGGCCAAGATCAGTTCACGTGCCAGCAAACTGGAGTACGACCGATTGCGCGAGATCCACACCAGGGACGCCGGAGCCGTCTCTCAAAAAGACCTGGATCGCAGGGAGGCCAACTACCTGCAATCACTCAGTGCTATCGACGTGGCAGAGGAAACCCTGCGTATGGCCAAGCTCAACCTCAGCTACGCCACGGTGCACGCTGCAGTCGATGGCTATATCTCGAATATCGATTTTCAAATAGGTACGCAGGCTGTTGCCAACCAACCGCTGGTGGCACTGGTCGATAGCAATAGCTTCTGGGTCTTTGGTTATTTTCGCGAGAGCCAGATTGGCCAGTTCAAGATTGGTGACCCCGCGCGGGTAACACTAATGGCGTATCCGGACCAACCGCTGGACGGTCACGTCGAATCACTGGGCTGGGGCATTGCGCCTTCAGATGGGACAACGGGCTACAAACTGCTGCCAAGTATTAAACCGGTATTCCAATGGATTCGATTAGCGCAACGAGTTCCGGTGAGAATCAAGCTGGACAATGTGCCCGATAATGTTGAACTTCGCTTCGGCCTGACCGCATCGGTCATGGTTCTGAAGAACGACTGAGTAAAAGGAGTAAAACCATGCTCGACCGCGGAATTCACCGGAAAAACAATTTCATTTACCTCACCCTGTCACTACTGACGCTGATTGCGGTCTCGGCGATAGCCACGCGGATTCCCGAGGGAGAGGCCGAACTGATACTGGTATCCATTTTTTTGCTGACACTGGCGGTAGCCTACGCCAGCCTGAATTTCGGCAATGTCTGGCGCAATATGGTGTTGTTTCTGCTGGCTGCCCTGATCGTTGATTTCCTGGTCAAGCGCTTTATGGACGGCGCTCCTCAGACAAATCTCTCAACTGCGATAATCCTGTTTTTATTTTTCCTTGGCGAGGCGTTCCAGGCCGGCAGGAGCATCATGGAAAGTCTCGCAGAACGGCGGGTGGACAAAAATATGTTGACCGCCACGCTGGCGCTTTACTTACTGATTGGACTGATTTACGCCATGCTCTATCTCATCCTACTGGAGATCAATCCCGACGGATTGAAGGGCATCGAGCAAGTCCGGGGGGAAGACCTGTTCGTGACCGCAATTTATTTCAGTTTCGTGACCATGACCAGCCTCGGCTATGGCGATATCAGCCCGACCGGGCCAATTGGCCAGGTAATGGTGATTATTGAGGCGATTACCGGTACCTTTTACATGGCAGTGATAGTCGCCACCATGGTGGCGACTCTGATTGGCAACCAGATCAGCGAATCTGACTCCCCGCAGCGTGTACATGAGGACAATAACAATGAATGACGCAAGCACTGATACCCCGGAGAATGGACAGCCGCCAAGGAGCAGCGGCTTCGAACCACAGTTTGTCCGCAATATGGTGGAGTCTTTCCTCCGCATAGGCCTGATTGTCGTACTGCTAATGATGTCCTACGACATTATAAAGCCGTTCCTGGTGCCGATACTGTGGGGCGCGATTATTGCCGTGGCCGCTATGCCACTGGTGCGATGGCTGGAGCCGAAACTGGGCGGCAAGCGAGGCCTTGCTGCGACCCTGGTTTCGCTTGCCTTCATCCTGGCATTGGTTATACCCACCTGGGTGGTAACCGATACCATGCTGGGCGGATTGAAGAACGTTGCCAGCGCGGCACAGGAGGGAACGCTCAGCGTACCCCCGCCACCGGCAAAAGTAGCGGAGCTGCCCCTGGTCGGGGAAAAACTTTTTGAGAGCTGGTCGCGCGCCAACCAGGATATCGAGGCGGTGATGGTAGACGCGGCGCCGCAGATACAAAATGCGGTTACCGGCCTGATAAAACGTATCGGGGGTAGTCTCGTCGGTGTATTGATGTTCGTGGTATCGATCATCATAGCCGGGGGGTTCATGGCCTTTGCAGAAAGCTGCGGTCATCTGGCTTCACGCTTTTTCGTGCGCGTGGGTGGGCTCACGCCGGGTGGCGAGTGGGCCCCCATGACCGTCGCGACAGTACGTAGCGTGCTCAAGGGTGTCGTCGGCGTCGCCGTTATCCAGACCGTGCTAATCGCCATAGGCCTTTTCGCCGTCGGGATTCCAGGCGCGCCACTGTGGAGCGCGATTATCCTGTTCCTGGCTATTGCGCAGTTGCCAGCGATGCTGGTGGTGCTGCCCATCATCGTGTACGCGTGGTCAGCTTATGACACCACCACCGCGACAATATTTACTGTCTGGTCCCTGGTGGCTGGTGCGAGCGACAATATCCTCAAGCCCGTGCTAATGGGGCGTGGTGTCGATATTCCCATGCCGGTCATCCTGATAGGCGCTATCGGCGGCATGATTGCTTCCGGAATCATCGGCCTGTTTGCGGGCGCTGTCGTGCTGGCCATCTGGTACAAGCTGTTCGTACTCTGGCTAGAGCAGGAACCCTCTTAATTTCAATAACTTAGCGCACGCTAGGCTTCGTCCGCCACCCGGTATAGCCAGCTAAACCAGCAGCCGGGTGGGACTCTCTCGTAAGAGGAAAATGACCGTTTTCGCCATGTGTAGCCCATACGGGGGACGCTATTCTGCGCCCGGCTCATTAGGATTTGTTGCTATCTCAGAGGGAACCTGAGGATGACAAAAGCATAACAAGTAGGCGCCAGCCACATATTCAGGGAAGAAGCCGTGCCGAGACGCCTTAACTCGACGAGGTCTACCCACAATGCAAAACCGCAAGCACCCCGCGTTAACGTTACGCAAAACCGCCATTGCCGCCGCGCTACTGACCGCCACACCGGTCCTCGGCCAGCAACTCATGCTGGAAGAAGTTATCGTTACTGCGCAAAAGCGAGAGCAGACTATTCAAGACGTCCCTGCCTCAGTAGCAGCGATTTCTACCGAAATGCTCGAGAGGACGAATACGACCAATTTTACCGACCTTGGCAAGATTACCTCGGGTGTAAATATCAACGGTGGCCAGGACGGCTTCGGTAACATCATCCGTATTCGGGGCGTCGGCAACAATTCTTTCGCGCCGGCAATCAGGCCTGCTGTGGGCATTTTCGTAGACGATATGCCGCTGGCGTCAACCGAAGCCGCCTTTAACAACCTCGCCGATATTGAGCGGATAGAAATATTAAAGGGCCCTCAGTCGACGCTGTTTGGCAAAGAGGTCTCCGCGGGGGCTATTGCACTGACGACACGCAGGCCGGACACACAGGTTATGGACGGTTATGTCGAGGGCAACTTTGGCAACCACAACCTGCAGGAATATCGACTGGGGGGAAATCTGCCTCTGGGGGATATGTTTGCTGTTAGGGCCAGCATTTACCACAACGAACGCGACGGCATGATAGATAACCTCTCGACCAATACCGAGATGGGCGAATATGACAAAGACGGTGGTCGCATCAGGGTATTGTTCGAGCCCAGTGCCGACCTCAGTGCAATTCTGACCTACGAGTACCACGAAACCGAATATTTGGGGAGCACATCGGTTGCCCAGGAGTACGGTGACCTGGCCCGGACCGCGGAATTCGCACGAAACCCTGATGGGCCAACCAGGCTGAATATACTGGACCCCTACGACCGCGAAATAGCCAACTCCAACCCGTCCAACAGGGATTCGGAGACCGAAAATATTTACTTGAATGTTGATTGGGCTATCAACGACCAGTGGGCACTGACCTCAATCACCAGCCAGCAAAACTGGGAAACAGTCGTCGAGGGGCAGTTCCCGCAGCCGGATGGCTTTCTTACGGCGGATACGTCTGTCGGCCCCTATTATCTAAATGACTTTATCAACGAGCCGGAATCAGACAGCTTCACCCAGGAACTACGCTTCAGCTACGACGCCGACAACTGGTCCTCGATCGTCGGCCTGTTTTACGCGGACACAGAGCTCATCAGTTACACCCCATTCGGCCAGATGCTGGGCATCATTCCCGGGCGCTTCGATATCAAATCAGCGGGACTGTCTGACCTGACCGAAGACATCACGGAGTGGGCGCTGTTTACCCACAATATCTACACCATTCGCGATGGCCTGGAGCTTACTTTTGGCTTGCGTTACTCCGACGTGGAAAAAGAATCAGTCAAGGGTCAGCTGGTTGGTGTGGGCCCGATCGCAGAGCTCAACGCAACATTCATTCCCGTTACACCCTGGGCGGACGACATCCCGAAACAGAAGGACAGCTGGGATGAGGTCACCGGGACCATCAAAATCAATTACTACCTGACTGACGATCTGTCTGTGTATGGCGGCTGGGATCGCGGCTTCAAAGCGGGTGGGCATGATGTCTGTAAGGACCAGGACGGTGAGCCATTCTGTCCCGAACCCTTTGATTCAGAGATCGCCGACAATTTCGAGATCGGCTTCAAGGGACGCTTCGGCGACAACATCATCTGGAATGGTGCAGTTTTCTATCAACAATATGATGACTACCAGGTAGAGGTGCAGGACGAGGTAGGCGTGGGGAATACGATTCTCAACGCCGCCTCGGCTGAGATAACCGGGGTGGAGACAGACTTCCAGTGGCTGGCCTCACAGAACCTGCTGGTTGCCGCTAATGTCTCCTATATTGACGCGCGTTGGGACGAGTTCGAGAATGCTGAGTGCCTGCGTCCGCAATATCAGGCGGTCAAATGTGATCCGACTACCAACACCCAGGACCTGTCTGGCAAACGCCTGAACTACACCAGCCCCTGGACCGCCAATCTCAGCGCCACCTGGTCAGACAATTTCAACAATGGCATGGGGTGGTTCATCCGCGGCGAGTATGTTTATCGCGACGACGTCTACTTCTTTCCGGACCTCGATCCCGACCTGACCGCGGACGCCTACTCACTATTTAATGCGCAGATAGGACTCACCGCTGAAGATGCCAGCTGGGAGGTCATGCTATGGGGGAAAAATATTTTCGACGAAGACTACCTCCAGAGCGGCTCACGCAACCGGGATGGCAGTAATCCGAACTTCGGCGGTACACCCAGTGAAGGTTATCGGGTGACTGCTGGTGAAGAGGCCACCTACGGTGTCACCTTGAAGTATCGTTTCGGCGGCGCCTAAGTATCAAAGTCAGAGAGCGAAGGCGGCCCCAGGGTCGCCTTTTTTGTCTGTGGAACGCGACCGAATAGATCATTAGAAACTGTCATGCCTTGCCGTACGATGCCTCGGAAACTGACGAACTGCACTGTTGTTACGAGTTAGGGAAAAAACGTGAAGAATTTGGTGAGTTACGCGATTACCGCGTTGATATTCCTGGTTATTGGCATATTGCTCGCCGATACCGACGTGGGTGACATGGCCCGCGACACTGCCAAGTCGGCTCGTAAGGCAGCGGTAAGTGTCGTGGCGGATGCTGCGAATATAGACACTCGGATGATGGTCCTGGCAGAAAACCCGGAGCTTATCTCCCGCGTTGCCGAGGGCGGCGCCTTCGGCGGAGAATTTTCCTTATCAGCGGCGCAAAACATGTTTGGTCGTGTAGAAGAGGCCATCGATGATGTGCGAGACAAGACGGAAGTCATCGAGGTTGCACCTCGCAGTTACCTGATACGCATGCCCATCGTTAACGCCGCCTTCTTTGACACCGATGAAGGCGTGGTTTTGGTGGATACGGGAATGGCACCCGCGGGGCCGGCCATCCTGGACGCCATTCGCTCAGTAACCGACAAACCGTTGCACACAATCATCTACACCCACGGACACGTTGACCACAGCTATGGCACCTGGGCGTTGCTAGCCGATGGCGAAACCCCGCAGATCATTGCCCACAAATTGCTGGAGGATCGCTTTCATCGCTACATCAGGTTGCGTGGTTCACTGGCAAAATACATGAGCCAACCCGAGGAACAATTACCAGCCTCGGAGGCGGACCTGGTCTGGCCAACCCGCTACTTCGACGACCGCCTAGAGATTCAGGTTGGAGGCGAGACCTTCGTGCTGCAACACCACAAGGGCGAAACCGACGACCAATTGTATGTTTGGGTGCCCTCTCGAAAGGCACTGGCCAGCGCAGACTACTATCAGGGATTCCTGCCCAACGCCGGCAACGGAAAGCGTTATCAGCGTCACGTCGAGGAATGGGCAGTTGCCCTGCGTGAAATGGCCGACCTGCAGCCCGAAGTACTGCTGCCCGCACACGGTGCAGCCATTACCGATGCGGCCATCATTAAGGAGAATTTCACCGTACTCGCCGATGCCCTGCAATACATCGTGGATTACACCATCGAGGGACTGAACGCCGGGACGCGCAAGGACGTGATTTACGGTTCTGTGCAACTGCCGGAGTATCTCGCCGAGCACCCTACTCTTAAGGTGCAATATGTCTCAGCCAACGATATCTCCAAAATGGTCATAAAAAAATACACTGGCTGGTGGGATGATATCCCGTCCAACTGGACACCCGCTTCCATGGAAGACCAGGGCAATATGATCATCGAGCTGGCGGGTGGGAATATCTCTGCTATCACCCGCTACGCACGCGAACTGATAGCCAATGACATTCGCCTGGCATCACACCTTACCGACTGGTTGTTCTATGCCAGGCCCGACGATGCAGAGGTACAACAGCTGGTTTTTGATGTGTACAAGACACGTATCCTGGACCCCGACACCAACAATATGGAAATGCTGACGTATCTCGACCAGATGACCGCCGCCCGGGAGCGCAGTCGCTGATACTAGAGCTCTGGAATCAGCCGGGCAAATTCCTCGATCATTGGCATAACAATCTCGGGTTTGTCCCAGTTCTCCATGCCTACTCCAATGTTACAGCGGTGAATGCCAAGATCGCGATAGGACTTCAGGAGGTCGGCAGTCACGGGCGCCATGACCACGAGGGTTATCTCCACCTTGTCCGGGTCGCGGCCAAAATCAATCACCTGTTGGCGAAAATCGGCTATGCCCCTGGCGATATCGGGCATCGCAACGTCCACCGGCATCCACCCATCCGCCCATTCTGCCGTGTGGCGAATTCCCAGTGGCCCCATGGCCCCGAAGATAATCGGGGGACCACCAATCTGCACAGGCTTGGGCTCAAACCAGACCTTGTCGAAATCAATCAACTCGCCGTGGAATTCGGGTTCATCCTCCACAAATAAAGCCCGCTGTGCCGCCACAGTTTCTTTCAGGGCGAGGTAGCGTCTTTTCCACGGCAGGCTGGTGGCGTTCACGAACTCTTCCTCATTCCAACCCACGCCACATCCAATCATTAGCCGGCCGTGCGATAAACGGTCCAGACTGCCGATGGTTTTGGCCTGCGAAAACAGCTCGCGCTCCATGAGCAGCGCAATGCCGGTACCAATTTTGAGGCGCTGTGTCGCTGAGGCCGCGGCCATCAACGAGACATAGGGGTCCATCATTTTCTTGTAGGGTTCGGGCAGCTCACCACCAGGTGGATAAGGCGTGGCGCGAGACACCGGTATATGACTGTGCTCACCGTACCAGAGCGACTCAAAGCCCGCGTCCTCCAGCGTTTTGGCCAGAAGGTCAGGCGCCGGGTCATCGGCGGTATTCATCGAGCTGAATCCTAGGTGCATTAGCGTCTCCCCTGCAGACCGAGCGTATGGAAAGACACCACGTTACCGACGATGAGCGCGGTGCTCCAGTGCCAGGCAAAGCCAATCAAAGTCGGTTTAGATTGCTGTCCCGCTGTTGGGGGGAAGGCATCAATGAGCGGCAGCCAATGCAATTTACGCTCTCCGTGTGCACGACGGTGATCGATTGTGCGCAAAGACTTATAATCGAGGTTCTGACTGAGGGGATCTGAATGAATTCTGTGCTGGTTGACGTCATTGGGATGACGGGTACAACACTGGTTGTGGCGTCGTACTTTCTACTGCAGATGGAACGCATGGATGCCAAGGGACTCGGTTACAACGTAATGAACCTGTTGGGCGCGACCCTGTTACTTATCAGTCTTTGCTATAAATTCAACCTGGCCAGCTTTGTTATCGAACTGTTCTGGATTGCCGCCTCGATTGTGGGCCTCATAAAGTGGCGAGACAGGCAAAGGCGTGCGGTGGGCGCGGGCTAGCACTCCCGGCGCTGGCGAACCCCCTCTGCCAGTGCCTGCAATAAGGCCTGGGAATCCTGCCAGTTAACGCAGGGGTCGGTGATGCTCTGTCCATAGGTAAGCGACTTACCGGCAATCACGTCCTGCCGACCCTCCTCAATATTGCTCTCCACCATAATGCCAAAGATACTGCGGTTTCCACGACCCACCTGATTGCCTATATCACGGGCAACATCAAGCTGCCTGGCGGGTATCTTACGGCTATTGGCATGGCTGGCATCAATCATGATTCGCGCTGGCAGGCCGGCCTTGTCGAGCATTGCACTGGCGTCATCCACCGAAAACATATCGTAGTTAGGCTGCTTTCCGCCGCGCAGAATGATGTGGCAGTCCTCATTGCCCGTGGTCTGGAAGATCGCAGAGTGCCCTTGCTTGGTAACCGATAGAAAATGGTGGGGTTGCGAAGCCGACTTGATCGCATCGATGGCTACCTGGATATCGCCATCCGTTGCATTCTTGAAGCCTACCGGACAAGAAAGTCCGGAGGATAACTCGCGGTGTGTCTGACTCTCGGTTGTGCGCGCACCTATCGCCCCCCAGGAAACCAGGTCTGCGTAGTACTGTGGACTGATCAGGTCGAGATATTCAGTACCCGAGGGAAGGCCCATTTCCGCAAGATCAAGCAATAACTGGCGTGCGAGATGCAAGCCCTTGCCAATCTGGAACGTGTTGTTCAAGTCCGGGTCGTTGATGAGGCCCTTCCAGCCAACCGTGGTTCTCGGCTTCTCGAAGTACACCCGCATAACAATAAACAGGTCTTTAGCCAGTTCGGTAGAGATCGACTTGAGCCTGCTGGCATAGTCCCTTGCGGCTATAGGGTCGTGAATCGAACAGGGCCCGATGATGACCAGGAGGCGATCATCCTCACCAGCCAGGATGCGGTGAATCGTATTTCTCGCATTAGCAACGGTTTCAGCCGCGGCTTCACTCAGTCCGATATCGCTGATCAGTTGTTCGGGCGAGATAAGCTCATTGGTCTTCTGAATACGAAGATCATCTGTGTCGACAGTCATTACAAAAACCTGAAAATTACGCGTCGTAGTGGGTCAAAGTTGCGAAAGGCGACGAAATATACCACACATGTAACGCGTCGGTATGCGAAATAAGTACGCTGGGAAAGGGAGTGAAGGCCGCTTCAAAAAAAACCTAAAGAACCCGGATCAAACGCCTGAGCAAGGCTCAATGATGCGGCCGGCGCACTAAAAACTCTCGGGTCGGGCCTGCCATCAGGATTCAGAGAAGACCGGCCAGCGCTCATGGATGACACCATTGCTGTACACCAGAATATCTCCGAACTGAAGGAATACAAATTCGCTTTGGGTTGGTCGGAGGAATATCCAGTCATCCGCAGCGAGGTCAACACTGCTGGAACCGTTCAGCATCTCCTGGTTGGTCGATCGACCGAAAAGCCCATTGTAGCTAAGCCCCGGCGGTGACGCCGGCTGCGCCTTCCAATAACCGCCATAGGTGAAAAATGTGCGGGCCCGATTCGGATTCCAGAGTGTTTGCAAACCACCCAGGTCAATCCCGGGAATGCTCAGCGTATCACTGCGTTTGAGTACCGGTGTTGCAATGTAGGACCCTGCTTGATGATCTGCGAGTGAAGGCAGGTCGAAATCGGTCGGTTTGACCAGGCAGGACCCCGCGGCCAGTTCATTGAACGGGTAGCTGCCCGTGTTGTACATCTGGTAGGTGGGGCTACCACCGGCATTCAGCAGCACATCTTTCGGCCAGGCTGCGCCAAGGTACCCCTTCGCCACGTCGATGTAGTGGCTGTAAAGCGCCATAGCGCGATCGCGGTAGGTCTCCGGGTTTCCCGGAACCTTTACGATGTGAGGCTCGTAACCCATAAATCCCGTAAACCGCAAGCGCTTTGAGGCGCTGATAATATCCAGTAACGCGATTAACTCCGTGGCGCTGGTCACGCCGCCGCGATGAAGCCCCACGTCCAGCTCGATGCAAACAGGCATGTCGACGTCAATCTGATCTGCCAGCTCCGCGTATTGCGCAGCGCGCTCGGCAGTGTCCAGCAGCCAGCGAAGTTGCCGAGCCGGCTCAAATACACCGCCTGCATACTGACTGTAAAAGTTGGCGGCTGCAGCGACCGGCATCGGCTTACCCAACAGGACGTCCGCCTCGGGGATCTGCGTTGCCACCTGGTTGATAAATGGCTGGTGAAACAGCATCAGCCGCTGGCTTCCCGAGAGCTGCATGACGGTTTTTAGCAACGGAATGGATGGCAAGGATTTTGCCACGATACGGTAGTCAAACCGCCCTCGGGTATGGCTCATCAAGGTCTGAATATTGGCGGTCAATGCATCCTGGTCTATCACCAGTACCGGCTTGGCCTGCCCCGCCGCATCCAACGAATCACTGAGTCGCCCAAAATACGCCGAATGCGGCCCACCATGATCCGTTGGCCTCAGCAGATAAGTACCGGCTGCGGCGGCGCCAGCAGCGGCGAGAATCAGGTTCCTACGCTTCACGAACACACTCCCCCACTCAGGCAAACAGCGTCTGAAGATAGTCGTTCATAAAACGTCCCTGTGGGTCGAGGTCACGCCTCAGGGCAATGAAGTCGTCCCAGCGAGGATACATTTCGCGAAGTTCAGCTGGACCCAGGGTGTGTAATTTACCCCAGTGAGGCCGGCCACCGTAACGGCGCATGATGGGTTCTATGGTGGCAAAGTACGGCTTGAAATCCTCGTCAAAGATGCGGTGCACAGCGATAGAGCAGGTATCACGCTGGTAGAAGGGACTCAACCAGATATCGTCGCCCTTGACAAAACGCACCTCTATCGGAAAGAACACCTCGTGGTGGAGCGACTCCAGGGCAGCCCGAATCTCGCGCAAGGCCGCAAGCCCGTTTTCCCTGGGAAGATGATACTCCATTTCGTTGAAGCGCACGTTGCGCTCACTGGCGTAATTTTTCCAGGAGCTTTCCACCACGCGCTCGTCCGCCAGCGTTTTCATGTAACTGCCCAGGATCAGTTCACGCACTTTGGGCGACCATTCCAACCAGTCCCTGGCGAGCCGGAGGTCCTCAACAGCGTCGTTACCGTCGATACGCTCTGTGCTACTGACGGCCTCTACGGTCAAGTCATGGGCATCGGTAAAACCCATCCCCGAGAAAGGGATGTAGAAAAATTCGAAATTGCGGTGCTGGTCAGCCAGGTCGTCCGCTATATCAAGGATCTCGTCGAGGCTCCTCCATACCGTCTCACGGACCAGGCGATACGGCGCGGTGTTCTGTAAGGTCACTTCGGTCAGAATACCCAGCGAGCCAAGGGATACCCTGGCGGCATCGAAAAGATCCGGATTTTCGTCGGCACTGCATTCAACCAGGTCGCCGGTGGCGTTAATCATTTGCAGGCGTGTGACGAAAGTGGACATACAGCCAATATTTGCCCCTGTACCGTGAGTAGCGGTAGCCAGGCACCCTGCCAGGGCCTGCTCGTCGATGTCAGGCATATTGATCATGGCCTGCCCGATGTCCTCTAGTGGCTGCCCCAGCTCGCCAAGCCGGCTACCCGCTTTCACCGTAGCCTGCAGGGTATTCGAATCATGCGATACCACACCGCTCATCCTGGACAGGGACACGATGGTACCGTCGGTAGGAACCAGGGGGGTAAACGAATGCCCTGCTCCAACCGGCCTGATCACGCCCTGCGCGTCCCTGACCAATTGCTGCAGCTCTGCAAGCGTGGCCGGTGCAACCCGTGCCTCAGGTAAACACTGCTGCGACCCCGACCAATTCCGCCATGATAGACGGCGCTTGCCATGGGATTTTTGCGGAGCCTGCGCAGACACGGGGCCGGACAGGCCCGCTACTGCTGCGCTAGCCAATGCGGCCAGCATGGCCCGACGGTTGAGTTTCACTGGCCGTCTCCCGAGCCGCCCGGCGCCGCCATGAACCGCGTTAACGCTTCCAGTTGGTCCGCATCACAATCCATACACAGTCCAAAGGGCGGCATTCCTCCGTAACCGCTGACCACGTTGTCGACAAGGACATTGATACCCTTTGCCATTCGAGGCCGCCAGGCATCGGCGTCGCCGGTCAACGGCGCCCCCGTGGCCGCAATGGTGTGACAACTTCGGCAGCTTCGACCATAAACCTCAGCCAGGGCCGAATCCTCGGGTACCCATTGCCGACTGGCGGTTTCCGCACCCGCAGCGCTCGAACTCACCTGCTCACCACAAGCGGAGATAAGTACAACCGCGAACAAGCCGGCTGTGTATTTGATATACCACTGCATAACCGTCTCACTAATATGTTAGTTATGACTATTTTATAGTAAAAAATGGGCGAAAGTAAAGCGCCCTACTACTCCTGTCGGGACCAATGCGCTTCCAATAATCGACCTATAGTATTCGGGACGACCAGGTGAGACCCATACCAGGTGTGCAGGCATCGTATGCGGGTAAAATCCGCGATGCCCCCAATACCGCGTTGCTGCAGGACCTGGTAAAACCCCAATGCCTGCAGCAACTTCAAATCGCCCGCCTCTATATAGGTGTTACGCAGCGCGATGTGCGCTCGGTGGTCGGTTCGCATGGCATCCTGCAGAGCCTCATCGGCATCTACTCGCTCTTGCAGTTGCGCAATCAAGCCGCCCGCCTCCTCCTGGTCAATTCGGTAACACAGATGAGGGTCAACCAACCAGAACAGGGTCGGGAATGGCTCTTCATCGACCAGTGATGCGACCCTTATCACCACTGGACGACCTTGCGCGTCCCGCACAGGCACGTCACGCAGGCCTCGTGGCTCTCTGCCAAGTAAACGGCCAATGTCCTCACGAACAGTCGCGCTTACAGTCATTAACAGCACTCCTTTCCCATGCAGGGATTGTAGGCGAATTCAGGGAATGTAGCAGTCCATCGGGTTTGACTTTGACTGTGGCAGCCTCTAGAGTTCGCCGCGTGACAGGTGCCTGCCGGCCGCCAAGGAAAGGGTCTGGGTAGGTTAAATGGGAAGTGTGGTGAGGATTACCCTAAGCCACCGCTGCCCCCGCAACGGTAGTCAGCACGCCGCTGAAAGCCCGATACCTGCCTGCACACATCCAACGATGGAGCGGAGGGCTTCCATTTGGGTTGCGCTCCGGGAGCGAGATTGATCGCTCCTGACGCCTCCTGATCCCCCTCCCTCAATCGCCCATTTAAGGCAATTGAGGCATAAAGATGAAACAGTTTTTCCCGATCCTACCAGTGATGTTGAGTGCGGCTACGGCCATCGCACAAGAGCAGACCCCTCCGCTTGAAGAAGTGATAGTCACCTCATCCAGGGTGGCCATGCCGCTCAGGCAGGTTGGCACATCGGTTTCCGTTATTGATCGCGAGGAGATCCAACAGCGCGGCTTTCATTCACTGTATGAGATTCTGCGCAGCCAGCCCGCTGTAGCGGCTTCCAATGCCGGCGGACTCGGCAGCTCTACATCAGTGCGAATTCGTGGCGAAGAGGGTTACCGCACGCTGGTACTCATCGATGATATCGATATATCGGATACTTCCGGTACCCAGGTGAGTCCGCGATTCGAGCATTTACTGAGCTCCGGCATCCAGAGAGTAGAGATCCTGCGTGGACCACAGGGGCTCATGTATGGCGCAGATGCCGGCGGCGTAATCAGCATATCCAGCCTTGCTCCAGAGACCGGACTGGCCGGCCAACTCAGCGCCGAAGCCGGTCGTTATGGCACCGAACAGTATGCCGGCCACATCGGTGGCAACAACGGCACTGTCGATTTCAGCCTGGCGCTAGCTGATGTCGAAAGTGACGGTTTCAATGCCCGAACGACCGATACCACGCTGCGTGACGACGACGGCTACAGCAATACAACCGTGCATGCGAGGCTGGGCTGGAATCTCTCTGAAGATCTGCGCCTGGGGCTGGTTGCCAGGGATGTAGAGGGCGAGAATGAGTTTGATGATTGCTTTACCGTGGACAGCTTCAGCCCAACCAACGACTGCAGCGATGATTTCGATCAGCAGGTATGGCGTGTCGTGGGCAACTACAATCATGGCAAGCTGACGCACGAGTTGGCTTATAGCGAAAATGATACCGATAGAGAATTTTTCTCCGAGGGCCAGTCCAGCTTTGCCACTGAAGGCTCACTGGACAAAATCAGTTACCTGGGTAGCTTCAAACCAGGCGATAGCGTTCAGTTTGTTTACGGCGTAGACCTGGAGACGGAAACGATAGATGACGGCACGTTTGACGAGGAGCGTGACCAGGACGGCTATTACCTTGAATACCAGGGCAGCTTTGGTGACCAACTGTTTATTACTGCCGGGGCGCGCTATGACGACAACGATGACTTTGGCACACACACCTCATACCGCTTGAGCGGCGCCTGGCTAAGCGCGCTTGGCGACGGCGAGCTGAAGCTCAAGGGAAGCTATGGCACTGGTTTCCGAGCCCCCAGTCTGTACGAGATATCGTACAACGCAGGCGACTTCGCCTTCCCACCCGCTTCCCAGACAGAACTTGACGCCGAAGAGAGTGCGGGCTTCGAAGTGGGTATCGCCTGGACAGCGCCCGGCGGACTGTATCTGGAAGCCAATTACTTTGACCAGACTATCGACGACGAGATCTTCTTCGACCTCGCCGGCTTTTCCGGCTACCTCCAGTCCAGTGGTGAAACCGAGTCGACAGGGATAGAAATCATTGGCAGCTGGCCGCTACTGGAAACCGTGTCGCTGTCTGGCAACTACACTTATAACGATACCGAGACCGAAGCAGGCAGCGCCCGGGCTTTTCGACCGGAACACCTCGCCAACCTGGGCGTAAACTGGCGTCCATGGGAAGGCCGAATCACGCTCGGGCTCAATGCCAGGCTGTCTCGCGATGCCGAGGGCTCCGATGGCGTGCCACTGGACGATTATGAGCTGCTGGACCTGAATGCGAGCTTTACTGTCATCGACTCGCTGGAGATTTACGGCAGGGTCGAAAACCTGTTGGACGAGGAGTATGAAGAAATTCCAACCTATAATACCTCTGAGCGCGCAGCGTATGCGGGCATCAGGTTTTCGTTCTAAAAGGTGAGACTAGAACGATGAGTGATAAAGAATCCCAAAAACAGGCCAAGCACAAAGCGGCAATGGAGAAGCAGAAATCCAATGTCGATGCCAGTATAGCCGCAGCGGATACCGAGCGTGGTGTTGCCATCCTGTTGACAGGCAATGGCAAAGGCAAAAGTAGTTCGGCTTTCGGCATGGTGATGCGCGCACTGGGCTATGGACATAAGGTTGGCGTGGTCCAGTTCATCAAGGGAGAACAATTGTCGGGCGAGGAAATCTATCTGCGCGAACACTGTCCACAAGTCGATTTCTACCAGATGGGAACCGGTTTTACCTGGGATACCCAGGACCGCAGCGCTGATATCGCCGCGGCCCAAAAAACCTGGGAACACGTTGTACCGATGCTGAATGACCCCTCCTACGATCTTGTTGTGTTGGACGAACTCACCTACATGATCGCCTACAAATACCTGCCTGAGGACGAGATACTCAACGCCCTGGCCAAAAGGCCCCACGGGCAAAGCGTCGTGGTCACGGGCCGCGGGGGTGGTAGCGCACTCCAAAGCATTATGGATACGGTATCGGAGGTGAAGGAAGTCAAACACGCGTTCAATAGTGGGATAAAGGCGCGCAAGGGCGTTGACTACTAATATCGATGCGCGAGGCGGCCGGGTCAAAGCTGCCAGGTTGCTCATTCTGACGCTGGCACTGGCACTGCCCCTGGCGATGCTCATCGGACTCAGCCACGGCGCCGCACCCCTTTCCGCCGTCGAGTCACTGCAGGGACTACTGGGAATAGGCCAGGGTCCTCGGGCAGACCAGGCTGAAATGATTGTCGCCAGGATTCGCCTTCCACGCATACTCCTGGCAGCTGTAATGGGCGCCTGCCTGGCCGTCAGCGGCGTAGCGATGCAAGGCCTTTTTCGAAACCCGTTGGCAGATCCCTCGCTGGTGGGGGTCACCGCGGGCGCTTCGCTTGGCGGCGCATTAGCCATCGTTACCGGGCAGCAGTTGCTGGTAGGCTATGCCGGCCTGACCCTGATATCCCTTGGCGCGTTTCTAGGGGGTGTATTGGCAGTATTGTTTGTCTATCGGCTGGCAACCTCCCCCAACGGCACATCAGTGGCTACCATGTTGCTCGCCGGCATTGCGATCACCGCACTGGCCGGCGCACTGGGCAGCCTACTCGAGTTTTTTGTCGATAACGAAATGTTACGCCGCATCAGTCTCTGGAAAATGGGCGGACTGGAGGGTGCAAGTTATGCGCGACTCACCCTGGGCGCTATCGTCTGTGGCGCGATGGTCACTGTGCTGCCCCGCTATGCCACCGCGCTCAACGCGCTACTGCTTGGGGAGTCTGAAGCACGTCACCTGGGGGTCGATATTGATCGCACCAAGTTCGCCCTGGTGACCTGGGTCGCACTGGGGGTGGGCACGTCGGTTGCGCTCGTCGGCACGATTGCTTTTGTAGGATTGGTGATTCCTCATGTCGTACGACTGCTTATCGGGCCCGATCATCGCTACCTGCTCCCCGCATCGGCTCTGGCAGGCGCCTTATTGCTGGTCATCGCCGATACAGTCGCCCGCACCGCACTGGCACCGACGGAATTGCCCGTAGGAATTATCACAGCCATTCTGGGCGTTCCGTTTTTCATATCGCTGCTGCGCCAAAGGCACCACTACGGAATGCAGTCATGAGTGCAGTCGAGCTGGTCGGAGCCAGCACCTCGCCCTGGGGAAGTCCACTACTGACAGATATCTCATTGTCGGTAGAACCTGGGTCCGCCCTGGGCGTCGTGGGGCCTAATGGTGCCGGCAAAACCAGCCTGTTAAAACTGATCGCGGGGGACTTCCCTGCTGAGCAAGGAACGATCACGCTAAGCGGCGTCGACAATAACACGTTGACGGCGCGTGAACGTGCCCGCCAACTCGCCTATTTGCCCCAGTTTTCGCTGCTGAATTTTCCCTACACGGTTGATGAAGTCGTGATGCTGGGGCGGACGCCCCACACCGGCGGATACGAAGAAGACCTGCGCATCGTCGATACGGCCATTAAGTGTGCAGACATAGAACGCTTGCGCGGAAGGCTTTATACCCAACTCTCTGGCGGTGAAAAACAACGTGTGCAGCTGGCCAGGGTGCTGGCGCAGATCTGGGATGACGACAGTATGAAAAACCGACTGCTGTTGCTCGATGAGCCAACAACCGCGCTGGACCTTGCTCACCAACAGCAACTGGTCGAAGTCATCCAGGGACTGAAAGCAAAGTCTTGCGCGGTTCTACTCGTTGTTCATGATTTTAATCTGCTGGCCAGTGTCGCCGATTACATCCTGGTTCTGGACCAGGGAAGACAGGTCAATCAGGGGACACCAGAGGCCATATACCAGCCGGAGATGTTCGCCAGGCTGTTTGACACGCAGGTCATCATTCAACGCCATCCGACGCAGGGCTATCCCATTGTCGTACCGGCCTGACATAAGGCGGGGTTGGTGCCATTCAGCACTGCTTTGGCTATTGTTGCTGTGTGTAGTGCCAGCAGCACGGGCGACCATCACTGTTACAGACTCACTCAATCGCACCGTTGAGATTGCAGCGCCCGCGCGTCGCGTGGTGACATTGGCACCTCACCTCGTTGAAAATCTCTACAGTGCCGGCGGTGGCCCACACATCGTCGGCACGGTCAGCTTCAGCAACTTTCCCCCAGAGGCCAGTGAATTGCCATTAGTGGGCAGCTTCAACGCGTTCAGCCTGGAAAGTATCGTCGCCTTAAAACCTGACCTGATCGTAATGTGGGGGTCGGGCAACGGACCACAGGCCCTGGAGCGACTGTCCACTGTTGGCATACCCATCTACGTGGACGAGCTGCGAGACCTTCAGGAACTCTACCGGAGTATTGAGAATCTTGGCACGCTGACCGGGGCTACTGCGACCGCAGGCGCCGAAGCATTGCGGCTGGAGCGAACTATTGAGCAACTGCGCAAATCACGAACGGACGTCCAGCGTCTCGGTGTTTTTTACCAGATATGGCACGAGCCCCTACAGACACTAGGGGGCGATCACATGATCAACGAGATTATCGATCTGTGTGGTGGCCGCAACATCTACAGCGACACCAAGGTCCTGGCGCCACGGGTGAGCATCGAATCCATACTTGATCGCGACCCGGACGTTATCGTAGCCAGCGGGATGAGCCGGGAGAGACCGGCGTGGCTGGAGCAATGGCGGGCCTACCCCGCACTTAAAGCAGTACGCAACGACACGCTTTACTCCGTTGACCCGGACCTGATACTGCGACCAACGGCGAGACTCGTGAAGGGTGCACAGACCCTCTGCCAACACCTGGACGACGCGCGGAACCGCTCGCAAATAACCGGAAAATAGCATCTTGACTGGCTCAGGCTTCACGACGCCCGAAGCTGTCCACGGCATAGGTGTAGACAACGTCGGTACTGGAGTTTAACGCGGTTTCCGCGGAGTCCTGTATCACACTGACGATAAACCCGACCGCGACTACCTGCATTGAAACATCGAGCGGTATGCCAAAGAGTGAGCACGCCAGAGGTACCAGCAGCAGGCTCCCCGAAGGCACGCCACTCGCCCCACAGGCGGAAAGCGCTGCGACCGCGCACAGCAACAAGGCCGCGCCGAAAGACACCTCAATGCCCAATGTATTGACCGCTGCCAGCGTCAGCACAGTGATGGTAATGGCTGCACCTGCCATATTCACCGTGGCCCCGATAGGGATGGTGACACTGTACAGCTCTTCACTGATGCCAAGCTTCCTGGCCAGGTTAAGGTTGACCGGAATATTCGCGGCGGAACTGCGCGTGAAGAAAGCGGTGATACCCGACTCCTCAAGGCACCGAATGATCACTGGAAACGGGTTTCTGCCGGTCAGTGTAAAAACAATAATGGGGTTGATCACAAGAGCAACGATCAACATACAAACCACCAGCAGTAAGGCCAGGCTGGCGTAGTTCGCCAAAGCGGCCAGCCCCACGCTCGCCACGGTAATTGCGACCAGACCGAAAATACCCAGTGGCGCGAGGCGGATAACATACCCCACGATATTGCTGACCGCATCGGCGAAGGTTTGCAGATGCCCTTTGAACTCGCCGGAGGCACCTCGAAAACTTATACCCAACAATATCGCCCAGGTCAGGCAGCCGAGAAAATTACCGGTTAACAGCGCGTTAACCGGGTTATCGATCAGCTTGAACAGGACATCAGACAGCACGGATGAGAGCGCCACCGGCGGGCTGCCCCCGGCCGCCCCTTCCAACGAAATAGTCTGCGGGAACAGCTGACTCAATGTCAGCGCAACCGCAGCCGCACTCACGGTGCCGAGCAAATACAAAAAGAGAGTTACCAGCGTCTTTCGACCGTCACTGCCCGTTTCATGCTTGTTCGCAATCGCTGACATAACCAGCAACAGTACAAGGAGCGGCGCCACTGCCTTGAGCATCCCCACAAACAGCTGACCCAGCAGCCCCAGTTCAATAGCGATACCCGGTAGTGCAACACCCACAAGAGCACCCAGTGCCACACCCAGCAAAATCTGCGGAACGAGTCCCCAGCGTAATGGATTCAAGGAGAATCTACCTCCAGACAGTCAGTCACTCAGATCATTGTAGACGACTTGCCAGTGCCGGGGGCTCTGCTAAGCTCCCTTGCGTAAAACTTCTCTAGACGCGGGAACAAGGAGTACTTAATGAAACCCGAAACCATCGCGCTGCATGCGGGATACGAAGGCGATCCAGCGACAAATGCTGCAACCACCCCTATTTACCAGACCACCTCATTCACATTCGACGACACCCAGCACGGGGCTGACCTGTTTAACCTGGCAGTACCTGGCAACATCTACAGCCGCATAATGAATCCGACCAACGCCGTCCTGGAGCAACGCCTCACGGAGTTGGAGGGCGGTATAGGCGCGCTGACCGTCTCGTCCGGAATGGCAGCGATCCGTTACGCCATCGAGGCGATTTCAGAGGTGGGCTGTAATATCGTCAGCACGTCCCAATTGTACGGTGGTACATACAACCTGTTCGCCCACTCATTCCCGCGACAGGGGCTAGAAACACGTTTCGCCGAGGCGGATGATTTTGACAAGGTAAAAAGCCTGATTGATGAGAATACGCGGGCCCTGTTTTGCGAATCAATCGGCAACCCGGCGGGCAATATTGTCGATATACAGCGCTGGGCTGATATAGCCCATGACGCGGGCGTTCCGCTGATTGTCGACAATACCGTGGCAACACCCTTTCTCTGTCGCGCATTCGATTATGGCGCGGACATCAGTATTCACTCCCTAACCAAGTACATAGGCGGGCATGGTACTACCATCGGCGGGGCCATCATCGATTCAGGCAAGTTCGACTGGTCAGCGCACCCGGAACGGTTTTCTGTGATGACCACACCGGACCCGTCGTATCACGGCGTTATCTATACGGAGGGCTTCGGAGAGGCCGCATTTATCGGGCGCTGTCGTGTCGTACCGCTGCGTAATACGGGCGCCTGCCTGTCACCTAACAGTGCCTTCCAGATCATGCAGGGTCTGGAGACCCTGGGCCTGAGGATGGAGAGGCATTGTGAGAACGCAGAGAAAGTGGCCGCCCACCTGCAGGCCCAGCCGCAGGTCAAGTGGGTCAACTATGCCACGCTGCCAGACAGTCCGTACCGGGAGGCCTGCCAGCGTATTTGCGGTGGCCGCGCGTCCGGTATATTAAGTTTCGGAATCGACGGCGGTATGGCGGCGGGCGCGCGCTTTATTGACGCGCTGCAGATGATACTGCGGCTCGTCAACATCGGCGATGCCAAATCACTGGCCTGTCACCCGGCGAGCACAACGCATCGCCAACTCAACGCCGAGGAGCTGGCCACCGCCGGGGTAAGCGAAGAAATGATCCGCATTTCCGTGGGTATTGAGCACGTCGATGACATCATCGCTGACATCGACCAGGCATTGGCAGCAAGCCAGGCGTAGGCGCCCTGCACAAAAAAGCCCCGCTGCTCAAACAGCGGGGCTTTTGCATGTGCAACAAGCGGTTTGGTCGCCAGTGCTGAGTGTGAAAATCAGCGCCTATTCCAGCAGTTCTGGTTGCTCGGCGACAATAACGTCATACAGGGGCTGAAAACTGAACCAGCCCGCAAGGTGGTTTCCGACAGTCTCGCGGGTTTGTTTCGCAAATTCCGGCTTGATGATCACTGGCTTGCCGACAGCTTCAGCCATTAGCTGAGCCTGGCAGCTGCGCTCCATGGTGACAAACCACCAGGCCGCCTCATCAACGCTATGTCCTACCGTTAGCAGTCCATGGTTTTGCAGTATCGCTGCCTTCTTGTCGCCCAGGGCAGCCGCTATACGCTCGCCCTCAGTATTATCCAGGACCACGCCGGTGAAATCGTCAAACAGCACATGGTCATCATAGAAGGCACAGGCATCCTGGGTGATCGGGTCAAGCAGTCGACCCAGGGTGGACCAGGTCTTGCCATATACCGAATGAGAGTGCGCCGCAGCGGTAATCTCGGGGTGCGCCATGTGAATCTGCGAGTGGATCGTGAATGCCGCACCATTGAGTAGGCCGCTGCCTTCCACCACTTCGCCGGTATGATTGACCAGCAGCAGGTCTGACACAGTCATCTGCTTGAAGGATCGGCCCATGGGATTTACCCAGAAATGGTCAAGGTGCTCGGGATCGCGCACTGTAATGTGACCCGCAACCCCCTCATCGAAGCCAAACTTGCCAAAGACACGCAGGGCAGCCGCCAGGCGTTCCTTACGCAGTTTTCGCTCAGCGGGGATATCGACGCTCTCCCCGGGCATCATGGATTCCGCCACATCGGCATTCATTATGATACTGTTTGCTGCTTCTGACATCGTCATTCTCCTGTATCTGTCGTGAACGAATCACTGTCTGCTCAATCTATTCTAGACCACTGGTCCAACGAGGGTCGGATAAGTCGTCCTGATTTACTGGCCAATTTTCTGGCCGAGCCTCTGCCGCTCTGCTTTCGGGCCCAGGATTCTCTGGTCCGGGCGGGAGACACCAGCAACCGGCTCTTCCTGGTTCACAGCGGACTGCTACGCCTGTTCTATACCAGCGCTGATGGCAAGGAACGCAACAAGGCGTTCTTTGGCCCCGGCAATTTCGTCGGCGCCGTCAGCGCCGCTATGACCGATTCCACCGCGCCATTCACAATTGAGGCCCTGGAAGACACCACGGTACTCGCCATCAACTTTCGCCAACTTTACGGCCAGGCCCCCGGCAACCCGGAACTGGGTAAAAGCGTCATTGCCTTGCTGTCCGAGGCGTTCATCCGCAACGAGCAGCGAGAGGCCATCCTGCTAACCGGCAATGCCGAACAGCGGTACCGTTGGCTGGAATCCAATGAGCCGGAACTACTGGCAAAGCTACCGCAATTCCACATCGCCTCCTACCTCGGCGTCGATGCGGTCTCCCTGTCTCGCCTCAAACGAAAGCTGAAACAGGAATGATTGTGAAGAAACCCGGCTGGTACCGCATTAACAAATGTTAAGTCTCAAAGTGCCTTTCGAATCAGCGCCGGAATACCCGGTTCGGCTTCGGGGTCAACCCCCTGGGCAAGCAACTCCTGAAGCGCCGGACCCAACTGGGGCTTTACCTCTTCCGGTCGCAAGGGGTCACCGCACTCGCTGCAGGTAAGCACTGGTCGGGCCTTATGACCACATTTTTCATGCACGTATTCCAGTGGCACACCACTGTCATCGCTCATCCAGTCATCGCCCCAACGGCCAAGGCTCATGAGGACTGGATACAGAGCCAGGCCTTTCCGGGTTAAGCGGTACTCATACCGCAAGGGCTTTTCGTGATAAGGCACCTTAACCAGAACGCCCTGCTCAACAAGCTTGCTGAGTCGTTCCGATAAGCGATGGCGGGTAATGCCAAGATTGCGCTGAAATTGATCAAATCGACGGGTACCTAGAAAGGCATCCCGCATAATCAATAGCGTCCATCGTTCACCCACAACAGACAGGGCCCTGGCAACAGAGCACACTTGTTGATCAATATCCGTCCAGCGCATAACACCCTCCTATCCCTAGATTTCGCTATTGCCGGTTAACAACGAGACCCCTTAAAGTTACCACATTCATTCCGAAATAGAACCTTGCCCCCCGCCCCAGATCTCAGCGCTGAGGGTTAAGAATTGTTAAGAACTGCGCTAAGCCGTTAAGTGCAGGTGACAGTAGCTGCACCTTTCTCCAAACTAGGGTTGATATGACAGATACCGGGGCGAGATGACCGAACATGTCCTACTGATAGACGATGACGAGGAGCTGTGCGAATTACTCGCTGACTTCCTGTCGCTGGAGGGCTTCAGTACCCGTGCTGTTCACGATGGCAGCGAGGCGGTACGCCTGTGCCGGAAAGAAGCACCGGCAGCCATCGTTTTGGATATCATGTTGCCGGGCATGCAGGGATTGGAAGTCCTGCGCAAGATTCGGGAATTCAGTCGCGTTCCCATCGTTATGCTGACAGCACGCGGAGACGATAATGACCGCATCCTGGGGCTTGAAATGGGGGCTGATGACTACCTCCCCAAGCCCTGCAACCCCCGGGAGCTTGCCGCGAGGCTGCGCGCCGTACTGCGTCGCGCTGCACCCGCCGAATCGCGGCAGACCCTGGTTGTGGTTGGATCAACCGCCGCTGACAGCGCCAGTCGCAGCGCCACCTATGAGGGTCGGGAACTGCCGTTAACCAGCGCTGAGTTCAATATGCTGCTTTGCCTGCTGGCTCGCGCGGGCCAGGTTGTCGACAAGGATACGTTGAGCGCGGAAGCACTGGGCAGACCTCTGTCGGCTTACGATCGCAGCGTTGACGTACATGTCAGCAAGATACGAAAAAAACTCGCTGCCGAAGGGGGTGAGAACCTGATTGTCAGCGTAAGAGGTGCCGGCTACCAGTTCGCCGTGACACCGGGCATTCATTGACCGTGCGCGGCTCGCTATTCATCAAGGTTTTTATCGGGTTCTGGTTAATCACGGTGACCGTACTGGGCAGTTGGCTACTGGCCAACCAGTACTTCGATACGCTACCCGGCAGCGTTACAGGCCGCGGCGACAGACCCGGACCACCTCCACAGTTTATGCTGCGGCTGAGCTATAGCCTGCAAAATGCCGAGCGTGACGAGTTAGCGCAGCTGGTCCGTCAGGCAAAGCAAAAACACGACCTTCAGATCTTCCTGATTGACCGATCGGGCAAGGATATCCTCGGTGCGGAGGTACCTCCCGCAGCAGCAAGGCTCGCAGCCCGCCGGCAGGGCCCCTCTCGCAGGCACCGGGTCATTGAACATCGGGGCGTTCATTACGCTGTCCAGTCCATCTATCGGCAGGACACAGGACCGCTGAAAGCGGTTGTCCAGTGGCGGCCACCCAGGGCAATCATTGCCGTCCTTGGCTCCAGCCCGCTGCTGCGACTGGCCTTGGCAATCCTGATCAGCGGACTACTGTGCTACTTGTTCTCTCGCATGGTTACACACCGCTTGCGACGACTGAGGGTAGCGTCGAAACAACTGTCCGCAGGTGAACTGGATACGCGCATCGCGGTGCGCACCAGTGGCGGTGACGAAACCGACGAGTTGGCCAGGGACTTCAATCAAATGGCCGATGATCTTCAGCGCCGTATCGAATCACAAAAGCAATTACTCGCAGACGTCTCACACGAACTGCGCTCTCCATTGGCCAGGCTGCGTATCGCACTGGCACTGGCCCAGGATCAACCCGAGCGCTATCGCGAATACCTGCAACGGGTGGAAGATGAAACCGGGAGACTGGACGAACTGATAGCGCAGTTGCTTTCCGCCCAGGTTGAAAACACCGTATTGGACCGGCACATCGACCTGGCTGTCCTTCTACAGGGCATTGCAAGGGACGCGCAGTTCGAGGCGGAGCCGCAGAATAAACAGATTGAACTCAACTGTAAGGTGGATCAGGCGGTGGTCGCCTCGACACAGGACCTGCTGCACAAGTGCCTGGAGAATATCGTC
Organism: uncultured Alteromonadaceae bacterium; assembly: GCA_964590005.1. Classification (GTDB taxonomy): domain Bacteria; phylum Pseudomonadota; class Gammaproteobacteria; order Pseudomonadales; family Halieaceae; genus CALJFL01. Next base: position 3,963 of record CAZPVJ010000119.1, on the reverse strand, counting down.
CGGAATGCCATCAAACATACGCCTCGAGACTCAGCGGTAAAAATAGCGCTTTCCCGGGATGGGGACCTGTATCGGATAAGCATTCAGGATGCCGGGCCAGGGGTACCCGAGCAGGACCTGGACCGTATTTTCGAGCCCTTTTACCGCCTCGATGATGCCCGCTCCAGGGACAGCGGTGGCCATGGTTTGGGACTGGCTATAGCACGACGTATTGCTGAGCAGCACGGTGGCACAATATATGCGACCAACGGCTCGCCAGGACTTAAAATCACGCTCAGCCTACCTGTTTTTGAGCCGGATTGAGATAGAATTCTGCTCGAAAAAAAGCGGCGCGCAATGCTAATATTCTGCGCGAAATTAAAGCCTGGAGGACGGCAAGTACATGTTGGACATTATACCCGTCGCGGGCGCGCTGGGCGCTGAGATATACGGTCTAGACCTGTCGCAGGATATGGACGCCGACGATATTCAGCGCGTACACAAGTTGCTTAACAGCTACGAAGTGATCTTTTTTCGCGATCAGGATATCAGCCCCGAACGCCAGCGAGCGCTCGCGCTGACTTTTGGTCCACTGCAAACCCACCCGGCCTACGACACCGTACCCGATTACCCCGAGATCACGATACTTGAGAGCACGCCTGATAAGCCCACCAAAATAGAGGCGTGGCACTCGGATATGACATTCCGGGAACACCCACCTATGGGCACGGTACTGCGCTGCGCCGTCTCGCCTACAAAAGGCGGTGACACCATGTGGGCCAGCATGACAGCGGCCTATGAGGGCCTGTCGGCACCCATGAAGGCGTTTCTTGAGGGCCTGATTGCAGTACATGACTTTTCTCATGGTTTTCGCGAAAGCCTCGCCGAGCCAGGGGGCCGGGAACGCCTGGCCGATGCCGTGGCAGCCAATCCTCCCGTGCGACACCCGGTCATTCGCACCCACCCCGAAACAGGTAAAAAGGTAGTCTTTGTCAACAGCCTGTTCACGACGCACATCGAGGGTATGCGTACAGCGGAGAGTAAGGCAATACTGGAATTCCTTTACCAGCACTGCACTACCCCAGAGTACACCTGTCGATTCAAATGGCAGGTAAACAGCATTGCGATCTGGGACAATCGCAGCACCCAGCACAAACCCGTGAACGATTATTTTCCAGAATATCGACGAATGGAGCGCATCACCATCGATGGCGACAAGCCCTATTAAGCCGTCGGCGTGTTAATCAGTCGCTGTTGACGTGTACCTCGCCGGCCTTGATCCGGCGCATATAGTCATTTACTTCGCGCTTTACTTCGGGCGCGAAGAAGTAAAGCCCGAGGATGTTAGGAATGGCGATGAGAAATACCATCGCATCCGAAAAGTCGAGGACCGCAGACAGCTGTATCATGCACCCAAGCGCGATAAACGCACAAAAAATACCCTTGAATAGCAGCTGCGTGGCCATACCCTCACCGAACAGGTAGGTCCACCCTTTCAGGCCGTAATAGGACCAGGAGATACTGGTCGAAAAGGCAAACAACAGAGCCGCCACTGCCAGCGGATAAGGCGCCCAGCTAACATGGTGCTCAAAAGATGCAGAGGTTAACGCGATTCCCTCCACACCCGTTTCAATAATGCCGTAAGGATAGGCGGTCGTCACAATCACCAGTGAACTCAGGGTACAGATCACCACCGTATCGATGAAAGGTTCCAGTAGCGAAACCAACCCCTCTGACGCAGGCTCATCGGTCTGAACCGCCGAGTGAGCTATCGAAGCAGAGCCGATACCCGCCTCATTGGAAAACAGCGCGCGCTGAAATCCCACAATGATCGCCCCGACCATTCCACCCGTGGCGCTTTCCATGGTGAAGGCGTTTCCTATGATTAACGCGATCGCGCCGGGTACATGCTGCCAGCTCATGGCAATTATAATGAGCGCAGAAAAGACATACAGCAGGGCCATAAACGGCACAATATGCGCGGCGACCCTGGCGATCGAGCGAATGCCACCGATAATCACGACGGCCACCGTCGCGGCGATCGCCAGCCCGAACAACCAACCCTTGTCAGCGAAGAAGCTGTTCTCGCCCCCGGTAATCACCACGAACTGAACGTAGGCCTGGTTGGACTGAAACATGTTGCCGATACCCAGACACCCTATGACCAGCGACAAGGCATAAAACCCACCCAGGCATTTACCCCACCGCGGGGCACCGCGATCGGACAAGTAACGTTCCAGGTAGTACATGGGGCCACCGGAGACAGAGCCGTCGGGATTGTGCTTGCGATACTTCACGCCCAGCGTGCACTCCACCAGCTTCGTCGACATAGAGAGAAAGCCAGCCACGATTAACCAGAACGCGGCACCGGGTCCACCAATTACAATCGCAACAGCAACCCCGCCAATATTGCCAATGCCCACCGTACCCGACACCGCTGTTGCCACCGCCTGGAAATGTGAAATCTCGCCACGGGCCTCGGGGTTGTGAAAATGGCCACGCACATGACGCACGGCCAGGCCGAAGCCCCGTATATTGATAAACCCCATGTAAAATGTGAAAAACAACGCGGCAACAGCCAGCCAGAGTACGATCAGCGGGAACGGCTGGCCAAAAAGATTGATTTTGTAAAACACCACGTTCGCGAGACCATTGGCCATGGGCCGCACCAGTGATTCAACCTGCTGGTCGAAGGTCTCCGCGGCTGCAGGGAACGAGAAGAGGAGCATCCCCGCCAGCACAGCCATCAGCGTGAATACACGAGCTTTAGCATCTAGCGGCATTGTCCATTGCCTTCTGAAAATAGCGATAAGGGCTAACTCACTGCGTGACGCAACAGCGCGCCGTAGCCATGAAACTGTGGCACGCCGACCAAAGCCTCTTTACGACGGAGGTGTTCGCGCAGTGCCGCCAGTCGGTAACAGGGTACGCTCGCCATGAAGTGATGTTCCATGTGGTAGTTAACCCCATTGGGCGCAAACAGCGCTTTTTGCCACCATGGCGCGTCGACAGTCCGGGTGTTCATCCTCGGATCAGGATCGTAGAGATCCGGCACTACTGCATGTTCTGCAACCTGGCGTACCCGGATAATAAACATGAACACGGTCATGAAAGCGCCAAACCACAGCAGGTAGGTCCAGCCAATGCCAAAACCCCAGAGCACGGCAAACAGCGCACCCTGTGCTGCCAGTTGCAGAGGGAATGTACTGCCTGATTTCCCCGGCTCCCGGCTCATCACCCCCGACGTGCCCCGTGCCAGGTAAACCAGTAGCTTCAAGCCGGTCTGGCCTGTGAGATCACGAATCGCCTTGCGCCGAAAACTCGCCCTGCTTACGGGGTAGGCCTCATAATTGGGCAGGTCCGGGTCGTCGTGGGTGCCCGCCTTCTGGTGGTGCGCCAGGTGACCGCGGGCATAGGAAGGCATATCGTTAAAAATCGGAAGTGCACAAAAGTACTGCCCGATGACGTCGTTCAGCCAGGGCGTCCTGAACAAAGTCCTGTGCCCCGCCTCATGCATCAACACGGCCAGGCCCAATTGCCGGCCGGCCAGCAGTATCAGCGCAGCGGGAATCGTCACTATATTCGGATAGGCCCCCGCCACCCCCAGGATAAGGGCAATGGCAAGCCAGTTGGTAAGCACCAGGCGCCATGCGTGCGCGTCACTCTTGGCAGTAAACCGGGCGACTTCGTCGCGATCCAGGTAATCGCTTATTTTCATTCAGTGTCCCTTGAATGACTCCATCACCTAGAGTCTATCATCTCGGGGCAGATTTGCCTCGTTGGGACTACACGGCGATAATCCACCGCAAACCAAAGAGCGAGAATCAAGCGTGGGAAAAATTTCTGTCAGTTTGTTGGCCATTTCAATACTGGCTGGCTGTGCCAGCGCGCCGCCCGCACCGGATGCCAAATCAGTCGTCATTGCCAATGAGGCAAAAACGTCGATGGTAGATTTCCGTGACCTGCGTGAATACCCTGGCAACG